>NZ_LFKY01000027.1:0-70865 GCF_028128965.1 Bradyrhizobium sp. CCBAU 25338
TGATCGCGGCGCTGAAGGAGCAGACCGCGGGCGCCGCCGGCGCTTCCGAGCTGAGCCGGGCCGCGGCCTAACGGGACCAGGAGATACGCTATGACCAGCAAGACGCAAGTAAGCGAAGGCGCCATGGTCGAATACGTCACCGCGATGATCGGCGGCCAGCTGGGGGGGGGGGGGGGGGGGGGGGGGGGGGGGGGGGGGGGGGGGGGGTTCGGCCTGCCGATCTCCCGCGTCCAGGACGTGTTCATGCCCGAGCGCGTCACCCGCGTTCCCCTGTCCTCGCGCGAGATCGCAGGGGTTCTGAACCTGCGCGGCCGCATCGTCACCGTGGTCGACATGCGCGCCCGTCTCGGCCTGCCCAAGGCCGAGGACGGCAAGGTGCCGATGGCGGTCGGCGTCGACCTGCGCGGCGAATCCTATGGCCTGCTGATCGACCAGATCGGCGAGGTGCTGCGCCTGCCCGAGGACGGCAAGGAGGAGAACCCCGTCAACCTCGACCCCCGCATGGCCAAGCTCGCAGGCGGCGTCCACCGCCTCGACGGCCAGCTCATGGTCGTCCTCGACGTCGATCGCGTCCTCGAGCTCGCACCCGAAATGATGGCGGCCTGAACCAACGAAACCATCGAAGCCGGAGAACCAAAATGAAGACGTGTTTGGTGGTCGATGATTCCAGCGTGGTGCGCAAGATCGCGCGCCGGATCCTGGAAGGTCTGGAATTCGAGGTCACCGAGGCCGAGGACGGCGCGAAGGCGCTCGAGATCTGCCAGCGGCAGCTGCCCGACGCGGTGCTGCTCGACTGGAACATGCCCGTCATGGACGGCTTCGAGTTCATGGGCCACATGCGCCGCCTGCCCGGCGGCGACCAGCCCAAGGTGGTGTTCTGCACCACCGAGAACAACGTGGCTCATATCGCGCAGGCGCTCAGCGGCGGCGCCAACGAGTACATCATGAAGCCCTTCGACAAAGACATTATCGCCGACAAGTTCGCTGAAGTTGGTTTGATCCCGGTCGGACAAGCCATGGTCTGAGTGTGTCTGGCCCGAGTGTTTGGGCCAGAGTGTTCCAGTACAGCTTCCGAGAGGCCATCCGTGACCCCGACCGAGTACGAGTATCTGCGTAAGTTCCTAAAGGATAATTCCGGTCTCGACCTGTCCGCAGACAAGCAATATCTGATCGAGAGCCGCCTGCTGCCGCTCGCCCGCAAGGCGGGGCTCTCCGGCATCGCCGAACTGGTGCAGAAGCTGCAAGCCGGCTCGCGCACGCTGATCACCGATGTGGTCGAGGCGATGACCACCAACGAGACCTTCTTCTTCCGCGACAAGGTCCCGTTCGATCATTTCCGCGACCACATCATGCCCGAGATCATCAAGGCGCGGGCCAACCGCCGCAGCGTGCGGATCTGGTGCGCCGCCGGCTCGACCGGGCAGGAGCCTTATTCGCTGGCGATGTGCCTGAAGGAGATGGGCGCGGCCCTCACCGGCTGGCGCGTCGAGATCATCGCGACCGATCTGTCGCAAGAGGTGTTGGAGAAGGCGAGGGCCGGCGTCTACAGCCAGTTCGAGGTGCAGCGCGGCCTGCCGATCCAGATGCTGGTCAAATATTTCAAGCAGACCGGCGAGACCTGGCAGATCAATCCCGAATTGCGGGCGATGATCCAGCATCGCCAGCTCAACCTGCTGCACGACTTTGCCCAGCTCGGCACCTTCGACGTCATCTTCTGTCGCAACGTGCTGATCTATTTCGACCAGGACACCAAGATCAACATCTTCAACCGGCTGGCGCGCCAGATCGAGCCGGACGGCTTCCTGGTGCTGGGCGCCGCCGAGACCGTGGTCGGACTGACCGATACGTTCAGACCGATTCCGGAGCGGCGCGGCCTCTACAAGCCGAACGATCCGCGTGCGGCAGCAGCCAAGCCGGTTCTCGCCGCAGCGGCGCCGCGCATGGCGGCGGCGATGGCGGGGCAATAACATGGCCGACGATGGCAAGGGCGCGGAGCGCGTGACGTTCAGCCGCGGCTATGATGTCTGCATCATGGCCATCGACGGCACCTGGCGGCGGGACTGCAAGCTCAACGCAATCTCCGACACCGACGCCATCCTCACGGTGGAGGGCTCGATCCAGGGATTGAATCTGAAAGAGTTCTTCCTGCTGCTGTCGTCAACGGGCCTCGCCTACCGCCGCTGCGAGCTGGTCCGCGTCAACGGCGCCGAAATGGACATCCAGTTCTTGCGCGGCAAGAACAGGAAGAAGCGCGGTGCGGCCGGCGGCCACGACGCCGCGGCGTGATCTGGCCGCAGCTGCCGCCATTCCTTCCGGCACCTTGCTTCACATTTGCTGAACACATTCGAATCAATTGGCCGCAGCAGCTTTACATCGCCTAAGCGCGAGCCGTGTATCCATTGAGGGCCTCAATCTCAGGATTCGGAAATGCCCAGAAGTTCTCTTTCCCCCGTCTCGTCAAACCTCCCCGATGTCGCCGAGCGGCGTGCGCTTCAGCTCCTGGTGGTCGACGACGACGCCACGCAACGCCGCCTGATCGCGGTCGCCGCCAAGCAGGCCGGCCACGAAGTCACCGTGGCGCCATCCGTGACGGACGCGATCGAGAAGCTCCGCGCCGCGCGCTTTGATTGCGTGACGCTCGACCTCGTGCTGGAGGATGGCGACGGCATCGACGTGCTGCGCGAGATGGCGAGCGCGAAATTCGCGGGCTCCGTGATCGTCATCAGCGGCATGGACGGCAGCCGCCGCAGCGCCGCCCGCAGCTTTGCCCGCTCCGTCGGGATCGAGTTGCAGAGCCTGCCGAAGCCGCTCGATCTCGCGGCACTGCGCATCAGCCTCGCCAATCTCGGCAAGATCGCGATGGGCCTGCCTGCGATCCACACCTGGGGTGGTGTCGCCAACGACGCGATCGTGGAACGGCATCGCGCCTAAAGCATGATCCGGAAAAGTGCGCCGCGGCTTTCCGAAAAGATCATGCTTGAACAACAACCTAAAGCGCGGTGACGATTCATCCTGATCGCATCGCGCTTTAACGCGCTGAGCTGCCATGCAAGCGGCTGCGGCGGCTCCGCCGCGCTGATTGCGGCTCAGGCCTGATTGCCGGGTTCCGACAATTGTTGCAGGGCGTGGTCGAGCCCCGCCCGGCAGGCAATGAGAGCGGCGCCCGCCGCGGCGTAACGGGGCGTGACGTCGTCGAGCACGAAAATCTCATTGGAACCCGCGATAGCGCTCACGTGCCCCGCCGCGTCTTCCTCAGCCATGACTGCGTCGATCAGGCGCAGACTGATGTCGATGCGCACGATCAGAGAGCGAAGATCGGCTGCGATCAACTGACGGCTGTCAGTTGCAGACGTCGCGACAAGCGGGGCCGGGCCAGCGAAATTTAGCATGGATAATCTCCGTGTCCCGCAATTAGGCACCTTGCCGCTACTTGTGCGTTAAGTCCATGTCCCGTACAAATACGGGTGGGCCGAATCCGCGCCGAGCGCCATAAGGGTTGGCGCGGACGCGAGTCCTTCATGCCAACCGGATGTGGCACATGGCCGAACAAAGCTCTCGCGGTGAAATCTTCGTGGTGGACGATGACCCTGCCGTTCGCGACACCTTGTCGATGGTGTTGAAGGCAGCGGGCTATGACGTGATCTGTTTTGCAGACGGTGCAGCACTGCTCTCGGTCGCGCGAAGCCGCACACCGGCTGCGATTCTGCTCGACGTGCATATTCCCGGAAAGTCGGGTCTCGACATCCTGAAGGAGTTGCAGGGCGAGGACTATCCGGCGCCGATCTTCATGATCTCCGGTCAGGGCGACATCGCGATGGCGGTCGGCGCGATCAAGAGCGGCGCCCTCGACTTCATCGAGAAGCCGTTCCGCGGCAGCGAGATCGTCGGCCGGCTCGATGAGGCGATCGGCGCCTATGCACGCAGGCAGGCGCAGAATGCAGCGCCGAAGTTCGGCTCGCTGCATTTCCCCGGACGCGAGCCGTTGACGCGCAGGGAGCGCGAGGTGCTGGAGCAGTTCGCCTCCGGTGCATCCAACAAGGAAGCCGGCCGAACGCTCGGCATCAGCCCGCGCACGATCGAGGACCATCGCGCCAACATCATGAAGAAGCTCGGCGCGCGCAATGCCGCCGATCTGATCCGCATCGTGATGACTGCGGCCCAGCGCGCATCGTAGGGAGTTTGTAGCCCGGGTGAGCGAAGCGATACCCGGGAACGCTGCCGCAGAGTCCCGGATGTCGCTTCGCGCATCCGGGCTACGGGGCTCCCAGGCATCACCCGCTCAGCGCCCTGCGGATGATCTGCGCAAGATCCGATTTGCGATAGGGCTTTGCCAGCAGCAGAACACCCGAATCCAGCCGGCCGTGATGGATGATCGCGTTCTCGGTATAGCCTGACGTGTAGACCACCTTGAGATCCGGGCGCGACTTCATCAACTCGTCGGCGAGCTGCCGTCCGTTCATCTTGCCGGGCATGATGACGTCGGTGAACAGAAGGTCGAACGGCTTTCCGCTGGCGACGATCGCGAGCGCCTCCGCGGCGTTCGCAGCCTGCAAGGTGACGTAACCCAGCGAATGCAGTTGCGCCAGCACGTAGTCCCGCACCAGACGGTCGTCCTCGACCACGAGGATCGTCTCGTGTCCGCCCTCGATCGTCGCCGGCGTCACGCCCTCGCCGACCGCTGTCGCCGTCTTGCCGGGCGGCAGGTACATCTTGATCGTGGTGCCGTGGCCCTCCTCGCTGTAGATCTTGATGTGACCTGCGGACTGCTTGATGAAGCCGTAGACCATCGAAAGCCCGAGTCCGGTGCCCTTGCCCGGTCCCTTCGAGGTGAAGAAGGGGTCGAACACCCTGGTCAACATGTTCGCGGGGATGCCGGAGCCGGTGTCGCTCACGGCGATCAGGACGTAGCGCCCCGGCGGCACATCGTTCGCGCTGGCATAGATCTCGTCGAGATAGGCGGCGCCAGTCTCCAGGATCAGCTTGCCGCCGCCGGGCATGGCGTCGCGAGCATTGAGCGCGAGATTGAGGATCGCGGTGGTGAGCTGGTTGGGATCGACGATCGCGACGCAATTCTCGTCCTCGAACACCGATTCGATCTGGATCTGCTCGCCCAGCGTCGGCCGCAACAGTTTCGCGGTGTCGACGATCAGCGAGTTGATGTCGATCTCGCGCGGCTGGAGCGGCTGCTTGCGCGCGAAGGCGAGCAGGTGCTGGGTCAGATCGGCGCCGCGCGCGGCGGCCTCGTCGATCATCTTGGTGATGGCCGCGAGCTGCGGCTCCTTCGCGACCGCCTCCGCGAGAATCTCGATCGTCCCGGTGATGACGGTCAGAATGTTGTTGAAGTCATGCGCCACGCCGCCGGTAAGCTGGCCGACAGCCTCCATTTTCTCGGCGTGACGGATGCGCTCCTCGGCGGCGATCTTGTCGGTGAGGTCGCGGCAGAACACGTTGAACAACAGGCCCTCGCGGCGCTTCAGGGCGGTGACGCTCAGCTCGGCCCTGAATTCCCTGCCGTCGCGGCGGCGGCACATGAGCTCGAGGCGGCGGTTCAGCGTCCTGCCGTCCTCATCCTCGAGGAAACGCCGCAGTCCCGCCCTGACCCTCTCACGCTCGCTCTCGGCGACGATCAGATCGATCGTGCTCTTGCCGAGCACCTCGTCACGGCGCCAGCCGAAGAGCTGTTCGGCCTGCGAATTCCAGCTCAGGATGCTGCTGGTCTCGTCGGTCTGGACGAAGGCGTCGAGCGAGGTCTCGACGATGTTGCGGGCGAGCCGTTCACTCTCGCGCAGCGACTCCTGCGCGAGCCGTGCTTCTGTCATGTCGCGACCGATGAAGAAAAATCGATGCGCCGGCTCGGACCAGTTACCGAGCCAGGACAGCCAGACCCCGTGGCCGTTCTTGTGGAAGCAGCGGGTGTCGGCGAGCTTTGGACGCTCGCCGCGCCGCAAGGCGCGCATCTCGGCGCGCGACTGCTCCAGATGATCGGGATGAATGAAATCGGCGCCGCTGCGGCCGATCATCTCGTCCGGCCGGTAGCCGAGAATGGCTTCGCTGCTCGGGCTGATCTGCGCGATATGGCCCCGCGCATCCATGATCATGATCAGGTCCTGCGACGTCTCGAAGATCTGTCGCCGCTCCTCGAGCTGGTGCTGCAGCGCCCGCTCGGCGCGCCGCGCCTCGGTCAGGCTGCTCGCGCTCCCGGAGACGCCGACGATCTCGCCGGATGGACCCCTGATCGGCGAGAGGCTGAGCGAGATTTCGACCGGCGTGCCGTCCTTGCGCAGGCGTACGGTCTCGAACCGTTCGATCGGCTCGCCCCGTGCGATCCGCTGCAAATAGTCCTTGCCGTGCGCGCGACGGTCGGGCGGGACGATGATCGACGTGGGCTTGCCGATCGCCTCCTCCGCCGAATAGCCATAGAGACGTTCGGCGGCCGGATTCCAGCCCGTGATGACCGCATCGAGCGTCTGCATCACGATCGCATCGTCGGATGATTCCACCGCGGCGCTGAACAGCCTCTCGCGCGCCGCGTGATGGCTTCGCGCAGCCTCGGTGCGGCGATGCTCCTCGATCTCGCGCTCGAGAGCGGCCGTTTTCGCACGCGTCTCCTCGACCATCCGGGCAAAGGCCCGCGCCAGCACGCCGGTCTCACCGCCAGCATCGACGGGAATCTCCGCTGGACGTCCGCTGCCGATGGCCTGCACCGCCGCAGTGAGGCGCCCGATCGGGCGTGTCAACGAACGCGCCAGCAGCACCGCGAGTGAGGCCGCTGCGAGCACGGCCAGCACACCGACGAGCAAGGAGGTTCTCTGGATGGCCCCTGGCACGAGGCCGAACACAGGCGCCGGAATCGTCTCGATGATTGCGACCCATTCCTGGCCCGCGAGCAGCGCCGGCGCGATGGCCGCGCCGCTCGGCCGGCCGGATCCATCCGGTATGAGCCGCGTGGATACTTCAAGCGTGCCGG
Organism: Bradyrhizobium sp. CCBAU 25338; assembly: GCF_028128965.1. NCBI lineage: Bacteria > Pseudomonadati > Pseudomonadota > Alphaproteobacteria > Hyphomicrobiales > Nitrobacteraceae > Bradyrhizobium > Bradyrhizobium sp. CCBAU 25338. The sequence continues at coordinate 6,968 of NZ_LFKY01000027.1, forward strand.
CCAAGGCGGCGAAATATGGAAAGTCCTTGCGCCAGTCGTTGGCACGGTCGTGCAATGCGCCGAATTCCCGCGTGCGATCGGGATGGATGAGATAATCGCCGCGCGAATTCACGACGTAGATCTCCCCTCCCGAGGTCACGGTGGAGCGGACGCGCTCGAGTGCCGGACGCATGTCGACATTGGCGACGATAAGGCCGAACGGCTTGCCGTCGGATGCAAACAAAGGCATCGCGACCCGCAAAGTCGGAGCGTGAGCGGCCGTGGTTCCCCCGTGGCGGGTCGCGAGATCGATGGGGGACACGTAAATCTCGCCGGGCCCGAGCCGCATGGTTTCCTTGAAGTAGGTTCGGTCGCCCTTCCGCTCCAGTTCGCCGTCCGGGGCGATCCGTGCCGTTCCGCCCGGTCCGGAGCGGTCGACGCGGACCAGTTCGCGCTGGTCGTTGTCGACACCGATGATCCGGAACTGCCCATAGATGGGCTTGGCGTCGATCTCGGCCGCGAGCCGCGTTGCGATACGCTCGCGCCAGGTTTGCTCCGAGACGCCATCGATGGGGTCGGTTCCTCCACCGGTGTGAGCCCGGATGAGGCCATTGATTGCCGCTGCGGCGCGGTAGCCGACCATATCGCCGCGCACGCCGGCAACGTAGGATTCGAGATTGGTCGCGAGCAGGCGTGACTGGGCTTCAACCCGCTCCAGGACCCGTGGAATGACGGCCTGCGTGGTGTTGCGATAGCCCAGCCATCCGACTGCGGCCACGGTCACCGCCACCAGCAGGATCATCCCGATGGCCAGCCGCGTTGCCAGCGTCGTTGCCAGTCTCATGGGGGGGGTCGCCGGGCTTGCCGTATCGCGCCTGTTCCGGCCCGGAGCAGAGGAGGTGTCCTGGTCATCTGCAGCCATCGCCGGCGACCGTCACGTGATGACCAGCCCGTTCCAGCAGCCGGATGGTGATCTGTACGGCCGGATCGTCCCCCACGATCAGGATGTTGGCCACGCTTGCAATCCTCCGGGTCGGTGGGGAAACCCCCGGCGACCAGAATCAAAGCCATCAAAAACATGAAATTGTTGCGCGGATTGTCGTCTGCCGGCAAGCACTTCGGAGCCCCTCCGGCCTGCGGTCGGCCGATTTATTGCGCCACACCGTCCGTATGCCCGCCCGGGTGCATAGCAGAGGTTCGCCTTCAGCCCGCCCAGCGCCTTGCCGGGTATGGAGGGCCTGTGAGAAGAGCAGGGCGAATCCTTCGGACGGACAAGGAATAAAATGACCAACAAGAAGAAGTCGCCCGACCAGCTTCGCAGCGCGCGCTGGTTCGCGCCCGACGATCTGCGCTCGTTCGGCCACCGCTCCCGCGCCATGCAGATGGGCTATGCCCCCGAGGAGTGGAAGGATCGCCCGATCATCGCGATCCTCAACACCTGGTCGGACGCGCAGCCCTGTCACATGCACTTCAAGTCGCGTGTCGACGACGCCAAGCGCGGTATCCTGATGGCTGGCGGCCTGCCGCTGGAGCTGCCGGCGCTGTCGCTGTCGGAATCGCTGCTGAAGCCGACCACCATGCTCTACCGCAACCTGCTGGCGATGGACGCCGAGGAATTGCTGCGCAGCCATCCCGTCGACGGTGTGGTGCTGATGGGCGGTTGCGACAAGACCACGCCGGCGCTGCTGCTGGGCGCCACCTCGATGAACATCCCGGCGATCTATTTGCCGGCAGGTCCCATGCTGCGCGGCAACTGGAAGGGCAAGACGCTCGGCTCGGGCTCGGACGGCTGGAAATATTGGGACGAGCGCCGCGCCGGCAAGATCTCCGACAAGGACTGGCTCGACATCGAAGCCGGCATCGCCCGCAGCTACGGCACTTGCATGACCATGGGCACGGCCTCGACCATGACCGCGATTGCCGAGGCGATCGGCATGACGCTGCCCGGCGCGTCCTCGATTCCCGCCGCGGATGCCAATCACATCCGCATGGCCTCCGAATGCGGACGCCGCATCGTCGAGATGGTGTGGGAGGACCTGACGCCGAAGCTGATCCAGACCCGCAAAGCCTTCGAGAACGCGATCGCGGTCGCCATGGCGATGGGCTGCTCCACCAATGCGATCATCCACCTCATCGCTCAGGCCCGCCGCGCCGGCCAGGACATTGGCCTGGACGATTTCGAGACCGCGAGCCGCAAGGTGCCCGTCATCGCCAATGTCCGTCCAAGCGGCGATACCTATCTGATGGAGGACTTCTTCTATGCCGGCGGCCTGCCGGCGCTGATGAGCCAGATCAAGCCGCATCTGCATCTCGACTGCATCACCGTCACCGGCAAGACGCTGGGCGAGAACATCGAGGGTGCCGAGGTCCACAATGCCGACGTGATCCGCTCCATCGACAATCCCATCTACAAGGAAGGCGCGCTCGCCGTGCTCAAGGGCAATCTCGCGCCCGACGGCTGCGTCATCAAGCCGAGCGCCTGCGCGCCGCGCTTCCTCAGGCACACCGGGCCTGCGCTGGTGTTCGACGACTATCCCTCGATGAAGAAGGCGGTCGACGATCCCAACCTTGATGTCACCGAGGATCACATCCTGATCCTGCGCAATGCGGGGCCGCAAGGCGGGCCGGGCATGCCGGAATGGGGCATGCTGCCGATTCCGACCAAGCTCGTGAAGCAGGGCGTGCGCGACATGGTGCGCATCTCGGATGCGCGCATGAGCGGCACCAGCTACGGCGCCTGCATCCTGCACGTTTCGCCGGAATCCTATATTGGCGGTCCGCTGGCGCTGGTGCGGAACGGCGACCGCATCACGCTCGACGTCGCCGCGCGCACGATCAATCTCGACGTCCCCGAGGCCGAACTCGACAAGCGCCGCGCCGCCTGGAAGCAGCCCGAGCCCCGCTTCGAGCGCGGCTATGGCTGGATGTTCACCAGGCACATCAAGCAGGCCAATGACGGCTGCGACTTCGATTTCCTCGAGACCGATTTCGGCGCGCCGATCGGCGAGCCGTCGATTTACTGACACCTGTCATTCCGGGGCGCCGCAAAGCGGCGAGCCCGGAATCCATTGTGCGGCAGTACGTGCGGCTCGATGGATTCCGGGTTCGCGCTAAGTGGCGCGCCCCGGAATGACGAACTAACGAGAGAGCTCAGCCGATGTCCAAACTTTCAGAAGCCACCCGCAACAAGCTCAAATCCGTCTCCACCGCCACGGTCGCCACCGCCTTGTTCAAGCGCGGCCTGCGCATCCAGATGATCCAGGATGTGCATCCCTTAAGTCCCGATCAGCCGACCATGGTTGGCGAAGCCTTCACGCTGCGCTACATGCCGGCGCGCGAGGATCTCAACACGATCGACGTCTTCAAGGACCGTTCGCATCCGCAGCGCAAGGCCGTGGAAGATTGCCCGCCGGGCGCTGTGCTGGTGATGGACAGCCGCAAGGACGCGCGCGCGGCATCGGCAGGCGCGATCCTGGTGACGCGATTGATGAAACGTGGCGTCGCCGGCGTCGTCACCGACGGCGGCTTTCGCGATTCCGCTGAAATTGCAAAACTCGGCTTCCCCGCCTTCCATCACCGCCCCTCGGCGCCGACCAACCTCACGCTGCACCAGGCGATCGAGATCAACGTCCCGATCGGCTGCGGTGATGCTCCGGTGTTCCCCGGCGACGTCATCCTGGGCGATGCCGACGGTGTCATCGTGATCCCGGCGCATCTCGCTGACGAGATCGCGAGCGAAACCTTCGAAATGACCGCGTTCGAGGACTTCGTCACCGAGGAAGTCGGCAAGGGCCGCGGTATCTTCGGTCTCTATCCCGCCACGGACCCGCAGACGCTGATCGATTTCGCGGAATGGCGGAAGAAGAACGGAAGGTAATGCGGCCCGGAGAATGCACGACATTCTCCGATGTCGTCCCGGACAAGCGAAGCGCAGATCCGGGACCCATAGCCCCAGGGCGTGGTTTGGCGATGACCAGCAGTAACAGTTCTTCGCCGGTACTGCTTTCGCACTCCCTCGATAAATCACGCGGTATGGGTCCCTGCCTTCGCAGGGACGACAGCCGTGGGTGTCGCTACACCCCGGCCTCCGCCATTCCGGCTGCCCACAGCGCGAATGCATAGACGATCGCGACCTCGTCAAGCCGGTCGAATCGTCCTGAGGCGCCGCCGTGGCCGGCGCCCATGTTGGTGCGGAGCAGGACCGGGCCGCCACCCGTCATGGTGGCGCGCAGGCGCGCGATCCATTTGGCGGGCTCCCAATAGGTGACGCGCGGATCGGTCAGGCCGCCCATCGCCAGGATCGCCGGATAGTCCTTCGCCGCGACGTTGTCGTAAGGCGAGTAGGACAGGATGGTGCGAAAATCCTTCTCGCTCTCGATCGGGTTGCCCCATTCCGGCCATTCCGGCGGCGTCAGCGGCAGCGTGTCGTCGAGCATGGTGTTGAGCACGTCGACGAACGGCACTTCGGCAACGATGCCTGCGAACAATTCGCCGGCGCGATTGGCGACCGCGCCCATCAGCATGCCGCCGGCCGAGCCGCCATGGCCGACGATGCGCTTTGCGCTGGTGTATTTCGCATCGATCAGCGCCCGGGCGCTGGCGGCGAAATCGTCGAACGAATTCGTCTTCTTCTCGCGCTTGCCGTCGAGATACCAGCCCCAGCCCTTGTCGGCGCCGCCGCGGATATGGGCGATGGCGTAGACGAAACCGCGATCGACCAGCGACAGGCGGTTGGCGTTGAACGAGGCCGGCATCGCCATGCCATAGGAGCCGTAGCCGTAGAGCAGCAGCGGCGCCGAGCCGTCCAGCTTCAGCCCGCGGCGATGCAGGATCGAGACCGGCACCTCGGCGCCGTCATGCGCCTTCGCCATGATGCGCGTGGTGACGTAATTGGCGGCATCGTGGCCGGACGGAATCTCCTGGCGCTTGCGCAGGGTGCGCGTGCGCTTCGCCATGTCGTAGTCGTAGACTTCCGACGGCGTTGTCATCGAGGAATAGGCAAAGCGCAGAGTCGTCGTCTCGAACTCGTAGGAGCCCATCGTATCGAGCGAATAGGCGGCCTCGTCGAAGGCGATGGCGTGCTCCTCGTTCGAGGCGAGATCGCGGATCACGATCGACGGCAGCGCGTTGGTGCGCTCGAGCCGGACCAGATGGCCGGCATAGAGATCGAGGTCGATGATGTAGATGCCCGGGCGATACGGGATCAGGTCGCGCCAGTTCTTGCCCTCGGGCTGGCCAAGCGGCGCGGTGACGATCTTGAAGTCGATGGCGTCGTCGGCATTTGTGAGAATGAAGAGCTCGTCGCCGCGGTCGGCGAGTGAATATTGCACGCCCTCCTCGCGCGCCGCGACCAGGCGCGGCGGCGCCTCGGGATTGGCGAGATCGATCAGCCGCTGCTCCGACGTCTCGTGGTCGCCGCCGGCGATCACGCAGAAGCGGCCGCTGGTGCTCTCATGCAGATGGGTGAACCAGCCGGCATCCTGCTCTTCATAGACGAGCGTGTCGTCCGCCTGCTTGGTGCCGAGCTTGTGTCGCCACACCTGCATCGGACGGTGATTGTCGTCGAGCTTCACATAGAAGAAGCTCTTGCAGTCCGCGGCCCAGACCACGCCGCCATCGGTCTCCTCGACGAGGTCGTCGAGATCAGCCCCGGTCGCCCAGTCGCGCACGCGGACGGAAAAATACTCGGAGCCCTTGGTGTCCGCGCTCCAGGCCTGCAGCTTGTGATCGTGGGAGTGCCGGCTGCCGCCGAACTTGAAATATTTATGGTCCCTGGCGAGCGCGTCGCCGTCGAGCACGATCTGGCCCTCGCCGCCATCGCGCGGCATGCGGCCGAACAGCTCGTGCTGCCCGCCCTCGCGAAACCGGCGGAAATAGGCGAAGGGACCGTCGGGCGACGGCACGCTCGAATCGTCCTCCTTGATCCGCCCGCGCATCTCGCGCACCAGCGTCTTCTGCAGGCTAGCTGTGTGGCCGAGCAGGCTCTCGGTGTAGGCGTTCTCTTCGTCCAGATATTTGCGGATATCGGGGCCGAGCACCGCAGGGTTACGCAGCACCTCCTGCCATTTCTCGTCCTTCAGCCAGGCATAGTCGTCGGTCACTGTGATGCCGTGCCGCGTGAAGGAATGCGGCCGGCGCGGCGCGACGGGCGGCTGGAAAGGCGTCTTGGCTGAAGGCGTCTTGGCTTGTGTCACTCGATCCTCGTTGCGTTTCACCGGAACCTCACTCGTCATGCGCGGGCTTGGCCCGCGCATCCATCAGAGAAATTTCGTGAGCGATGGATTGCCGGGGCAAGCCCGGTAATGACGGCGATAGGGCGGCAGTTCGCGCATCATATGGCGACGAGGGCTCGAATTGCCAGCGCCGGTGCGTCGAGCCTGCCGGGTTGTTGACCGGCCCCTTGTATGCTTTAGGGACGATATCCCCGCCGCCGGTCCAGCCAGATGCTGTTCAATTCCTATCCATTCATCCTGCTGTTCCTGCCGGTTGTGCTGGCCGGCTATTTCCGGCTCGGCCGGCGCAGCAATCTCGCCCCGGTGATCTGGCTGGCGCTGGCCTCGCTGGCCTTCTACGCCATCGGCAGCTGGCAGTTCGTGGCCCTGTTGCTGGTATCGATTGCGTTCAACTACGGCGTCGGCCATCTCCTCATCGTGGCGGAGCTCACCCCGTCACGGCGCCGGGCAGCGCTCGTTTTTGGCGTCGTCGGCGATCTCCTCGTGCTCGGCATCTTCAAATATGCCGGCTTTGCTGCTGAGAACATCAACGCGCTGCTCGGCACGCACGTTGCGGTTCACGTTCTGCTGCCGGTCGGCATCTCCTTCTACACCTTCACCCAGATCGCGTTCCTGGTCGATGCCTATCGCGGCCAGGTCGCGGCCTATGCGCTGCCGCATTACACGCTGTTCGTGACCTATTTCCCGCATCTGATTGCGGGACCGATCCTCCACCACAAGGACATGATCCCGCAGTTCGAGCGAGAGGAATCGAAGCACCCGGACGCGCATCTGATCCTGTGCGGAATCATCATCTTCGCCATCGGCCTGTTCAAGAAGACCTGCCTTGCCGACGGCATCCAGCCGCTGGTCGCGCTCGCCTTCGAGGCGCGCTCGCCGAGCTTCGACCAGGCCTGGCTTGGCGCGCTCGCCTACACCTTCCAGCTCTATTTCGACTTCTCCGGCTATTCCGACATGGCGATCGGCATCTCGCTGATGTTCGGCATCTTCCTGCCGGTCAATTTCAACTCGCCCTACAAGGCGGCCAGCATTGTCGAGTTCTGGCGGCGCTGGCACATGACGCTGTCGCAGTTCCTGCGCGACTATCTCTACATCCCGCTCGGCGGCAACCGCAGAGGTCGCGTGCTGCGCTATGCGAACCTGATGATCACGATGCTGCTCGGCGGGCTCTGGCACGGCGCGGCCTGGACGTTCGTGGTGTGGGGCATGCTGCACGGCGCCTATCTCTGTCTCAACCATGCCTTCAACGCGCTGGTGCCGGATATCCCGTCGTCGCTGGCGCGCCCGGCCCGCATCGTCGGAGCGGTTCTGACGTTTCTTGCCGTCGTCGTCGCCTGGGTGTTCTTCCGCGCCGAGAGCGTCGCATGGGCGCTACGGCTCCTCCGCGCCATGGCCGATCCCGCCGACATCGTCCTTGGCCGCGAGGAGATTGCGGCGCTGGTGCTGGTGTCGGTCTACGCGGCGCTGGTGTGGCTGACCCCGAACACCCAGGCGATCATGGGCTACGATCACGGCAACCGCAGGGTCGGCGAGGCCTTGCTGGCAGGGCGGATGCGACCGTTGTTCCTCTATGGCGCATCGCTGGTGCTCGCGTTCGGCATTTTGGGCATCCAGAGCCACAGCGAATTCATCTATTTCCGGTTCTGATGCGCGCACCGTTTGCCAATGTGAGACGTCTTCTCCTCGCGAGCGTCGTGTGCGCGCTGGCCGCGGCTGCGCTGACCTTCGTCGTCGATCCCCTGCAACTGTTTCGCCCTTCGCGTCTCATGGCGGCCTTCTATTCCGACGACACCCGCGTGCAGAATGCCGGGCTGATCCGCAGCCAGTCGTTCGACACCGCCTTCATGGGCACATCGCTCGCGATCCATTTCCGTCAGAGCGAGATCGATCGCGCGCTCGGCGTCCATTCGCTCAAGCTGGCGATGACCGGCTCCAACTCGCGCCAGCAGGCCTTCGTGCTGGCGCAGGCGATCGATCGCGGCGCAGGACGGGTGATCTGGGAGATGGACGACTTCATCTTCGTCGATGCCGCCGACATCGAGGCAGATCCCTATCTCTCCGTCGACCTCTATCGCGGAACGGCCAGAGGCATCGCGTCCTATCTGTTCAGCGCGGCGATGGCGAAGGAATCCCTGTTCGCGCTGGCGCGGTCGATGCCGCCGCTGCGGGAGCCGCTGACCCGGGCGGCGCCGTTTCTCCCGGTCAAGTTCGCGCTGTCCGACGTCGATGACATCTACGCGCTGCCGCGGGATTTCGATGTCGCGCGCGGCTACAACGCGACCAGGACGCTTGCCGCCTTCGCCTACATCACCGATCCCCTTCGCAGCCGCTTCCTCGGCGAGGGCTATGGTTACGACGCGATGGTCCGGCATTTCGAGCACGACGCCGTCGGCCTGATCACGCGACATCCCGACGTGACCTTCGACATCTACTTCCCGCCCTATTCGATCCTGCAATTCGTCGCCATGCGCGATGCCTCGCCCGAAACGTTGAAGATCGTCACCGATCTGACGGCGCACGTCGCGCGCCGCCTGACGCAGCTGCCGAACGTGCGCCTGCATGATTTCCGCGCGATCAAGGCGGTCACGCACGATCTCAACAATTACAGCGACGTCATCCACCATTCGCCGGTGGTCGATGCGAAGGTGCTGAAGTGGCTGGCGAGTGGGGAATACCGGGTCGATCCGAAGGCGCCGCTCGCATCGTTGAATGAGCTCAAGGCTCAGGTTGAGGCTTATCGAGTGCCGAAGTGACTGCCGCAAACTCACCTGTCGTCCCTGCGAACGCAGGGACCCATAACCCCAGGAAGGAGTTTGGCGAAGACACGCAGTGATCGGGCCTTTCTGCGGTACGGCCAATGCGGGGCAACGATAGATCACGAGGTATGGGTCCCTGCGTTCGCAGGGACGACGGCGGAGTGTTTGGCTCCGCCTACGCCGCCACCTCTTCGCCGAGATACGCGACCGCCGCCTCCAGCCCGCCCTTGCCATGCGGGATCTTCAGCGCGTTCAGGCCGATCTCGATCACCCCGAGCGTGCCGAGCAGCATCGGCGCATTCACATGGCCCATATGGGCGATGCGGAAGGCCTGTCCCGAGAGGTCGCCGATGCCGGTGCCGAGCACGACGCCGCACTTTTCCTTGCAATAGCGTTGCAGCACCGCGGGATCGTGGCCGTTGCTCATGGTCACGGTGGTTACGGTGTTGGACCGCTCGCTCGCTTCGGCCACGTTGAAGCCGAGCACCTGGCCTTCCGACCAGACGGCGACCGCACGGCGCGCGGCTTCGGCGAGCAGGCTATGGCGGCGGAAGGCGTTCTCCAGCCCTTCCTCATGCAACAGGTCGATCGCCTGGCGCAGCGCGAACAACAGATGCACCGGCGCGGTGCCGGCGTATTTGCGATAATTCTCGGTGCCTTCGCGCTCGCTCCAGCTCCAATAGGGCGTCGACATGTTCGCCTTCTTGTGCACCTCGAGCGCGCGCGCATTGGCGGCGACGAAGCCAAGGCCGGGCGGCGTCATCAGGCCCTTCTGCGAGCCGGACATCGCGACGTCGATGCCCCATTTGTCCATCTCGAACGGCATGCAGCCGAGCGAGGCGACGGTGTCGACCATGTACAGCGCGGGATGACCGCTCGCCTTAATCGCCTTGCCGATCGCCTCGATGTCGTTCTGTACGCCCGAGGCGGTGTCGACCTGGACCACGACGACCGCCTTGATCGTGTGCTCCTTGTCGCGGCGCAGGCGCTCCTCGACCTCGTGCGGCCGCACCGCGCGGCGCCAGTCGCCCTTGAGCACCTCGACCTCGGCGCCCATCAGCGCCGCCGCATTGCCCCAGCCGATCGCAAAGCGCCCACTCTCCAGCACCAGCACCTTGTCGCCGCGCGACAGCACGTTGCTCAGTGCCGCTTCCCAGGCGCCGTGACCGTTGGCGATGTAGATGTAGGACTTGCCCTTGGTCGCAAACAGCTTCGAGATGTCGCTGAGCAGGCTCTCGGTCAGATCGAGCATCTCCTTGGAGTAGATGTCGATCGCCGGACGATGCATCGCCCGCAGCACCTCGTCGGGCATCGTGGTGGGCCCGGGGATGGCCAGAAATTCCCGGCCCGCGCGAACGGTCATTGCTGTTGGTCCTTGTTGCTTGAGAACAGGCTGATAGGTCGCTGATTCATGCTTTTACGCGCCGCCGGGTCTCGAGAAAAGCACGTAAAATGCAGGGCTGGGTTATCGCTTCGTCTCCCGGCAACCGGCCGCTTCGGCTTCCTCCACCGAGCAGAACCAGCGAGTGCCCTTGCTGATCTTCATCTTGATCTGGGTGTACCAGCGGCTGGTCGGCTGGTGATAGATGCACTCGCCGGTGCTGTTCACATTGCCCTTGATGGTGCAGTCCGGCGAGGGGGCGACCGGCCCCGAGGCCGAGGCGAGCAGCACCGCATGCGCGCCGTCGGGCGGCTTGGTGGCGCCGAGGATGGCCGTCTTCTTGTTGCGCACGCGCCAGTCCCAGGGCGCGATGAAGGCGCCCTGCCACATCCCGACCTTGGCCTCGCGCGCGGCCTTCTCATCCGCCTCATAGTCGTGGGACATGCGGGTGTAGGCCAGTGCCCAGCCGTTGCGCACCAGCCATTTCTGGATGTCCTCGCCGCCGACCTCGCAGCGCGCGACGGTGCGGCCGCGCCGGTCGATCGACCTCGTGTGGCAGGCCCAGCTTTTGCCGTCGGCGTATTTGGCAAGCTCGTCGCGGGCGGCAACGCCGCAGGTCCAGCGCTCGGTCTTGGTGTTGAGGCACAGCTGGTCGACCGCAGGCGCGTCGATGCCGCCGAGCCGGATCCGCGTGTTCCCGATCACGACGGCGTCGCCCGCACGCACTTTTGCGATGCCGGTGATGTCGGCAGCCTGGGCGAGCGACGGGGCGAACAGTGACAGCGCAATCAGGAATTTTCGCAACATGCCGGTCCGCGTGTGATGATTATCGATAGAGCCCGCAATTGTGGTCGGCTTTTGGCCTCCGGGCCAGCATGTGCCTGACGACTGAGCTTTCAACTTCCTGTCATTGTGGCTCTCTCTTACCCTCCCCTGGAGGGTAAGATGAAACATCACCCCCGCGCCATCGCCCTTCTCGCCACGGCCAGCCCCATCAGCACGAACGCCGAGGTCACCTCGGGACCGCCGACCAGAATCCGCGTCGGTGTCTTCATCTTGTTCCATTCATAGGCGCGGAAGGGGCCGCGGCGGCCGCCTTCGCCCAGGCTTGCGATGATGACGTTCAAAGCCGGCGCAAAGGCGCGCGGGTCGGCGCCGAGATGGCCGAGCGCGATCAGCGCGAGCGCGGCGTCGAACACGTTCATCTCGGCCGCCATCAGCTCGCCCTTGACGTAGGACAGCACGCGGTGGCGGATGAAATCGAAATCGCCTTCGGGATCGATCGCGGCCTGCGCCGCCAGCGGCAATGCCAGGAAGGCGGCATAGCAGCGGCCGAAATAGGCGCTGTAGAGCTCCGGCAGGTAATAGATGTGCGAGCGCGGATTGGCGAAGGCGCCGCTGGCCGCCAGCCGCTTCTGGAAGCCGATGATGCGATGCACCGTGGCGAGCCGCGCCGGCGTCTCCAGAATCTTCCAGCGCGCCAGGTTGCGAAAGCTGACCTCGAGAATGTCGAGATTGAGCGTCGGATCGAGATCGTTGCCGTAAGGGCGCTCGCCGGCGAGATTGTCGATCCAGGTCGCAACCCCACCCTCATAGTCGATATTGTCGTTGATCGGCACGGTCACGCGCGGCGCGTTGACGCCGGCGCGCACCTGGTAGCCGGCGTAGAAATCCAGCAATGGCTGGTCGATGATGGGATCGGTGCAGCCGGCCTGCGTTGCCGCGGAGATCGAGCACGCCGTGGTGTCGCAATCCGGCACGTAGATGCCGAAGCCGAGATCCTGCTTGATCTGCGCGAAGAAGCGGGAGAAGCGCGGATGCGGCGCCGGCGCGAGCGCGGTGACGACGTTGAAGCGCGCGCCGTCGATGCCCTCGACCTCCTCGCGGCTGATGTTGACGCAGAAATCGACCATGTCGGCGATCGCGCGCTCCGCCGCGATCTTGTCGGTGACCGAGGCGAGCCCGGTCTCGACGTAGCTCAGCAGCGCCTCGACGAAGAACGCATCGTAATAGGCCGAGCGATGGCGGATCTGCACCGGCTCCCACATCGGCTCGGCAATGCCCTTCCAGGGCGGATTGACCACGGCGCGCGCGGGCGAGCGCGCGATGAAGACGCGGGCGAGGTTGAACAGCAGCGAGGAGTTCTTGTAGCCGCGCGCGTTCAGCCCCGTGAGCGCCATGATCAGCTCGCGTCCGCGGAAGTCGGGATCGCCGATCAGGTTGAAGGCGGCATAGGTCGGCAGGAAGCCGTTTCGGCGGTACGAGCCGAGCAGATGCTGCGCGCAGTCGCGGATCGCGCCGTCGATCTGCGCGCTCTGCGGCAGGGCGGCGGTGAACGGCGCCGGCGGCGGCTTGGGATGGTCGAGCGCGATGCTGTCGACGAGATCGGCGATCGGCCGCCCGACCGCCGCCCAGTCGGGCTCGACCTCGTCGCGGGCGTGGACGAGTGCCTCGCGCAGCCGGGTCAGCCTGGCCTCGTCGCGCAGCTCGGGCAGGCCGGCGCGGCGGAGCAGCATCCGCAGCGCGGGATTGCCGAGCGCGGTCTTGTAGAATTTGGCCAGATGCAGATCGCCGCTGGCCGCCTCAGACAATACGGGATCGCAGACGTCGTAAAGCGAGGGGCCGTCCTTCCGCGCCGTCAGCGCCCGGCAGGCGGCGCCGGCAAAATAATGAAAGCTCATGAAGTACCTGGTCGCGGGGGGCTTGTCCGGGGCCGGCGAGCGCGCAGCCGTCCGCACACCACCCCCTGCAAGTCTTTGAAAAGGCTACCCGGATTCGCAGGAAAAACAAATGTGATAGACGTCACAGAAAAAGTCGGCACGAGGCCTGCATGATCGGCCTCCGGAATGCTACGGGGGAGTCGAAAATGGAGCAATCTGGCTCGGAGAATTAACCAACGTATTCAGATACTTATATCAAATTTCGAGCAATCTATTGCCCGAGCGCCTATATGCGGTTAAGGGATTGTTTGGTGCGGCGCCGCAAATTGCGCGCAATTCGGGGGCACTCCCCCGGCCAATCCCTCAAACCTAAAGACGCTATCGCGCTACTCAAACAGTGTGCGCGCGCGTGGCTGGTCTTTGGCACAGGAAACGAACCGAGATGAATGTAAAGCAGCTCGACCTTTCCAGACGCACGATCGCCCTCGCCGCAGCCCTCATCGGCACGGTGTCGCTGGTGATCGGCGCCCATGCTGCTCTCAACATGCGCGCGATCGACGCCGCCAAGGCCGTCTCGACCGACCAGATCACCGGTTCGATCGGCCAGACCTCGCGCCTGGCGCTGGTCATCGGCAACGGACACTATCCCGACGCCAGCGCGCCGCTGACGCAGTCGATCAACGACGCCCGTGCGCTGTCCTCGTCGCTGCGCAAGAACGGCTTTGACGTCGACATGGTGGAAGACGCGACCAAGGACGACATGGTCCGCGCCGTCAACCGCCTGAAGTCCCGGATCAAGCACGACAGCGTCGTCATGCTATTCTTCGGCGGCTTCGGCGTGCAGGCCGGCCGCGAGAGCTACATGCTGCCGGTCGATGCCGTGATCTGGAAGGAAAGCGACGTCCGCCGCCATGGCGTCTCCATCGAAGGCGTGCTCGAGATGATGAAGGAGCAGGGCGCCAAGGCCAAGCTCGTCGTGGTCGATGCCTCCCGCCGTAACCCTTACGAGCGCCGCTTCCGCTCCTACAGCCACGGCCTCGCGCCGATCAGTGCGTCGGACAATGCGCTGATCCTCACCTCAGCCTCGCCCGGCAAGGTCGTCGACGACGGCAAGGGCGAGCATAGCGTGCTGGTCAGCGAGTTCCTCAACAACCTCAGCAAGCAGGGCAGCGCCGAGAGCGTCTTCAACAAGACCCGTCTCGCCATCTCCCGCGCCAGCGAAGGCGACCAGGTCCCGACCGTTTCCTCCTCGCTGCTCGAAGACGTCCAGTTCGGCGAAGCCGGCGGCTAGTTTTCCTCAGGTCCTACGAAGTCTCGTGCCCCGGACGCGGCGCATCATGCAATGATGCGCCGCTGAGCCGGGGCCTATCTTTTTAGGCTGTCGCATTGCGACGAGATGGGTCCCCTCTGCGCAGCAGCGTTGCACGCTGCAGCACGTCCGGGACACGAGCAACGTTACTTCGCCGCTTCCGCGGCCATCACCGGGCGCACCGGGTCGCCTTCGCGCAGCAGTGCGCCGGCGCGGGCGACGACGACATCGCCTTCGTTGAGGCCGTCGCGGACCTCGATGTTGCCGCCCGACATCAAGCCGACCTCGACACGCTTGGTCTCGACGCGGTTGCGGCGGATCACCTGCACCACGGTGCCCGCGGATGAATACTGCACGGCGGTCAGCGGCACCGCGACGTTACAGCTCTGTCCGGTCTTGATCAGCGCGCGCCCGCTCGCGTTCAGGAGCAGACGCTTCTGCGAAGAGATGCCGATATAGACCATCCCCTGCTGGATGTTCGGCTCGACGGTCGCGCCGATGCGGCGCACCTTGCCGCCGATGTCGTCGGCGCCTGCGATCCACACCGTCGCCGGCTGATTGACCGCGAGCTTGCGCACATCGGTGGTGGCCACGAGGCCGACGAGATCGTATTCGCTGCGCGCCACGATCGTGAACAGCGCCTCGCCCTTGGCCGAGGCGAAGTTTCCGATCTGCGCAGTCGAGGTCGCGATCACGCCCGCCACCGGTGCGGTGACCTGAAGCGTGCCGCCTTCGGGTAGCGCCAGCCGTGCCAGCACCTGGCCGGCGGTGGTGGTATCGCCCGCTTCCGCCAGCACGTCCGTGACCTTCAGGCCGGGACGCTCGGGCCGCACCGAGGTTTGCTCCCGCGCGACGATCGTGCCGGTCGCCTCGACGATGTCGGAGAAGCAGGATTTCGCGACCTTCAGCACCGTGACCGCCGGCCCCTTGGGCGCGTCGTCATCGGCGGCTCCGGCCGGACAGGGGTTGAAGACGAGCAGGCCGGCGACGGCTGCGGGACACAGGTTTCGACCAACGGCACGGGGCAAATGACGCATCGGAAATTCCACAGGGTCTATGTCTCCAATCGATAGCAGATGGCCGCCGCCCGCGCACTATGGCCGCGTCGTCCCAAAACAGGATGCCGCGCCGCAGGCAGTCGCGGCAAGTCTTTGATTAGTCGCGGGATTGGAGAACAGGTTCGCGCCTCTGGGGCCCGGTCGCCGCGACCGTCCGGGCTTCCGGGTGCGGCCGATCACGGTCTTCTCAACTGTCGCAGCCACCTGTATGAAATTCGGATCAGGAACGATGCGGCGTCGCTGCCGTACAACTCGTGGTCGAGACGGGATGCAGCAGTTCGTATGCGAGCAGAATATCGTCCATTTCGAGCGGCTGCTCAATGAGACGAGCGACCCGACGGTCCAGAGTACGGTGCGCGCGCTGCTGGCATCGGCGAAGCGCCAGTTGGCGTTGCTGAACTCGGCTGCGTCGGGTGCCGATACGACGCCGCTCGAACAGCGCCGGCGGCAGCACATCGACGCCGCAACGATCCGGCGGCAATTCCAGCCTGAGTTCGATAGCTCGCCGCATCCCTATATGCTGCTGGACCCCGGGCCGGGCCTGTCGATCGTCGATATCAACGACGCCTATGCGGTGGCGACCTTCATCAGCCGGGCCGACGTCGTCGGCCGGTCCCTGTTCGAGATATTTCCCGACAATCCCGACGATCCGCTCGCCGATGGCGTCAGCAATCTCTACAGCAGCTTACGGATCGTCGGCGAGACGGGACGAGCCCATGCCATGGCGATCCAGCGCTACGACATCCGGGATCCCGGAGGCACCTTCGTGGAGCGTCATTGGCAGCCGATCAACTCGCCGATCCATGACACGGCGGGCCATCTGGTCTTCCTGCTGCACCACGTCGAAGACGTCACGGCGCAGGGTACGGCACCGCGTTAACCGTCAGCCGCGTCGATCACCCAGCAGCTTGCCGGTGGCCCGCTCGATCAGATGCAGCCGCGTGCAGGCCGGGCATGACACGGACACGTGTGTGCGATCGGAGGGCTCATCGGTAAGCCGATGCTGCACGTTCAAGCCAGTCTGAGGGCATTTGAAGACAATCTGTCGATCCATGGCCGGAGATATGCCGCCAAGCCGGACCTTGCGAAATTACGGATGTTTACGTAGGTCGGCGGGCCCCTCACGGCAGGCTCAGAAACTCGACCCAGTTCGGCTTCTTGCCAGTGGGGTAGGATTTCAGCCTGGCCAGCGCGCCGCTGCTCTGGTCGATGGCATAGACCGTCATGCCGTCCGAGAGTTCGCCGACAGCCGCGAGGTAGCGCCCGGAGGGATCGATGTGGAAGGCGCGCGGCTGCTTCTCCGTCGGGACGCTGCCGACCGTGGTCAGCTTGCCGCTTGATCCATCGACCTTGTAGGCGGTGAGCGCGCTGGTGGTGCGCTCGGAGGCGTAGAGGAAGCGGCCGTCCGGTGTGATGTGGATGTCGGCGGCCCAAGGCTTTTTGTCGGACGATGTGGCATTGAACCCTTCCGGCAGCGTGGTGGTGCGCTGGATCTCGTCCCACGCGCCGCTCCTGGCGTCATAGGTGAATACCGCGACGTCGCCGTTCAGCTCGTGCAGGAGATAGACGAACTTGCCGCCCGGATGAAACACGAAGTGCCGCGGCCCCGATTTTTCCGGCACTTTGTGCGCCGGCGGATCGCCCGGCGTGAGCGTACCGGTCGCGGCGTCGAACGCGAAGCTCAGGACCTGGTCGGAGCCGAGATTGGTCGCGAACACGAAGCGGTTGTCGGGCGAGGGCAGGAAGGCGTGGGCGTTCAGCCCGGTCGGAATCACCTGCTTGGGCTCGCCGACGACGCCGTCTGCAAGAATCGGATTCAGCGCGACCTTGCTGCCGCCATAGGAGGCGCTGAACAGGAACTTGCCGCTGCGGTCGATGGCGATGTTGGCCATGCTGTCAGCAAGCGGTCCGTTGCCGAGATGGCTGAGCCGGCCCGTCTTGGGATCGATCGCAAAGCTCACCGCGAGGTATGGCTGCGAGCGGATTCCGGCGATCAGCACGCGGTGGTCGGGCGTGATCGCGAGCGGCGTCGAGGAGCCGGGCTTCTCGACGCCTTTGAAAGGGGCCGTCTGCACGAGCGTCATCTCGCCGCTCTCGGTCATCTCGAACACGCTGATGTCGTTGCTGTCGGCGTTGCCGACATAGGCGAAGGTCTCGGCCATAGAGGCACGGGCTCCGGAAACGAGAATGAGGGAAGCGAACAGGGTGGTGGCGATCGCAGCGCGTGATGCTCTGGATGCGGATCCTCGGCGCGGTCTCGGCCTCGGTTTCGACATGGGCTCCTCCTAAAGCCGGATCGCGGCATTGTCGTTTTGCCGGCGAGGATAGCGGCAGGCGCGCCGCCGCACCAAATCCCAATCGGGATCGATCGATGCCGAATTCGTATCGGTGGCGCCGGGTTAGCCAACACACCGCCGCCGTGCGGCCAGTGCATTGCAAAGCGACGCCCCATGAGCCCGTTCACAGGTCGAAAAGAGCCGATGCCGCTGCGAACCAATGCCGTGCGAACGCATTGAACCGCCATGTCTCGTGAAAACGATCTCGAAGGTAAGCCCGACATGGGCGGCAAGCATGGCGGTCAAGCCGGCCAGCCCAAGCCTCCACCACGCCCGCGCGAGGGCGAGCGCGACGAGGACGTCGTGGCAAAGCGCCACACCGGCCAAACCGATCGCGCGCCGCCACCGACCAAACCAAAATAGCGCCTCGTCCGCCCGCATGCTGTTGGACGGTCGCCGCGCCAGGGAACGGCGGCATCGCCACGCCGTTAGCCTCGCGCGGCGGGCGAGAGATGGAAACGGAGGCTGGCCTGTGTTTTGGATCTATTGGAACACCGCCTGGTCGCTGATCATCAGCGGCATCATGGTCGCCACCATTGTCAGCCACCCCGACGCCGAATTCGCCGAAGTGCGGGCGGCCCGACGATCGATGTGAGCTTGCCGGGGTCGCGGGTTTGATCCTGTTTCGGCGAGACCCTGAGCGGACGAATGCGGAGAGCAGCCCGCCAGGACTGCCTGCCGCCACCGTGATCCCTTTTGCCGTCAGCCAGCAGCCCGCCGCGGCCTGACCGATGTGCCGGAGGTCTGGGGCCGCGATCCCGTCACGTAGTCGGGAAGCTGAAACTTGCGCCGGTAATCCTTCGGTGACACGCCGGCCTGCTTTCGAAACAACCGACGAAAGGACGCCACGTCCTCGTAGCCGACCTCGCGGCAGATGTCCTCGATGGCCGTTTCCGTCGTCTCAAGCAGTTGCTTGGCTTCCTCGATGCGCAGCGTCTGCACATAAGCGAGCGGCGAATAGCCGGTCGCTGCCCGGAAGCGGCGATCGAATGAGCGCTTCGGCAATCCGGAGTGATGCACCAGCTCCGCAATGAGGTCCTGCCGCTGGTAGTTCTGCGCGATGTAGTCCTGGCACCTTCTGATCACGCCGTCGCCGTGATCCACGTTCTGCACCATCGAGGCGAACGGCAATTGTCCTTCGCGATGCCACTGGTAGAGAAAGAGCTTCGAGATGCGAATTGCCTCTTCCGTACCGCCGTATTTCGCGACGATCAGCAGCGCGAGATCCTGCCAGGATGATGCACCGCCCCCGCAGACGAGATTGTGGCCGGGCCCGTTCTGCACCAGGACGCGCTCCATGCGGAGCTTGACCTTGGGGAAATGCTTTCGAAACACCGGCTCGTAAACCCAGTGCGTGGTAGCCTCGTATCCGTCGAGCAGGCCGGCTTCGGCGAGCACGAGGGATCCACCGCAGGATCCGTACAGCTGTGCGCCCGCTTCGTGCATCCGCCTGATCCATGCGATGAGCCGGCGATCGAGCACGGCGGTGCCCGTCTCTGCCGTAACGATCACGTTCGGTACGAACACGATGTCGGTCGATTCAACGTGATCGACCACGTCCTGCGGCAGGATGCTGACCCCGGTGATCAGCGTGATCGGGCCAGGTTCGGCGCCCACCAGCCGCGGTTCGAACAGGCCTTCCGGCGTGCCACCCTTGACGCCGTCCCACATCCGTCCCGCGCCCCACAGCGTGTCGAATACGCCGTAGATGATCGACGGATCGCATTCGGCGAACACGGGAATACTCACGCGTACACGTCCACGTGACATTCTGCAGCCTCTGGCTCGATTGGCTCGAAACTGACTATTCTGCCTCTCCATCCGCGAGTCCAGACACCCTATGTCGCACCTCGGCGGCGCATCTCCGCGCCCTGAGGAGCCAGACATGAACTTGGATGAGAGGAAGCTCGAGCAGCTGCTTGGATTGGTCGTCAACGAACTCGGTGCTGCGTCGAATGCGGCGCTCGTCGTCCTCGGCGACCGACTGGGACTATTCCGCGCGCTGGCCGAAAGCCCGATGACGTCAGCCCAACTGGCCGACCGAACGGGGACTCACGAACGCTACGTTCGCGAATGGCTGTCCGCACAGGCGGCTTCCGGCTTCGTGAGCTACGACGCGACGAACGACACGTTCAGCATGACACCGGAGCAGAAGGCCGTATTCGCGGATGAAAACAGTCCAGTCGCGATGGTTGGCGGCTTCAGCCTGCTGCCGGCAGTCTATCACGACGAGCCGCGATTGGCCGAGGCGTTCAAGACCGGCAAGGGCCTGCGCTGGAGCGATCATTGCAATTGCATGTCCTGCGGCGTCGACCGCTTCTTCCGGCCCGGTTATCGCGCGCATCTGATCGCCGAATGGCTGCCTGCGCTCGACGGCGTCGTCGAGAAGCTGGAGCGAGGTGCCAAGGTCGCAGACGTCGGTTGCGGCCATGGCTATTCGACCCGGCTCATGGCCGAAGCATTCCCGAATTCGGACTTCATCGGCATCGACTACGACGAGGCCTCGATCGACTGCGCACGGACCGAGAGCTCCGGTGCGCGCAATCTGCGGTACGAGGTCGCAAAGGCCCAGGATTTCGCGGGATCGGGCTTCGATCTCGTGACGATGTTCGATGCGCTGCACGACATGGGCGACCCCGTTGGCGCCGCCCGCCACGTTCGTGCCGCGCTCAAGCAGGACGGCACCCTGATGCTGGTCGAGCCGGCGGCGGGCGACAGCCTGGCCGACAATCTCAATCCGGTCGGGCGGGTCTATTACGCCGGCTCCACCCACATCTGCCTTCCGACGTCGCTGAGCCAGGACGTCGGTCTGGGGCTGGGGGCGCAGGCCGGTGAAAAGCGCATCGCGCAGGTGTTGCGGCAAGGCGGCTTCGCGCAGATCGGCAAGCCTGCCGCCTCGCCCTTCAACATGATCCTGGAGGCGCGGCCATGACGGCCGCGCACGTCCTTTGCGCGAGGCGCACCAGCGCGATCGCGGTCCAGCCGCCCGCTGCGGACGCGAGACGAGAACGGCCGTGATTGAGATCATCTCCCACCTCCTTCTCGCCCGCGCTTCGCTGGCCGCCGGCCTGTCCCGGCCGTCCTGGAGGCGGCTGGCTGCGCTCGGCCGCCGCGGATGGCGCGCGTTCCGGACGGTCACCGCGGGGGCGTGAATGATGCCGGCGTGCCAAAGCATGATCCGGAAAAGTGCGCAGCGGTTTTCCGAAAGGATCATGCTTAAACAACAACCTAAAGCGCGGTGCCGATTCATCCTCATCGCATCGCGCTTTAGGCCGCAACCGCCTGCGCCGCCAGCAGCTGCTTCAGCTTCGCCGCGGGCACGGCCGGGCTGAACAGCCAGCCTTGCATCTGGCTGCATCCGAGCTGACGCAGCACCTCGCGCTGGGCCTCGGTCTCGACGCCTTCGGCCGTCGTCGCCATGCGGCGGGCGGCGGCCATGTGCACCACCGCCTGCACGATCGGCGATGAGTCCTCGGGCTCGCCGATGTCGCTGATGAAGCTGCGGTCGATCTTGATCTTGTCGAACGGGAAGCGGTGCAGATAGCTCAGCGAGGAATAGCCGGTGCCGAAATCGTCGAGCGCGATGCGCACGCCGAGCTCGCGCAGCTGCTGCAGGATCGTCAGTGCCTCCTCGTCGTCGCGGATAAGCACGGTCTCGGTGATCTCGAGCTCGAGCCGTCCCGGTGCGAGCCCCGACTCAGCGAGCGCGGCCGCGACCTTGAGCGCCAGCGTCCGCGAGCGGAACTGGACCGGGGAGACGTTGACCGCGATGTGAATCTGGCCGGGCCATGAGGCGGCTTCGAGGCAGGCTTGCTTCAGCACCCATTCGCCGATCTCGCCGATCAGGCCGGTGTCTTCCGCAACGGGAATGAAGTCCGCGGGCGAGACCAAGCCGCGCTCGGGGTGGCGCCAGCGCAGCAGCGCCTCGCAACCGGTGACCACATTGGCCGCGAGGTCGACCAGCGGCTGATAGTGCACCTCGAATTCGCCACGCACGAGCGCGTGACGCAGATCGAGCTCGAGCTGCCGGCGCTGCCGTGCCTTGGCGTCGTATTCGGGCGCAAAGAGGCGGAAGGTGCGACGCCCTTCCGACTTCGCCGCATACATCGCCAGATCGGCGCGCTTGAGCAGATCGTCGAGATTGTCGCCGTGGTCGGGCGCGATGGCGATGCCGATGCTGGCATCGGTCGGGATGTCCTGGCCCTTGCAGCTCACCGGCGCGCGCAGCGCCCCGAGGATCGTTTCCGCCAGCGCCGTCAGTTCGGCCGCGTCGTTCGTTCCGGCCTTGACGATGGCGAACTCGTCGCCGCCGAGCCGCGCGACCATGTCGTTGCCGCTCACGCAGGCGCGCAGGCGGTTCGCCACCTGGCGCAGCAATTCGTCGCCGACCTCGTGGCCCAGCGAATCGTTGACGCCCTTGAACTCGTCGACGTCGATGTAGAGGATCGCGAACGGCTTGCCCTGGTCGAGCTCGGCGATGCGGCGCTCCAGATGCCCGCGCAGCAGCACGCGGTTGGGAAGGTCGGTCAGCGCGTCGTAGTGCGCCATATGGGCGATGCGCTCGTCGGCGCGGATGCGCTCGGTGACGTCGTCATGGGTGGCGAGCCAGCCGCCGGCGGCGGCGGGCTGGCTCTTGATCTCGATCAGGCGGCCGTCGGCGGTCTCGACGACGGTGCTCTGGGTCCGGCCGACATTGCTCAGGATGCCGTCGCAATAAGCCTCGACGTCGCCCTCGAACGAGCCGGTGTCGCGGCGGTGCCGGATCACGTCGCGGAAACGGGCGCCGGGCTTCACCACCTCGGCCGACAACCCGTACATCTCGACGTAGCGCCGGTTGCAGACGATCAGGCGCTCGTCCTGGTCGAACATCAGGAGCCCCTGCGTCATCGTGTTCATCGCGGTGTCGAGCCGTTGCTTCTCGAGCGAGAGCCGGTTCGTCATCTGGCGGAAGATCAGATAGAGCGTGAGCACCAGCAGGCCCATCGACAGCACCGCAATGGTGACGAAGAATTTCGTCTGCGAGCGCCAGGTCGCCAGCGTCGCATCCAGCGACCTGGTTGCCACCACCACCAGCGGCTCGCCCGCGAGCAGGCGCGAGGCGACGATGCGGTCCTTGCCGTCGATCGGGCTTGCGAGCTGGGTGGTGACGAAGGTGCGCTCGAACACCGCCATCTGCTCCGGCGTGCCCTTGCGGAAATTCTGCCCGATCATCGCATCCGCATGCGGAATGCGCGCGAGCAGCTGGCCGTTCTGGTGGTGCATCGCGATCGAGGATTCCTCGCCGAGCCCGGTCGAGGCGAAGAAGGATTCGAGCTGTTCGGGCGCGATCGCACGCGAGACCAGCCCGAGGAATTCGCCGTGCGGGCCGGAGACGCGCCGCGCGAACACGATTGCCGGTCCGCTGCCGAGCCGGCCGGGCACGACTTCCACCTCTTCCTGCGAGGCGGGATCGTTCTTGAGCCGGTTGAAATAGCCGCGGTCGGCGACCGAGATGTCGGCGACCGGCCATTGCCGCGACGAGTTGATCAGCAGGCCCCTGGAATCGAACAGATTGGCGCCAGCAACGTCGGACCAGCCGCTGGCCTTGGCGCGCAGCACCTCGTGCACGGCGAGCGTGCCCATCTCGCTGCGGAAGATTTCAGCGGATTCGATGCCGTGGCTCTCGAGCTCGGCGATGATGCTCTTCTGCAGCACCGCAAAGTCCTCGAACTCGTGGTCGAAATGCCGGGCCAGCATGCGGACGGAGTTTTCCAGGCTGTCGCGGCCGCTCTCGATCGCATTCTGCCGGAAGCGGTCGACGGTGAGCGCGGTGCCGATGGCGGTTGCGGCCATCAGCACGAAGCCGCCGATGATCAGCCACGTCAGCGGCGCCCCGCGCCAACGGCGGAGCAACGCGCGCATTCGCGCGGTCCATCGGATCGATGCGCCCATCCAGCCCTCCCGTGGGATGCAAGATGCAGCAAAACCGACAAGACCCCGTTACCATTAAAGGTTAGGAAAACATAAATCGGAGGCCAGCTGGCGCTCACCGCTTGATCTCCCATCGCAGCGCTTCCGCATTTGCCTTGGCGAATATCGACGGCACATCGAAAGTGCCGGTCTTGAGATCATAGCGGCAGCGCCAGTCGGCGAGGCCCTTCACGGCAACGCTCTTCGGATGCTTGTCCATCTCGCCCGACAGCGAGATCACGAGATAGCGGCTGTTGGGCCAGCGGACGCCGAGCCAGCGATAGCCATCCTCCGCGCCTTTCACGAGATTGGCCGAGATGTGGTAGTCGAGCTTCATCCTCTTCGTGTCGGACCGGCTGTGGAAATAGGCCCAGGCGAGATCGCTGAGCGACTTCCTGGTCGCACTCACGACGGCTCCCTTCCCGACATGGTAGAGATAGAGGTCCTGCTCGCCGGAGCCGGTCTTCTGCACCCGCACCAGCCATCGCGAGTCGTCGGTGAAACGGAAGCCCGCCGGATAGGTCTGCTCCGGTTTCAGCTCGGTCATCTCTTCGCCGTGCCGAGCCCAGGCCTGCCACCTGACGTCGGAATCCTCGCTCTCCTTCACGTACTGCTCGATCCTGGTGGCGCCGTCGGGCGAGGTGAAGGCGAGATCCGTGTTGTCGGAGAGGGTGAAGCCGGGCGGCGGGCCGGAGGCAGCACGTGAGGGTGAAGCGGCCATCGTCAGGACCAGCGCCAGCCATCGGGCGGGACGGCGAAATACGGCCACGAGAAAATTCCTTGAAGAAATGCCGCGCTGCGGCCTCGGACGATTGGACGCCGGCGGGGTGACGCCGGTTCATCCCGGGCGCTGGGACGGAGGCTTATCATCCCATCGACCGTCTTGCTGCCGCAGCCAAATCGGCGCACTTTGCCGGCCTCGGCTGATTTGCCACCCAAGGTCCTTTTCAGATGATTACCGCGTCCAAGGCCCTCATTGCCCTCTGTCTGCTCGCGCTGGCCGGCACCGCACTGGTGATCGGCCCGACCGAGCTGCGCCGCCTGTTGCCGTCCGGGACGGAGACCACCGTCGCCGCCAGGCCGGGGGCCAAGCCCGAACCCAAAGCTGAGGCCAAGGCCGAACCCAAAGCGGAGGCCAAGGTCGAGCTCAAGCCGGAACAGCCAAAGCTCGCCGGCGGCTCGCCGCCGGTCCCGGCCCCCGAGCCGAAGGCGGGCGCGCTGGCCGAGACGCAGAACCAGGTCACGGCCGCGCTCGCCGATCTCGCGCCGGTCAAGCCGCCGCCGGCGGTTGCGGATAGCGGCCCTCGTTTCGACGTCGCCCGCGTCGACGATCACGGCGAGGCGGCGGTGATCGCGGGCCGCGCCACGCCGGGGGCAAGGGTCGAGCTGCTGCGCGACGGCAGGCCGCTCGATAGCGTCGTCGCGGACGCCTCGGGCCAGTTCGTCATGACCCCGCCGCAGCTTCCCTCCGGTTCCTATGAATTGACGCTCCGGGCCAAGGCACCGGACGGCACGGTGACCGAGTCCGGCCGGACCATGCCGGTGACCATCGCCGCGGCGGCGCCGCGGCCCGCACCGGCCGCGAGGCAAGATGCAGGACAGGAGCCGAAGCAGGCCGAGAAGCCCGACGACAAGCCGGATGTCGTGGCCGCCCTGCCATCGGCCTCGCCGCGCCTGGCTTCAGTGCCTGACAGGCAGGCGGCCCGGCCGAGGCTGATCGGCGCGCCGAAGCCCAAGGTGCTGGCGCGTGCGCCGGCGGCCAACACGGTCGCATCGGCCTCGCCGGCGGACGTGCTCACCACTGCGCCGGCGCAGTCCGGCGGCAGCCGGGTCATTGCCCGTGGCGACAGTCTGTGGGCTCTGAGCCGGCTCGCCTACGGTGACGGCGCCCGTTACGCGGTGATCTTCAAGGCCAACCGCGACAAGATCAACAACCCCAATCTGATCTATCCCGGCCAGACTTTCGTGATGCCGCAAAAGGCGGAGTGAGGGCACGCTCGGTCCTCTTCCCCCGCCCAACCCCTGCCCAATCGGGCGTCTTGAACGTTGGGCCGCAGGCAATCCGCTTCTCGGATACAATTGCCTGTCTACGGGCAGGGTGAGCGGTCGCCCGCGACGCTGTGCCCTGTGTCTCTCCGGAACAATCGGTTCCCTTGCGCGTCATTGTGCTGCGACGCATTGCGCTTGGCGCTGGGAGGAGGCCGAGGTGGTCAGGTCAGCGATCAAGTCGGGACGCATGGGATTGGCACTGGCCGGCGCGACCCTCGTGATTGCGGCAGTGTTGCTGCCCAATAAGGCGGAGGCGCAGTTCGGATTGCGCGGCGGTCCGCTTGGCGTTGCACGCTTCGCGGTCGGCCACATGCTCGGCCTGTCGCGGCTGCGCCACTCCCGCATGGCCGTGCGCGGCAGCAGATACCGCTCCGCTGCGCTGAGGTCGCAAGATCCGCGCGGGGCCGAGCGCGGCCAGCTATCCAATCCTTACGTCCTGCGTGCTGCGCTCACGGCGCAGGCCGCGCTATCGGGCTGGCATGGCGGCCGACGCCCGCAGGGTTGGTGGCGCCATCCCGACGGCAGCTACGGCTGGGTCGGCCCGGTGTTCTGGCCATTCGCGCATGACGATCTCACCACCGCGATCATGTTCGGCGACTCCACCAGCCTCTCGTTCTACGGCTATGGCGACATCTATGCCGCGATCTTCTCGCCCTACGCGGCGACGGAGCTCGCCGCCTACACCGCGCCGCAAAGCCGGCGCGGACGAAGGGTTCCGACGGCGGAGACGCTCTGCGAGGCCAGCGACACCGGCGGCCTCCGGGTCGACCGCATCGCCGCGGCCGTGACACCGAACGAGTTGCAGCGCACCGCGCTTGACGAGCTCGCATCCGCCTGGAATGCGGCGCGCGACACCATCCGCACCGCCTGCCCGGCGCAGGTCCCCGTGAATGCGTCGGAGCGCCTCGGCCTGATGCGCGAGCGCCTCGAGGCCATGATCAAGGCAACGGAGACGATCGAAGCGCCGCTGGCGAAATTCGTCGGTCTCCTCAATGACGACCAGAAGGCCAGGCTCGATGCCCTTGCCAACGAGCGTCGCGCCGCGCTTGCCGCGGTTCAGCGCAAGGACGCGCAGGCAGTCGCCGCCTGCCACCCCGACTACGATCCCCGCTATGACGAAAAGGCGCAGCGCCAATACGAGCAGCTCGTCCAGCAGCAATGGCCCGCAAACGACATTGCGTCCACGCTTCACCTCGACGAGGTGGCCCGCGCCCGCCTCGAGGTGCTCCAGGACACCACCCTGCGCAGCATGCAGACGCTCAGCGCCTGCCCGACAGAGCCCGCTGCGACACCGCAAACCCGTCTCCCGGCCGTGAAGGCGCGGCTGCAGACGATGCTGCAAGCCGTGGGCGATGTCACCGATGCGCTCGACGATTTCGAGGCGGATTTGAGCGACGAGCAGAAGGCCGGGTTCGAGGCGATCGGGCCGAAGCGGGGGGCGTGAGGGCGACGCGGAGACGCTCGCGCGAGAGCTGCCAAGCATGATCCGGAAAAGTGCGCAGCGGTTTTCCGAAAAGATCATGTTGAAACAACAATCTAAAGCGCGATGACGATTCATCCTCATCGCATCGCGCTTTAGCCGACCTCCCGCCGAACCTTCGCCGCTGCGTCGCACATGGCCTTCAGCTTCCCGAACGCAGTCGCACGCGGCATGTATTTCATGCCGCAATCTGGTGCCGGTACGAGACGATCCGGTGAGACATATTTCAGCCCGTTGCGGATGCGCTCGGCGACGGTATCGACGCTCTCGATCGCGGGATCCGCGAGGTCGAGCACGCCGAGCATGATCTTCTTCGACGACAGGTCCTTGAGCACGCCGAGGTCGAGCTTCGGCTGCGCCGCCTCGATCGAAATCTGGTCGGCGGTGGTGTCGTCGAGCTCGGCCAGGAAGGAATAGCCGGCCGGCTTGTTCGAGCCCGGCACGACCGCAGCATAGCCAAAGCAGAGATGCACCACGGTGGGCACCGTGATCCCTTGCAGCGCGCGATTGATCGCCTTGACGGCATAGCGCTTGGCGAGCTCCGGATTGTTGCGCACCCAGGGCTCGTCGAGCTGGATCACGTCGGCGCCGGCCTTTTGCAGATCGAGCGCCTCGGCATTGACGGCCTCGGCGAGAGCCATCGCGAGCTCTTCCTCGTCCTTGTAGTACTCGTTCTTGGCCTGCTGGCTCATCGTGAACGGGCCGGGAAGGGTGATCTTCGCCGCACGTTCCGTGTTCTTGCGCAGGAACTGCATGTCATGCAGTTCGACCGGGCCTTTGCGCCTCACAGGGCCGACGACGCGCGGCACCGGCGTCTGGGTGTTGCCGGTGCGCGCCACGATCATCGCGGGATTGTCCCCGTCGATGCCGTCGAGCGCGGTGGCGAAGCGATTGGAGTAACTCTCGCGGCGGATTTCGCCGTCGGTCACGATGTCGATGCCGGCGCGCTCCATGTCGCGGATCGCGACGATGGTGGCATCGTCCTGGGCTTCTTCCAGGTGTTCCGGCGGCAACCGCCACATGTCGTGCAGGCGTGTGCGCGGCACCACCTTCGACAGCATGGCGCGATTCACCAGCCATTCAGGCTGCGGATAGCTGCCGACCACGGTGGTCGGCAGGATGTGCGTCGGCATGGGCATGGGGTTCTCCTTCTTCTTATTGTCGAGGCCTGTCGTTGTTGAGCGCGCCAGTTCAGGCCGCGCGCGTTGCCGCGGCCGATCCCTCGTCCTTGACGGGATTGCGCAGGATGCCGATGCCGGAGATCTCGATTTCGACGACGTCGCCGCCCTTCATCCACAACGGTGGCGTGCGATAGGCGCCGACGCCGCCGGTCGTGCCGGTGACGATCACGTCACCGGGCACCAGCTCGGTGAAGGTCGAGCAATAGGCGATCAGGGCCGGCACGTCGAAGACGAGATCGGAGATCGGAGCCTTCTGCACTTCGACGCCGTTGAGCCGGGTGATCAGCGTCTGCTTTGCGATATCGGTCAACTCGTCGGTCGTGACCATCCACGGCCCGAAGCCGCCGGTGCCGGCAAAATTCTTGCCCGGCGCGAATTGCGAGGTGTGCCGCTGCCAGTCGCGGATGCTGCCGTCATTGTAGCAGGCATAGCCGGCGACATGGCTGAGCGCAGCCTCACGCGAGATGCGCCGGCCGGCCTTGCCGATGATGACGGCCATCTCGCCTTCATAGTCGAAACGTTCGGATTCCAGCGGCCGGATCATCGGCTGGCCGTGGCCGACCTGGCTGTTGGCGAAGCGGGTGAAGATCATCGGATGCGCCGGCGTCGGATGGCCGCTCTCGGCCAGATGGGTGGCGTAGTTGACGCCGATGCAGAAGATCTTGTCGGGATCGGGAATGGTCGGCAGCAGCGCGACGTCCTGCAACGCGTAGTCGGGCTTCTCGCCGGCAAGTTTCCTCAACTCGTCGAGCGCCCCCTTCGCAAGCAGCGCCTTCAAGGTCGGATATGCCTTCAGGCGCTTGCCGGCATCGATGACGCCTTTGTCGGTGACGATGCCATAGCTCGCCGTGCCTGATATCGTGAAGCTTGCGACTTTCATTGGTCAAACACTCTCTTCGATGGAGGAAACATAGTCGTTGATCGGAAGCGCGATCTCGCC
The DNA here is from genome assembly GCF_028128965.1 of Bradyrhizobium sp. CCBAU 25338. Lineage (NCBI taxonomy): Bacteria > Pseudomonadati > Pseudomonadota > Alphaproteobacteria > Hyphomicrobiales > Nitrobacteraceae > Bradyrhizobium > Bradyrhizobium sp. CCBAU 25338. The sequence goes on from NZ_LFKY01000027.1 coordinate 36,279, forward strand.
GCTGCGAATCGGAACGCATTGCGGCGGGAAATCCTGGCGGAGGCGCGCGCCGGCGACCTCGGCGCGGTCGAGGAATTGCTCCAGGTGGTCCATGGCGCTGGTCGGCAGATCGTGCAGCACCATCAGCGTCCAGGGTTGCCGGCTGCACTGGTCGAGGGCGCGCTCGGTCCAGCCCTCGGGGTCGTCCCAGTCGCGCGGAATGGAATTCCAGAGCACGCAGCTGTGTTTTTTGCGCGCGAGATGGTCGACGACGGACGGCTTGAGCAGCCGCTTGTCCAGATTGCCGCCGCCACCGAACGGCCGGAACCAGCGCTGCGGATGTGCGAGATCGCCAATCGCGACTTGCGTGCGTCCGATCTCGCTCTCTGCGGTATCGCGCCCCGATTGCTCGCCGAGCGGAATGCTATGCGTAAAGGTGTGATTGCCGATCCAGTGCCCTTCGCGGTGTGCACGCTCCGCAAGGCGGCGCCGCTCGGGATCGGCGAGCTTCTCGCCGATGACGAAGAAGGTGGTCTTGATCCCGCGTTCGCCGAGAATGTCGAGCACGCGTGGCGTCACGTCAGGGTCGGGACCGTTGTCGAACGTCAGGGTCAAGTCGTACACGCGAGTACCTCAGGTCGCCGGCTGCATCGCGCCAGAGGCGATGTCGTCGTTGGCCTGACCGGCGCGGGTGCCGGTCTGCCAGATCGCCGCCTTGCGCTCGATCCACCGGATCACGGCGTTGAAGCCGATCGCAAGAAACAGCACGAGGAGCACGCCTGCGAACACGTGCGGGCTGTCGAGGATTGTCCGGTAGCGCGAGATCAGGTAGCCGATGCCCGCCGAGGAGATCAGCATCTCCGAGACGACGACGCCGACGATGACCAGCGCACCGCCGACGCGCAGACCCGACAGCACCGTCGGGATTGCCGCCGGGATGATGACGCGGACCAGCCGCTGGCTCAGGGTCGCGCCCATGCTGCGGGCTGCGAGCAGGAGTTGCGGATCGATGGTCTGGATGCCGGCGGCAGTGGCGAGCATCGTCGGCAGGAAGCCGTAGATCGAGGCGAATGCGATCTTGGATTCGGAGCCGATGCCGAGCCACACGGTGAAGACGGGATAGAGGATCACGAGCGGCACCGCATAGAGGCTCGACACCATCGGCATGATCAGCACGCGCGGACGCGGCAGGCTGCCGACGATGGCGCCGAGCAGGATGCCGCCTCCGCAGGCGAACGCCATGGAGACCACGACCTCGTAGAGGGTGACAGCAAGCGCATGACCGTATTCGCCCGCGTCGGTCCATCCCGCGATCAACGTGGACGACAGCGACGGCAGGAACAGTTCCGGGATCAGCCCGGCGCGCGGCAACAGCTCCCACAGCGCGATCAGGCCGATCACGATCAGATGTCGCAGCGTCTTCGCGCTTATCCTGGCACTCATCTCCGCCTCACGCCGATTTGCGGATGTGCCGCCAGATGCGGTCCCGCAAGCTCCCGAAGGCATCGCCGCTCAGCATCTCGTAGGTGCGCGGCCGCGGCAGCTGGACCTGGAGATGGTCCACGATGCGGCCGGGCCGTGCCGACATGACGATCACCTCGTCGGCGAGATAGACGGCTTCGGTCAGGCTGTGCGTCACGAAAACGACCGTCTTGCCGGTCGCGGCCCAGATGCGCAGCAGCTCGTCGCCCATGGTCATGCGCGTCTGTTCGTCGAGCGCTGCGAACGGCTCGTCCATCAGCAGCACCGGCGGGTCCTGCACCAGCCCGCGCGCGATCGAGACGCGCTGCTTCATGCCGCCTGACAGCTCGTGCGGATGACGTTTGCCGAAGCCTTCGAGCCCGACCAGCTTGAGCGCATCCTGCGCCTTGGCTCGCCGCTCGGCCTTGGGGACACCCCGCAACGCCAGCGGAAACTCGACATTGTCCTCCGCCGTCAGCCACGGAAACAGGCTCGCCTCCTGGAACACCACGCCGACCCTGTCGGGGTCGGGCTGCAGGATCGGCGCGCCGCTGATCGTGATGGTGCCCGCGGTCTGCTGGCGCAGCCCCGCCATCATCATCAGAAGGGTCGACTTGCCGCAGCCGCTAGGGCCGACCAGCACGACGAAGCGGCCGGGCTTGATCTCGAGCGAGACGTCCTCCAGCGCGACGACGTCCTGCGACCGGGTCTTGAACACCTGGCCGACATTCTTCACCTCGATCGCGCCGGCGCGCGCGGCGGGCTTGAGCGGGGTCACGTTCGCCAATGGCTGCATCGCGTTTCCACCCATCTGACAAGTTCGTTGAAGGTCATGGCGATCGCGGCGACCATCACGACGCCGGCGAGGAGCTGCTTCATCTGGAAATTCTCGCCCCAGGTCGCGATCTGGTGTCCGATGCCGTCGCGCGAGGCGTACATCTCGGCGAGGATCACGCCGGTGAGGTTGAAGATCATGGAGATCCTGAGCGCTTCCAGCAGCACCGGCAGCATGCTCGGCAGGTAGACGCGGAACGCCGTCTGCATCGGCGTGGCGCCGTAGGAGCGCGCCACCGTCAGATGCTCGACCTTGACCGACTCCACCGCCGTGGTGGTCGACATGATCACGATGAAGATCGTGGAGAAGAAGCCGAAGCCGACCTTCTGGGCAAAGCCGACGCCGAACACGAGGATGAACATCGGCAGGAAGATCGATTTCGGGATGCTGAAGGCGAAGAACAGCAGCGGCTTGGCGACATCGGCGAAGTAGCGGTTCTCCGCCACCAGAAAGCCGATCACCGCGCCGAACGGCACGGCCAGCGCGAACGCGGCCAGCACCTCGGTCGCGGTCACCATAAGGTCCTTCTGCACGGCCGCGCGCTGCAGGAGATCGCCGAGCGTCACGAACGTGTCGGACGCCGACGGCAGCAGGCGCGGATTGACGATGCCGGTGCGCGACAGCACCTCCCACAGCGCCAGGATCGCGACGATGATCGCGATCCGCGCGAGGTTGATGGCAAGCGTGCTCTGCATCGCCGACTACTTGGTCGGGACGGGCTTGAACTTGGTCGAGATCACGTCCTCGACCGGCACGATGTCCTTGAGCCCGCCGAGCTTGGCGAGGTCGAGCGAGAGCTGCACCGCCGCGCTCACATTGGCCGCGCCCATGTCGCCGCTGGTCTCGAGCTTCATGATCGTGTTGTCGTATTCGAGAGCGGCGATCTCCGGCGGCATTTCGTAGAGTTCGGCGATCAGCTTGACGGTGACGTCGCGATTGGCGCGCATGAACGCGACCGCGCCGTAGAGGGCGTTCACCGCCTTCTGCACCAGCTGAGGCTTGGCCTCGGCGAACTTGTCGAGCACGATCCAGCCCGCGGTGAGGTTGGGCGGAACCGCGGTCGCGTAATCCAGGATGGTCCTGGCTTCGCCTGATTTCGAGATCTGGAAGCTCAGCGGCGAATAGACCACGGCGGCCTCGACATTGCCGGCCAAAAGGTTCGGCACCAGGCCGCCGCCGCCGACGGGGACGCGCGTGAAGTCGATCTTCTTGTCCTGGATGGTCCACAGCGCAAGCAGGTCCGAGCCCGAGCCGGCCGCGGTGATCGCCACCTTCTTGCCGTTGAGGTCCTTGACGTCGAGCGTCGATTTGGTCGGCACCATCAGCTGCCAGCCGAAATTGCCCATCGCGGCATTGGCGACGATACGCGACATCACGCCCTTCTTGCGGCCGGCGGAGACCAGCGATGGCGGATCGAGGATGATGTCGGCCGCGCCTGCGGCCATGCCTTCGAACGTCTCCGCGCCGCTGCGATAGATGGTCAGTTCGGCCTTGATGCCTTCCTTCTCGAGCAGCTTTTGCCGCACGGCGGTCTCGGCGATCGTCGTCGGCCAGTATGTTTTCGTGGGCAGGCCGACGCGAATGGTGTCGGCGGCGCTCGCGGGGCCGGCGAAAATTGCGGCGGCGACGAGCGACATGAACGCGTGACGGCGATTGATCTTCATTGTTTCCTCCCGGTCTCTCTTTTTTGTGTCGAATTTCTAGGGATCGTCAGGTCGTGCGGCTCACCTCCGCAATGCGCGAGGCGGCGAGCTCGACGAATTCCTTGGTGATGCCGAAATGCTTCGACAAGGCGCGAACTGCCGCATCCGCGTCGCGTTTCATCACGGCAGCGACGATCGCCTCGTGCTCGGCCTCGACGTCGCGCGGCTTGCCGCCGAGCTCGCGTCGGATCGACAGACGCCGATATCTCTCGCTCTGCTCGTGCAGCACGTCGCGGAAGCCGAGCAGCCATGGCGAGCCGCAGGCGTTGACCAGCGCGCGATGGAAAATGCGGTGACGGATCACCCATTCCTCGTAATGCACGGTCGGATCATCGGGGTAGTGATAGGGGACGGCTTTCAGATCCGCCCAGGTCGACTTCACCGACGCGAGCCAAGCGTCATCGCCCCGCTCGATCGAACGACGCAGCGCGAGACCCTCGATGTCGATCCGGGTCTGTGTCACATCGGCGAGATCGGCGAGCGACACCGGGCTCACGCGGAAGCCGCGCTGGTCCGAGGCCTGCACCAGGCCGTCGGCGACGAGGCGGGACAGAGCCTCGCGCACCGCCGCAAGGCTCACCGAAAACTGCTTGGCGAGGCCGGCGATATGCAGCTTCTGACCCGGCAGCAGCCGCGTCGCCAGGATATCGGCGCGCAACCGCTCATGCAGCGCCGACGTCAGGCTGCGCGGACCATCCCCGGGGTTTCCGGACATATCGAACTGAAGCGGACCCATCGCGGGATGATTGCAAGGCGGCCCCTCGCGGTCAACAGAAAATCGAAAATCGATTTTTCTGGCGTCTCCTGGTTGAGCATGAGGAGCAGCGGCACGCTCGGCGTGATCACCCGCACGCCCAGTCGAACTTCATATCCCTGAAGTCGAGCTGCGCGTTGCCGCCGCCGAAATTGCAGCCGCCGAGATATTCCTCGAACTCGACGTAGAACGGGCTCATCTCCGGCACGGCCTGGCAGGGCCGCATGGTGCCACCGAGATGATTGTGGGCGTGGTCCCTGGTCCAGTCATGCAGGCGGAAATTGTCGCGGCCCGGCCTGCCGCCGACATAATAGTAGTAAGGCTGATAACCGGTCGGCGGATTTTCGCGAACGTGCTCGTCCTGCGGTCCCTTGCCGGCATTGGGGTCGTTCGCGCGCGGCGTCAGCGCGATCGCGCGATTCTCGCTGAGATCCGCGCGCGGCGGAGTGGCGAACATCTTCCTCGCGTAAGGCGGCGCAGCCTCGAAGAAGGCGCTCGCGCCGCCGACGTCGAGCCAGCGCGGCCGCTCGGCCGTCGCCAGAGTCAGCGGTGCCGGCGGCGTCGCGAACGCACCCTCGTATTCGGCCCGCGTCAGCAGCAGCGCGGCATATTCGTAGTCGAGGATGTCGGTCATGCGCGACAGGCGTGGATGCGAGGCGCGCGCCATCACCGCTTCGCGGACTTCGGGATCATCGGGCGCGCCGCCGTCATTGTGATCGGGTGCCGTGGCAAAGAACGACACCGCGACGATGTCCTCGCCATGCACGCGATAATCCTCCGGCAGCAGCAGCGTGAAACCGTGCATCAGCGGATAGCCCGTGACGGGATCGAGCGGCCACTCTTCGCTCGTAATTCCCGGCGGCACCCCATAGACCCAGCCATGATCGCGCGCGCGGTCGGCGGGCCGGTCCAGCATCTGCAAATCATAAGCGTGCGAAGGCAGGGCAAATGCCACGGGTCGTCTCCCATCCGGATTCAGCCTCGCCGTTGAGGCGAGGGTTGGTCGCGGGGAGGACCGATGTGGTTCGGGGGATGCTACCATCCCGGCGGTGTTTCGCGCGACGTGTCAAACGCTTCGGCACCCGCGTGAAGGCCCCGCTAACCCATTGATTTTCCAACCCCCGTCTACTGTGCATGGGGTTGTTTTCGCACTTTTTGTTTGCGGCTAGCCTCGCATGCGCACCGCCGCGGCATCCACCGCGTTCTCCACCTCCTCGCGCCAGCTCAAAATCTCCATTGCCAGCACGGGGTGATTGAAGCCCTTGAGCTGGAGATCGTCGAGGGCGCGTGCCTCGACCCAGGGCTCGACCATGCCGTAGACGCGGCGGCTCACCACGATCTGGTTGGGCCTGGCTTCGCCGCAGAGGCGGGAGGCGAGGTTGGTGACGCTGCCGATCGCGGCATATTCCAGCCGCTGCTCGAAGCCGACCTGGCCGAGCGTGGCATAGCCGAGCGCAATGCCGATGCCGAAGCCGAGGCTGTGCCCGCGGTTGCGCCAGCGCTCGGTCAAGGGGCCGATGGTGTCGCGCATCTCCACCGCCATCTTCACCGCGCGCCTGGTGTGGTCCTCGAACTGGATCGGCGCGTTGAAAAGGATCATCACGCCGTCGCCGGCATATTTGTCGAGCGTGCCCTCGTACTTGAAGATCAGCTGGCCGAGCGCTGCGTGATATTCGCGCAGCACGTTCATCGCCTCTTCCGGCTCGGTCGCTTCCGTGAACGCGGTGAAGCCGCGCAGGTCGCAGAACACGACCGTGACCTCGCGGCGCTGGCTGGTGAGCAGCCCCTCGGGACTGTCGGAGGAGGCGATCAGCTGCGCCACCTGCGGCGCCAGGAAACGCTCGAGCTTGCGGATGCGCTCGATCTCGCCGAGCTGGGTCCTGACGCGCGCCTCCAGCGACTTGTTCCAGTCCTTGAGCTGCTCGGTCTGCTCGCGCAGCTTGTCGGCCTGGGCGCGCACGGTTTTGTTCGCCGCCTCCAGCGCGTGGCTCTTGTGGTCGACCTCGCTGAACAGCCGCGCATTGCGCATCGCCAGCACGGCCTGGTTGGCAAAGGTGCGCATCAGGCCGATGACGCTGCCGGCGAACTCGCCGCCGGCGCGCCGCAGCACCACCAGCGAGCCCAGCGTGCCCTGCTGGTCGATCAGCGGCACCACCAGCACCGAGTTGAAGCCGGCAGCGAGCGCGACCTCGCGCAGCGGCTGCTCCGCGGTCTCGCCGAGCTCGGCAAGCGCGATCGGCTCGCCGCTGTCGGCGGCATCGCTCAGGATGTTCTCGCCCTGCGCGATGGTGACATGCGCGCCATCGGCGGATTTGTCGATGCCGTTGGCCTCGACCAGGTTGAAGCGGCTCGCCTCGGCGTCGAAGCCGTAGATCAGCACCGCGTCGGCATGGGTGATCTCGATCGCACGGGCCGCGATGGTCGCAAGCACGGCGTTGAGATCGAGCGAGGAGGCCACCGCGCGGCCGACCTCCTCCAGCACCTTGAGCTCGTGGATCGACTGCGCGAGGTCGCGGGTGCGCTCCTCGACCTTGGTCTCCAGGTTCGAATAGGTCTCCTGGATCTGGTCGGCCATGCGGTTGAACTGCCCGGCGAGGTCCTCCAGCTCGTCGGAGGTGTGCACGTCGATACGGTGGCTGAAATCGCCTTCGCCGAGCTTGTGCGCGCCGTCGCGCAGCGCCGTGATCGGGATGATCATGCGGCGCGCCAGCAGCGTACCGGCCAGGATCGCGACCATCAGGCCCATGCCGATCAGCAGCGCGATGCGCACCAGCTGGTCGCGGATCGGCATCAAGGCCTGCGTCGTCGGCTGCTCGAACAGCACGCTCCAGCCGAGCTTCGGCACGATGCTCGCGGCGCTCATCACCGCATGGCCGTTGAAGTCGGTGCCGGACGTGTCGGGCTCGTGGCCGGGCGCGATCGCGGCCGCAACCTGCGGCAGCCTGGAGAGGTCCTTGCCGATTTCGGGCCCCTTCGAGGACGTCGCCAGCACGCGGCCGCGTGGATCGACGACATAGGCAAAGGCCGCCTTGCCGACCTGGGCGTCCGACAGGAAGTCGGAGAGGAAGCTGAGATCGATCTCGGCCACGGTGACGCCGGCGTTGAAGCCGGAATGCGCCACCGAGATCGACATCAGCGGCGTCCGGTCGGCGAACCAGGCCGGCGCATAGCTGACGCCGCGGGCGACGGCGTCGGTGAAACGTATGTCGCGGGAGAGGTCGGCATTGCCGCCGGTCGTGGTCGACTGCCGGGAGACGCGCAGCACCTCGCGGCCATCGCCGTTGAGCTGGTACAGCTGGTTGACGTCGGAGACCTGGTGCAGCAGCTGGGCGTAGTCGGCGCGGCGCTTCTCCAGCGTGTCCTGGCTCGCCCGCGTCACCCAGCTGATCTGGCGATCGAGCTCGGAGATCGACTGCTCGATCCGCCGGGCGGCTGCCTGGGCCTTGTCCTCCATCCCGTCGGTCAGCTGTGTCCGGGTGGCGCGGTAGGAGATCCAGGTCTCCATCGCCCCGTTGACGGCGAGGACGAACACGACGAGGCCGACGAGGGAGACGACGTATTTGGCGAACAGGCCCCCGCGCAGAGATCGTGTCTTGTCGTTCGCTCCTGCCATCCCGATCCTCTCGCGCCGCCATCGACGCCGGCGCTGCGGGCCGTTCTACCACAATTTGGGCCATGGGGCCGTGGCGGGTCCGGCGGACCGGCCGGTGTGGTTACTCCCTGCGGACTTCCGGGCCGATGGAAGAGGGGAATTGCCGCAGCCTCATCCCGCTCGGAGCAAGCCGCAGGGGTCGAAGCCGATGCAAGGATCTGCCCGTGACGTCCGGCACAACAGTCCTTCGGTCAGCGATTGAAGAGCTGCCGCAGCACGTCGTTCATTGGCTGACTGTCCTGCTGCGCCAGCGGCGGGTCCTCCAGAGCGGGGGCGGCAGGCGAGGCCTGCGGTGCCGGCGTGGAAGGCGTTGCCGGTACGCTGCGGCTGCGGCCGGGGCCGGTGCCGGTTGCTGCGCCACTGGAAAGCCCCTGCTGGATCAGATTGCCGATCGCCTCCCCCAGCGGGCCGCCGAGCAGATTGTTCTGCCCCGGCTGCTGGGCTTGCGGATTGGCATTGCCGGGCACATTGCCGCCGCCGGGCGCGGGGGTGCCACCCAGCCCGAGGCTGCCCAGAATGTTGCCGAGCCCGGCGCCGTCGGGGCCGAACAGGCCCTTGCCCATCTCGCGCAGCTTGGCATAGGCGGCGTCCGGATTGTCCAGCATGCCGGCCATGTCGGGATAGATCCGCGGCTGCGACCAGCTGCCCTGGATCATCACGGGGATACCGAAGCCGACCGGCTCGGAGGTGCGGCCCTGGCCTTCGGTCGTCATCACGAGCTTCGGCTCGACGCGAAAGCCCATCATCTTGGTGTCGAGCGCGATGGTGCCGGCGCCGGTCACGCGCACCAGCGGTCCGATCAGATTGAGATCGGTCGTCACCGCCTGACCCTTGTCGATGCGGAAGGAGGCCGAGAGCTGCGACAGGTCCGTGCTCTGTTCCTGGCCGGGGTCCTGATTTGCCTGCCAGCCGGACAGCATGCCCGTCGTCAGCGAGCGGATCATCTGAGCGACGTTGATGCCGCGGATCGCGCCGTCCTGGAAATTGACGAAGGCGGTCCCCTGCATGTTCGCCATCAGCGCGCGCTGACTGTTTCCTGCGCTGCGCAGAGCGAGCTTGGCCTGCAGCTTGCCGTCGATGCGGTCGAATTCGGCAAGGCCCTGGAGCAGCGGCAGCGCGCGCACGCCGCCGAGATCGGAATGCATGGCAAAGCTCGGCGCACCGCTGGTCGCATCCAGGATCACCTCGCCCGAGACCTGGCCGCCATAGGCGCCGAGATTGGAGGTGCCGGCCTTCAGCACGCCGCCGGCGAGCTTGGCGTCGAGCGCCAGCGGCGCGATGCGCGCATCGCCGATCAAGGCTTCGTTCGCGGAAATCCGCAACTGCGCGTCGACATAGTTGAGCCCGGACACGTTGATCGGCGCATCGCTCCAGGGCTGCCCGGCCGTGCCCTGCGGCGATTTCGCCAGCGGCATCGCGAGCCGCTGGAAATCGAGGTCGACCTTGACCAGAGGCTTGCTCGCAATGTCGACCGAGGCCCAGCCGTTGAATGCGCCGTCGCCGAGCTTGCCATTCACGCCGTTGATCATCACGACATCGCCATTGAGCCGCATCTCGGCGTGACCGGTGAGCTGGGACTTCAGCACGTCAGGCATGTCGATGGCGAAATCCACGGGAACCGTCGGCCGCTCGGCCGGCGACGCCGGCGGCGCTGCCTTGATGTCGAACTTGGTCGGATGATCGCCAACGCGCGCGGTGCCGGTGATATTGACCTTGCGGTCGCGGTCGACGGTCGCGTCGGCGTTGATGGCGCTGATGCGGCCCTCGACACGATCGCGCAGGCGCGAGAATGCAACTTCGCCGTCGATCACCTTGATGCGGTCGACGGTGGCGCCATTGGTATCGAGCGCGAGCGGCTTCGACGGGGCGCCGGCACTCGGCAGGCGCTCACGCAGCAGCGGCTGGTAGAGCACGGGATGGGTGACGACGAGCTCGCCGATCTCAGGGCGGCCGGACCATATGCTTGCGAGCGACATGTCGGCCTGCACACTGTCGACCGTCAGGCGCGTGATGCCGCTGCGATCCCTGGGGTCGGCAAGCGTGAGGTCGTTCAGGGTGACGTTCAGCGTCGGCCACAGGCTGATCTTCGTGGTGCCGTCGATCGACAGGCGATAGCCGGTCGCGCTCTCGACGCGCGAGGCGATCGTGGCGGTCAGGAAGCCCGAGGGGATTCCCACCATCAGCAGGAGCGCGATCACGATGATGACGGCGGCCAAAGCTCCGCCGGCGAATTTCAATGCTCTCATGTCGACTTTCCAACGACGGGTGATCGGCGTCGAATCCGCAGATGACCCGTCCTTTGCGCCTGAGTTTACCCCCGGACGGGAAGCGGCTCCAAGCGCGTAAAAATAGTCGGGGGGTGCTGCAAAGTTATGTGACTTATGACACACTTCTCCGGCGCGGTTTTACGCGATCCTGAAGTTGATGGTTTCAAGCGATTTGACAGGAACAGTGACCAGGACGTTCACAAGGACATTGAAATGAGCAAGCAGGCCGAATTTGCGGTCATCCTGAAGATGAACCCGATGTTCGCCGATCTCGGCGCAGACGAGCTCCAGCGGCTGTCCAATCTCTGTCACACCCAGCATTTGGGGAATGGCGAGGTGCTGTTCCAGAAGGGCGATCCCGGGGACGCGCTGTTCGGCGTGCGCCGCGGCCAGGTCCGCATCGAAACCGGCGCCTCCGACGGCAGCCGGCTGACGCTGAATTTCATGGGGCCGGGCGACCTATTCGGCGAGGTCGCGGTGCTGGACGGCCAGAGCCGCACGGCGGACGCCACCGCGGGAGAGACCAGCGAATTGTTCGTGCTGCGGCGCGAAGATTTCCTCGGTTTCCTCGAGCGCGAGCCAAAGGTCGCGATCAAGATCATCGCACTGCTGTGCCAGCGCATCCGCTGGCAGAGCGAGCGCATGGAGGAATCCATGCTGCAGCCGCTGCCGGTTCGCCTGGCCCGGCGGCTCTGCGCGCTCGCCGCCGATTTCGGCTCCGAGGTCCACATCTCGCAGGAGCAGCTCGGCGTCTTCGTCGGCGCCGCCCGCGAGAGCGTCAATCGCCAGCTTCAGGCCTGGCGCAAGGAGGCGATCCTCGATCTCCAGCGCGGCCGGATATTGCTGCGGAACATGAACAAGCTGACCGCGATCGCGCGGAACGAGTAGGGGAGGCGGCTTCCGGCACCCTGATCGCGCGACGGCGTAGGGTCGCCCGTCGTCGCGTTCTTCGATAATCGTGCCGACGCTTCCCCGCGCCAGCCGGTGCTCCCGGAGGTTTGCGAGCGATGCGACAACGTCCAGTGCTCGCGGCGCACTCATCATCGCACCCAACAGGCGACGTCGTCGCTCGAGTCGCGCGATCCTACTCAGCCGCCGGGTGCACGATATTCTTCGGTACGCGGGGCGCCTCCGCTGGTGCCGCTCCGTGATGATCGTCCGTCTCCGCATCCTCGCTGTGCACGATCAGCCGCTTGGCGAAGCGCCAGATCAGGGCGCCGAAATCGTCCATCACCATGAACATCGCGGGCACGAACACCAGCGACAGGATGGTCGAGAAGATCAGGCCGCCGATCACCGCGAGCGCCATCGGCGAGCGGAACTCGCCGCCGGCGCCGACTGCGAGCGCGCTCGGTATCATGCCGGCGGCCATCGCGATCGTGGTCATGACGATCGGCCGGGCGCGCTTCATGCCGGCGTCGATCATGGCCTCCTCGCGCGGCTTGCCGGCGCGAATGGCTTCGATCGCGAATTCCACCAGCATGATCGCGTTCTTGGTGACGATACCCATCAGCATCAGGATGCCGATCCACACCGGCGTGGTGAGCTGCTTGCCGGTGACGAGCAGGGCGGCGATGGCGCCGCCGATCGAGAGCGGCAGCGAGAACAGGATGGTGATCGGCTGCAGGAAGGTGCCGAACAGCAGCACCAGCACGGCGTAGACCATCATCAGTCCCGCCGTAATGGCGGTCGCGAAGCCGTCCGACAATTCGTTCAGGCTTTCGGCGTCGCCGGAGGGCGAGACCTTCACGCCCTTCGGCAGGGTCTTCATGACCGGAAGGTCGTAGATCTTCTTGGTGGCATCGCCGAGCGCGGCGGAGCCGACGAGGTCGGCCGCGACGGTTGCCTGCCGCTCGCGGTCGTAGCGGTTGATGCTGGTCGGACCCTGATCTAGCTTGACATCGGCGATGACCGAGAGCGGCACGCCGCCCTTCTCGCCGCGCTCGCCGAGCGGCACGCGCAACTGTTCGAGCGTCTTCAGATTGCCGCGCGCGGCATCCTCGAGCTGCACCCGGATCGGTACCAGGCGATCGCCGACGTCGAACTTGGCGAGCGCAGGGCCAACGTCACCGATGGTGGCGACACGGATGGTCTGCGACAGGCTTTCGGTGGACACGCCGAGCCGTGCGGCGAGATCGGCGCGCGGTTCGATACGCAGCTCGGGACGCTCCAGCGAGGTCTCCGAGATCACATTGGCGATGGTGGGGATGCGTTTCATCTGCGTCGCAAGCTCGCTCGCGACGTTGTTGACGATGTTGGGGTCGACACCGGTCACCACCAGCGAGATCGCGCGCAGGCCGTTCTCGTCCAGGAACCAGAAGCGGATATCAGGAACGTTCTCCAGCTCCTGGCTGATCGAGAATTCAAGCTCGCGCTGGGTGATGTCGCGGCTGTTCTTGGGCGTGTAGTTGATGATCAGGGCGGCGCGCCGGACTTCCTGCGTCCCCGGCGGGACGCGCCCGCCGTCGACGAAGATGCTCTTGACCTCGGGCCGCTTGCGCAGGCGCGCGACGATGTCCTCGGTGACCTTTTCGGTGTAGGCGAGCTGGGTGCCCGGCGGCAGCTCGAGGGCGAGCAGCGAGCGGGCGCTGTCCTGCGCCGGCAGAAAGCCCTGCGGCAGCAGCGTGATGCTCCAGATCGAGGCGGCGAAGACGCCGAGGCCGATCAGCACCGTGATGAAATGGTGCTTCACCGACCAGGCCACGATCCGATGATAGGACCGCAATATCCGGCCGGGCGGCGGTTCCACATGCGTATGGTGCTTGAGGAAGTAGGCTGCCAGAACCGGGGTGACGAAGCGGGCCGCGAGCAGCGAGAAGAACACCTGCACCGAGACGGTGATGCCGAACTGCTTGAAGAACTGTCCGGCAATGCCCGACATGAAGCTCGCCGGTGCGAAGATCGCGATGATGGTCAGCGAGATCGCGATGACCGCGAGGCCGATCTCGTCGGCGGCCTCCAACGCGGCACGGTAGGGCGACTTGCCCATGTTCATGTGCCGGACGATGTTCTCGATCTCGACGATGGCATCGTCGACGAGAATGCCGGTCGACAGCGTGATGGCGAGGAAGCTGACGAGGTTCAGCGAAAAGCCGAGCAGGTCCATCGCCCAGAACGCCGGGAAGATCGACAGCGGCAGCGAGATCGCGGCGATGATGGTCGCGCGCAGGTCGCGCAGGAACAGGAGCACGATGACGACGGCGAGGATGGCGCCTTCGAACAGGGTCGAGATCGCCGCGTGGTAATTGCCCTTGGTGTACTCGACCGAGGTGTCGATCAGCTTCAGGTCGACCTCGGGATAGGCGGCTTTCAGCGCGTCGATGCGTTTCTGCACGGCTTCGGCGACCTTCACGTCGCTGGCGCCCTTGGAACGCTTGATGCCGAGCGCGACCACCGGCTCGCCATTGAAGCGGGCGAAGGTGCGGCGGTCGGCGATGGTGTCGGTGACGGTGCCGAGATCGTCGAGCCGGACCTCGCCGCCGCCGAACAGCGGGATCATGGTGCCGGCGAGATCGCCCAGCGTCTTGGCGCCTGCGAGCGTGCGGATCGCCTGGTCGTTCTTGCCGATCTCGGCGCGCCCGCCGGCGACGTCGACATTGGTGCCGCGCAGGCTCTGGCTGACATTGACGGCAGTCAGGCCCATTGCCTGCAAGCGATCGGGATCGAGCGAGACCAGGATCTCGCGCTCGACACCGCCGATGCGCTCGACCTGCGCGACGCCGCGCACGCCCTGAAGCGCGCGCTTGACCACGTCGTCGACGAAATAGGAGAGCTGCTCCGGCGTCTTGCCGGGCGAGATCGCGGCATAGGTGACGATCGGCAGGCCGATGACGTCGACGCGCTGGATCAGCGGCTCGGTGACGTTCTGCGGCAGGTTGGAGCGCACGCGCGTCACCGCGTCCTTGACGTCGTTGAGCGCGCGGTCGGTGTTGGTCTCGAGCGCGAACTGGATCGTGGTGACCGACAGGCCGTCGGTGATCGAGGAGGTGATGTGCCTGACGCCCTCGACGCCGGAGACCGCGTCTTCAACCGTCTTGGTGACCTGGGATTCGAGCTCGGCTGGCGCTGCGCCAAACTGCGAGACCGCAACCGAGATCACGGGGATGTCGGCCGAGGGCAGCCGCGTCACTGCAAGCTTGGTGAAGGAGGTCCAGCCGAGAACCAGGAGGATGATTGAAAAGACGACGGACGGCAGCGGATGACGAATCGACCATGCCGAGATATTGAGAGCCATCAGCGTACCCGCGTGCGATCGAGTTCATCGGCGAACATGGTCTTGATCTGGTCGCCATCATGGAGCGAAGAGCCGGCGTCGGCCACGACGATTTCGCCGACCTCGAGCCCTTCCAGGATTTCCGTCGCGCTGTCGGACGACAGTCCGACCCGCACCTTGCGCGTCTCGACAATGTTGCCTTTGACGACCTGCACCATGAGATGATCGATCGCCGTCTTGGGGATCGAGACGCCGCAGCTGCGCTTGGCGTCGATCGAGGCGCGGGCGAACACGCCGACCTTGAGTGATGGATTGTTGGTAACGCTGATGCGGACGCGCCCGAGCTGGGTCGTGCGGTCGATTTCGGGCGCGACCAGCCGGACGCGTCCGATCAAATCGGGCGCGTCGTCGCGGCTGATGCGCACGGTCGCGCCGGAACTGAGCTTGGACATGTGCACCGCCGGCACCTGGGCGTCGAGCTCGATCTCGTTGTTGACGGCGATGCGGAACATCGGACCGGCTTGCGGCGAGGCCGGCGCGCCGACGATGGTGCGGACCTCGGTGACGAGCCCCGGCGCAGGTGCTCTCAACGAGATCGGGCCTTGTTGGCCGGGTCGCTGCGGCTGGCCCGGGATCTGCGGCGGCGCAGTCAGGCGCGCCAGCTCCTGGTTGTCGGCGACAACGGCGCCCTCGGTGACCAAGAGGTCGGTGACTCTCGAGCCTTCCTGGTCGGCAACGACCACCGCCTCGCGGCGCGGCACGAAGAAGCCCGTCACCCGCACCAGGTCGGAGAAGCAGGCGTTGGTCGACTTCGTCACGATGACGAGCGCCTCGCCCGGCGTCTCCTTCGCTTCCGGGCGATGCCGATGCTCGAACAGATAATAGCCGACGCCGAGCACGGCGACGAACAGCACGGTTCCGGCCGGCTTGAGATATTCGGTCAGATTCATCGCCGGATCATCCTGGCCTGGCTCACGGCCGTCCGCGCGAGGCCCAGACAGAGCGTTTCCCTGAAATAAAGCGTCCCGCAAGGTTGCGGGACGCGCTTTGGAAGCGAGACCTTACACCACATCACGACTTTTCACTGTAAAGGATTACGTCCGGCTCACTTCGACGCGGTAGTCTTGTTTTCCATGTTGACGACCTGCACGCGGCGGTTGACCTCTGCCAGCGGTTGGCTCGGATTCTTGAGCTTGCTCTTGCCGTAGCCGACGGTGACGAGATCGGTCGCGGAGATGTTGTATTTCTCGACGAGGTAGCGCTTGATCGAATCGGCGCGACGCTCCGACAGGTCCTGGTTGTAGGCTTCGCCGCCGGCAGCGTCGGTGTGGCCGGCGACCACGAAGGTCGAGCCCTTCAGGTCGGGACTGGTCAGCGCCCGACCGAGTGCCTGCACCGATGGCATCGACTTGGCGCTGATGTTGGCGGAGTTGTAGTCGAACGTGATTTCGAGATCGATGTTCGGCTTGTCCTTGACGACTGAAGCGATTTCCTCGCGCTCGGTCGACGACAGCGAGCGTGTCGAGCGGCCGCGCACGGACTGAATCAGCTTGGTCTCCGCCGCGTTCGGCGCGGATTCGGTCTGCGGGCCAATCGAGAGGCCGCGGGTCAGGGGCTTCTTGGCCGGCGGCGCGAGCGCGCGGACGATCTCGTCCTCGGTCACATTCTTGCTGTTGCCGTCATCGCCCGCGTACGCGGCTGAGCGCGGCAATGACAGAGCGGCGCCGACGATGATGATGGACAGGATCGCGGTAAGTCCTTTTGCAGCCAATCTCATAGCCAGTCCCTCCTGCTCAGCCGGCTCGCGTGCTTCCAAATTCCAGCAACAAGCCCAGAAAAGGCCTCTTGCGGCATCCGCCCATTAGTCTTTCTTGGCCCGTTCAAGGTTCGAGGCTTCGACTGCCTCAATTCAAAAAAATATCAACGCACTCCGTAGCTTGCGAATTCCTGAACGATGTTCGGATCCATCGCCTTGGCATTGGCGATATCCAGCGCCCCTTCCTGGGCGGAGCCATTGCGTTGCTTGGCAAGGCCCCGTCCATAGAGCGATGAAGTGAGGCGCGGGTTGATCTTCAGGGCCGCGTCGAAATCGGCGATGGCATTCTTCACCGCTCCCGACTTGAGGTTCACGAGTCCCCGGCTGTCCAGTGCATCGACGAAGTTCGGCCGAAGCCGCAGTGCCTCGTTGCAATCCTTCAGCGCGCCCTGGAGGTCACCGACCACGGTGCGGGTCCAGCAGCGGTTGTTCAGCGCCTCGACGTCCTTCGAATTGATCCGGATGGTGTCGTCGAAATCCTTGATCGCGAGGTTGTAGGCGCCCTTGCTGGCATAGACCTGGCCGCGCCGGTACAGCGCGTTCACGTCGTCCGGATTGGCGGCGATCTTGGCGGTCAGGCTCTTGATGGTGGGATCGTCAGCCAGGACGGCGGCGCTCGGCCCGCTGTCCGTGCTCGGCGCAGGACCGGGATCGATCGGTTTCACCGGCGGCGGTGGTGGCGGCAGGGCAGCCTCGATCTGCGGCTTCGGCGACGGGGCCGGTGCGGGCGCAGGAGGGGGTGTGGGTGCCGCAGCAGTGTCGGCCGGCTTCGGCGGCGGAGGCGGTGTCGGCGGGGCGGGTGGTGCCGGCGGCGGGTTGTTGGCGATGACGGCCGGCGCAGCGGGAGGCGCGGGCGGCGGCGTCGTTGCGGGACGCGATCCGCCGGCGCCCGGAATGAACGAGAAATCTTCGGCCAATGACGAGGAAATCCACGGCACCTGCTCGCCGCGAGAGGCACGGGTGACGCCCATCTTGGTACGGTTCAGCGTCTCTTCGGCCATCAGGTCGGGAACGCGGATCTCCTTCAACAGCTCCTGGACGAACAGGCTGTGGTCGCCACCGGCGTCCGAGACCACCGAGGCCAGCGCCGCCGAATACATCACCAGCGTGCCGTTGGGCGCGATGACCGGGGTCAGGCCGGCCGAGAAGCTGCGGAACCGGCGCTCGAACGGATTGCGCCTGGACGCATCGATCAGCGCGATCTTGACGCCGGCGCCGCGGCTGTTGAGCTCGCCGAGCACGGTCTCGAGGCTGAAACCATCGCGGCGCACGTCGGACTCCGTCCAGATCTGCGCATCGACCGGCAGCAAGTAGCTTTGGCGCGCCGACTGGATGCCGAAACCGCTGAAGAACACCAGCGCCACCGATCCCGGCTTGATCTTGCCGTAGAGCTTGTCGAAGGCGCGGCGCATCGCGTCGCCGGTCAGGTTCTCGCCGATCTCGACCGAGAAGCCGTCCCGCTTGAGCTCATCGGCCACGTCGCGCGCGTCGTTGATCGGTTCCTTCAGCGGAGCATCCGCATCCGGATATTTGGCGTTGCCGATGACCAGCGCAAAACGGTCGCCGGCCGCAAAGGATGGGGCAGTCGGGACAAGCGAGACGAGCAAGGGCAGAAGAAAAAAGAAGCGAATTTTCATAATCAGCGCGGTCCAGCCAAAAAGGCGCCGTTCCAGCTTGCGCCGCGGCGACCTTAACTTACGCTTCTTGCATTATCAAACCGGGGACGGGGGGCGTCAACCGCTTGGAGATTCGGCATTATCGTAGCGATTGACCGCAACGTATGGGCGTGCCGCGAGGGGATAGACGGGCTGTCATGACGGTACTCGGCGCGGCCTGGTTCGATCCTATCGGCAGCATGTTAGGGCAACCATGGCGACGAAAAATGTGATTGGTCTCACATTGCAGGGCCGGCTCCCGACGCAACGCCCCGTTTGACCTTTCCTGCCGACGATGGCTTGGTGTGCTCGATCGTCCCAAAAGATCCGACTCAGAAAAGCAAGACCATGGGAAACGTCTACGAAATCTACGCCCTGCGCTACGCGACGATGTCGCCGCGCACCCCCAGCATGAACTTCCTGCTACCCGATCCACATGACAGTGCGGCGCAGGACCTCGACTATTTCGTCTGGCTGATCCGAGGGCACGGCCGCGACATTCTGGTCGACACCGGCTTCAATGCCGAGGAGGCGAGCGCGCGGGCGCGCAAGCTGACGCTCAACCCGGTCGATGCGCTGGAGCGTTTCGGCATCACCGCATCTGCGATTCGCGACGTCATCGTGACGCATCTGCATTACGACCATGCCGGCAATCTCGACCGCTTCCCGAATGCGCGCTTCCATCTCCAGGAGCGCGAGATGGCTTACGCGACCGGCCGCTGCATGTGCAACGGCCTGTTGCGACATCCGTTCTCGGTCGAGCACGTCACGCAGATGGTGCGCCACGTCTATGGCGAGCGCGTCAGCTTCTATTCGGGTGACGGCGAGGTTGCTCCGGGCGTAACCGTGCATCGCGTCGGCGGCCATTCCGACGGCTTGCAGGTGGTCAGGGTCGCAACCGCGCGCGGCCCGGTGGTGCTGGCATCCGATGCTGCGCATTACTATGCCAATCTGCAGCGCAGGAGCCCGTTCCCGATCGTCTACAATGTCGGCGACATGGCGCAGGGCTGGGAGACGATCGAGCGCCTTGCCGGCCATCCCGACAGGTTCATTCCCGGACATGATCCGATCGTGACGGAGATCTATCCGCGCGCCAGCGAGAAGGTCGACGCCTGGGCGCTGCATTTGCCGCCGACGCGATCTTTCGCGAAATAGGAAGTTGTCATTCCGGGGCGCGCGCAGCGCGAGCCTGCAATGACGGAGGGGCTAATACGCCTGCTTGGCGTCGGCCTCTTCGCTGGTCTGGATCAGATCGAGGCTCTGCTCGATCTTGCCGAGCAGGGCCGAGAGTTGCCTGCGCTCCTGCGCGGAAAGGCAAGCGAGGATCTCGTCTTCCCGCCGCAGCAATTGCGGGAAGAGCTCTTCGTAGAGCGCTCGGCCTTTCCTCGTCAGTTGCAGCCGGAATTCGCGGCGGTCGGCCTCGTTCTCGACCCGTTCAATCAGATCGTCGTTGAGCAGCGTGGTCACCGCGCGGCTGATGGTGGATTTGTGCGTGCGGGTGCATTGCGCGATGTACTGCGCGCTGCAGGCATCGTTGCGGAAGCCGAGCGTGGCGATCACGCGCCAGGCCGGAATGTCGAGGCCATGCCGTTCCTGATATTCGACCGAAAGCGCGGAGCTGACTTCCGCTGCGAGCCGGTTGAGGCGGAACGGCACGAACTTGAACAGGTCGAGCCGTGGCTTTGGCCGCGCCGAAGTCTCGCGCGCCTTCAGCGCGATGTCGCTGGATGTCCTTGCCAAGGAAAGCGCTCCGAATTCCAGTTGACGGCCGGCCGGCTCCGGTCCAAAATAGTTGCACGTGAGACTATCTAGCAGATCAGTCCTCTCCTGACCAGAGCCGAGGTTAGTGCATGGCACAGGCCAAATCCCAGTTCGGCTATCGACGCCACCCCGATCAGGATCGTTCCGGCCAGAGCCCGGCCGAGCACGCGGTCGTGGTGGTCGGTGCGGGCCCTGTTGGGCTGTCGCTCGCGATCGATCTTGCTCAGCGCGGCCAGCGTGTCGTCCTTCTGGATGATGCCGACCGCATCGGCGAGGGCTCCCGCGCGATCTGCTTCTCGAAGCGCTCGCTGGAATATTGGGACCGGCTCGGCGTCGGCGACCGCATGGTCGACAAGGGCGTGGTGTGGAGCGTCGGCCGCATCTTCCACGGCGAATCCCAACTTTACCAATTCAATCTTCTGCCGGAGGACGGCCACAAGCGGCCGGCCTTCATCAATCTCCAGCAATATTACGCCGAGGCCTATCTGGTCGATCGCATCGACGATCTGCCTGAGATCGACCTGCGCTGGCGCAACAAGGTGACGGCGCTCGAGCAACGCAACGGTTCCGTCGCGTTGACGATCGAGACGCCCGAGGGCGCGTACCGCGTGCTCGCCCAATATGTCATCGCCTGCGACGGCGCGCGCTCCTCGCTGCGGCAGATGGTCGGCGCAGAGTTCGCCGGACAGGTATTCGAGGATCAGTTCCTCATTGCCGACGTCAAGATGACTGCGGAATTCCCGACCGAGCGCTGGTTCTGGTTCGATCCGCCGTTCCATGCCGGGCGTTCGGCGCTGCTGCACCGGCAGCCCGACGATGTCTGGCGCATCGACCTCCAGCTCAACCGCTACGCTGATCCCGTCGTCGAGAAGAAGCCCGAGAACGTGCGGCCGCGGATCGCGCGTATGCTCGGCCACGACAAGTTCGCGTTCGAGTGGATCTCGCTCTACAAATTCCAGTGCCGGCGGATGGACCGCTTCATCCATGGCCGCGTGGTCTTTGCCGGCGATTCCGCGCATCAGGTCTCGCCCTTCGGCGCACGCGGCGCCAATTCCGGGCTGGAAGACGCCGAAAACCTATCCTGGAAGCTCAACCGGGTGCTGCGCGGGACCTCGCCCGCGAGCCTGCTCGAGAGCTATCACATTGAGCGTAGCGCAGCCGCCGACGAGAACATCCGCGAATCGACCCGCTCGACCGATTTCATGGCGCCGAACTCACATCAGGAGGCACGGCTGCGCAAGGCGGTGCTGTCGCTGGCGAAGGAGACGGAGTTCGGCAAGCGCATGGTCAATGGCGGCCGGCTTTCGGTGCCATGCAGCTATGATTCCCCCTTGTCCTCACTCGACGCGGATACGTGGCACGGCGGACCGTCGCCCGGCTGTTCCATGCTCGACGCTCCCGTCACGACGCCGGCCGGCGAGCAGATCTATCTGACGGATGCCTTCCGCAAGGGTGGAACGGACTTCACCCTGCTGTCGTTCAGCAATGGTGCGGCCATCGATGCGCCCGATGGCGTCAAGGGCATCCGCATCGGCGGCGAGGGCGGGTTTGCCGATCCCTCGGGCTTGGTCGCAAAGCGCTACGGCGCCGAACCGGGCGCCGCCTATCTGCTGAGGCCGGATGGTTATGTCGCGGCGCGCTTCCACCATCCGACGCGTGCGACGATCGCGGCAGCGCTGGCGCGTGCCGAAGGCTTGTATTGAGGTTCGCATGCCGCTTTCCACCAGCTCCAACTTCGCACGTCCCGACGACGCCTTCCGCGCCATCGTCGAGGCGCATCGCGGGCTCACCGAGGAGCAGAGCGCCGATCTCGATTCGGCGCTGGTGCTGATCCTCGCCAACCATATCGGCGATATCGACGTGCTGCAGGAGGCGATCGGGCTGGCGAAGCGCCGCATGATCGACGGTCAGCAGCAACAACAGCAACAGCAATAAACCTGTAAGGACGAATTGATGGCGAAGAACTTCGCATCCACCGGCGATCTCTCCGAGAAGAAGATCACCTTCTCCGAGATCGGTACGGACCTCTATGCCTTCACCGCCGAGGGCGATCCGAACACCGCCGTCATCGTCGGCGACGACAGCTGCCTCGTGTTCGACGCGCAGGCGACGCCCGCGATGGCGAACAAGGTGATCGAGCGCGTGCGTGCCGTCACCGACAAGCCGATCAAATATGTCGTGCTGTCGCACTATCACGCCGTGCGCGTGCTTGGCGCCTCTGCTTACAAGGCGCAGGGCATCGTCGCCTCGCAGGAGACCTATCGGCTGATCGAGGAGCGCGGCAAGCAGGACTGGGATTCCGAATATGGCCGCTTCCCGCGGCTGTTCCAGGATGCGCAAAGCATTCCCGGCCTGACCTGGCCGACGCTGACCTTCGAAGGCGAGATGACGATTTACCTCGGCAAGCGTGAGGTTCGCCTGATGCAGCTGGGCGCCGGCCACACCTCCGGCGACATCGTCGCCTGGGTGCCGGACGCGGAGGTGATGTTCTCCGGCGACCTGATCGAATATCACTCGGCCTGCTATTGCGGCGATGCGCATTTACGCGAATGGCCGATGACGTTGAACGAGATCCGCAACTTCAATCCCAAGGCGATCGCGCCGGGCCGCGGCGATGCGCTGAAGGGCACAGCCACGGTGCGCGAGGCCATCGCGATGACGCGCGACTTCGTCACCTCGCTCTATGGCGCGGCCGAAATCTCCGTTGCCCGGGGCCGCACGCTGAAGGAATCGATGGCGGCGACGCGCGAGGTGATGGATCCGAAATTTTCCAGCTTCGCCATCTACGAGCACTGCCTGCCGTTCAACGTGTCGCGCGCCTATGACGAGGCGTCGGGGATCGACGACCCCGTGATCTGGACCGACAAGCGCGACCAGGAAATGTGGGCTGCCTTGCAAGGAGGAGGATAGTCATGAACATCAATACCTCGCCTGACCAGATCATCCGCAGCTCGGCCCAGGTGACGCCGGGTTACATGTCCGGCTTCGGCAACAGCTTTGAGACCGAGGCGCTGCCGGGCGCGTTGCCGATCGGGCGCAACTCGCCGCAGCGTTGCGCCTACGGGCTCTATGCCGAGCAGCTCTCGGGCTCGCCTTTCACCGCGCCGCGCGGCGCCAATGAGCGCTCCTGGCTGTACCGCATCCGGCCCTCGGTAAAGCATTCCGGCCGCTTCGAGAAGGTCGATGCCGGCCTGTGGCGCTCGGCACCGTGCCATGAATACGAGCTGCCGATCGCGCAGCTGCGCTGGGATCCGACGCCGCTCCCCAAGGAGGATGTCACCTTCGTTGAGGGCGTGCAGACCATGACGACGGCGGGTGACGTGAACACCCAGGCCGGCATGGCCGCGCATGTCTACCTCATCACCAAATCGATGGTGGATCAGCATTTCTACAATGCCGACGGCGAGCTGATGTTCGTGCTCCAGCAGGGCGTCTTGCGCCTCGTCACGGAATTCGGCCGCATCGACGCCGAGCCCGGCGAGATCGTGGTGATCCCGCGCGGAGTCAAGTTCCGGGTCGAGATTCCGAATGGCCCGGCGCGCGGCTATCTCTGCGAAAATTACGGCGGTGCGTTCACCCTGCCGGAGCGCGGTCCGATCGGTGCCAACTGCCTCGCGAACGCGCGTGACTTCCTCACGCCGGTCGCGAACTACGAGGACAAGGACACGCCGACCGAACTGTTCGTGAAGTGGGGCGGTTCGCTGTTCAAGACCACGCTGCCGCATTCGCCGATCGACGTCGTCGCCTGGCACGGCAATTATGCGCCGTACAAATATGATCTGCGCACCTTCTCTCCCGTCGGCGCGATCGGCTTCGACCATCCCGATCCCTCGATTTTCACGGTGCTGACCTCGCCGTCGGAGACCGCGGGCACCGCGAACATCGATTTCGTGATCTTCCCCGAGCGCTGGATGGTCGCCGAGAACACCTTCCGTCCGCCCTGGTACCACATGAACATCATGAGCGAGTTCATGGGCCTGATCTACGGCGTCTACGACGCCAAGCCGCAAGGTTTCGTCCCCGGCGGCATGAGCCTGCACAATTGCATGCTGCCGCACGGTCCCGACCGCGACGCTTTCGAGCACGCCAGCAATGGCGAATTGAAGCCGGTGAAGCTGACGGGCACCATGGCCTTCATGTTCGAGACCCGCTACCCGCAGCGCGTCACCGCGCATGCGGCGAAATCATCGACGCTCCAGGACGACTATGCCGATTGCTGGAACGGACTGGAGAAGCGGTTCGATCCGAGCCGGCCGTAGTTACTTCGTCATTCCGGGATGCGCCGAAGGCGCAGGCCCGGAATCCATACTCACGATCGTGGTTATGGATTCCGGGCTCGCGCTCCGCGCGCCCCGGAATGACGGCGAAGAAACTGTAAAAAAACATCCGGCAGGAAGCCAATGCCCCACCCCAACGACCCCAGCCTCCGCTCCTTCATCGACGTCGATCCCGCCTCCGACTTCCCGATCCAGAACCTGCCCTATGGCGTGTTCTCGGCGAATGGATTGGCGCCGCGCGTCGGTGTCGCCATCGGCGCCTACATTCTCGATCTCTGGGAGCTCGAGCAGGATGGCCGCCTCGATGTCGGACAGCCGGGGATCTTTGCGGCAGGCAGCCTGAACCCGTTCATGTCGTTGGGCCCGAAAGTGTGGTCGACGACCCGCGCGCGGATCAGCGAACTCCTGAGGCACGACAATCCCGAATTGCGCGACAATGACGAGTTGCGCAAGCTGGCCCTGGTTCCCATGTCGGCTGCCAAACTGCATCTGCCCTTCACCGTCTCCGGCTACACCGACTTCTATTCCTCGAAAGAGCACGCCACCAATGTCGGCGTGATGTTCCGCGGCAAGGACAACGCGCTGCAGCCAAACTGGCTGCATATGCCCATCGCTTACAACGGCCGGGCCTCGACCGTGGTCGTGTCAGGCACCAAGGTGAAGCGCCCGCGCGGGCAGCTGAAGCCGCCGAATGTGGAGCTGCCGAGCTTTGCGCCGTGCAAGCGGCTCGATTTCGAGCTGGAGATGGGCGTCGTCATCGGCCAGCCGTCGCCGATGGGCGGCATGCTCAACGAGGGCCAAGCCGAAGACATGATCTTCGGCTTCGTGTTACTCAACGACTGGAGCGCGCGGGACATCCAGCAATGGGAATATGTGCCGCTCGGGCCGTTTCTCGCCAAGGCGTTTGCGACCTCGATCAGCCCCTGGGTGGTGACGCGCGAGGCGCTGGAGCCGTTCCGGCTGAAGGGGCCGGAGCAGGAGCCGGTGCCGCTCGACTATCTCAAGCAGACGAAGCCGCAGAACTATGATGTCGAGCTGGATGTGTCCTTGCGCGCTGCGGGCGCCAATGCACCCGCCAGCATCAGTCGCACCAATTTCAAGTACATGTACTGGTCCTCGGTGCAGCAGCTCATGCACCACGCTTCCAGCGGCTGCGCCATGAATGTCGGCGATCTCTTAGGGTCCGGCACCATCTCCGGCCCCGAGAAGGACCAGCGCGGCAGTCTTCTGGAGATCAGCTGGAATGGCACCGAGCCGGTCGACCTGCCTGGCGGCGCCAAGCGCTCGTTCCTGGAAGACGGCGACAGCCTCGTCATGCGCGGCTGGTGCCAGGGCAATGGCTATCGCGTCGGCTTCGGCGAGGTCGAGGGGACGATTCTGCCGGCGGAGTAGGGTCACCGTCATTCCGGGGCGATGCGAAGCATCGAACTACGGTGCGCGATTGCGCACCTGAGAATCTCGAGGTTCCGGGTTCGCGCTTTGCGCGCCCCGGAACGACGGCCCCGTAACTACCGCCTCTCCGGCGGCACGTCCTTGATCCTCGCGCAATGCGCCGCGACATCCTCCACGCTGTACTTCAAATGCACCCGCTTGTCGGACGGCGCCTGCTTGTTCGTGCACACGCCGGGGCGCCACTCCCGCGTCGGTCTGATCGGGCGCGGGGCGAAACCGCCGCCGCAATTCGGGCAGACGTTGAACAGCTTGGTCTCGACGCAATCCGCGCAGAACGTGCATTCATAGGAGCAGATCCGCGCGTCCGTTGCGTTCGGCGGCAGGTCACGGTCGCAAAATTCGCAGTTCGGCCGAAGCTGGAGGGCCATGTCGAATCTCCGCACGTAGAGCCGGATCATCGCAGATCGCGCGCTCCGCGCGAATGCCATAGTTCCCTCGATTTCAGCCGGCCCTGGTTTCCTTGAGCGGGAGCCGTGAGCTTTCCTTGAGCCTGTCGAGCACGATCGAGGAGCGCACATGCGCCACGCTCTGGTGCGGCATCAAGACGTCGTTGACGAGGTTGGAGAGGCCCTTGAGGTCGCGCAGCACGGCTTTCAACACATAGTCGGCGTCGCCCGTGAGCGAATACGCTTCCTGGATCTCGTCGATCCGGTTCACCAGCGCGCGAAAACGCTTGGAGTTATCCGGCGAATGCGTGGCCAACGTCACCTGGATGAAGGCGATCACGCCGAAGCCGAGCGCCTCGCTGGAGAGGTCGGCATGATAGCCCGCGATCACCTTCTCCTCCTCCAGCCGCATCCGCCGGCGCGAGCATTGCGAGGCGGAGAGGCCAGCGAGCTCGGCGAGCTCCTGGTTGGTGAGGCGGCCGTCGTCCTGGAGTGCGCCCAGGATCTTGAGGTCGAAGGCGTCCACGGGAATCATGCGTCAATCGTCCATTTCTTGCACAAAGCGTGCATAGGGTAGCGAAATCGCGTCCCGTTTGCACGCCCCTTGCGCATGCTATGAAGGATAGTTCCTCCCGGCAGCAAATTGGGAGAACAGCATGGGTCCGTTTCCGCACGATGCACCGCCGGCCACGATCAGCGCCGACAATCCGATGGGCACCGACGGGTTCGAGTTCGTCGAATATGCGCATCCCAATCCGGAAGAGCTGCACGCGCTGTTCAAGCTGATGGGCTATGCGCCCGTCGCGCGCCACAGGACCAGGAAGATCACGGTCTACCGCCAGGGCGACATCAACTATCTCGTCAACGAGCAGCCCGGAACCCACGGCTACGAGTTCGTCGCCGCACATGGCCCCTGCGCGCCGTCGATGGCCTTTCGCGTCGTCGACGCGAAGGCGGCCTATGACCGCGCGATTTCGCTCGGCGCCGAACCTGCCGATGTGCCATCGGCGCAGAAAACGCTCGATGTCCCCGCGATCAAGGGGATCGGAGGCAGCCTGCTTTATCTCGTCGACCGCTACGGCGCCAACGGCTCGGCCTATGATGCCGAGTTCGAATGGCTCGGCGCACGCGATCCACGGCCGGTCGGCGCCGGCCTGTTCTATCTCGACCATCTCACCCACAACGTTCATCGCGGCCGCATGGACGTCTGGGCCGGCTTCTATGAGAAGCTGTTCAACTTCCGCCAGATCCGTTTCTTCGACATCGAGGGCCGCGCCTCCGGCCTGTTCTCGCGCGCGCTGACGAGCCCGGACGGCAAGATCAGGATTCCGATCAACGAGGACGCCGGCGAGTCTGGCCAGATCGAGGAATATCTCAAGACCTATCGCGGCGAGGGCATCCAGCACATCGCCTGCGGCTGCCGCGACATCTATCGCACCATCGAAGACCTGCGAGAGGCCGGCCTGCCCTTCATGCCGTCGCCGCCCGACACCTATTTCGAGAAGATCGATGCGCGCTTGCCCAAGCATGGGGAAGACGTCGTGCGGCTCCGGAAGAACGGCATCCTGATCGATGGCGAGGGCGTCGTCGAGGGCGGCCAGACCAAGGTGCTGCTGCAGATCTTCTCCGCCAACGCGATCGGCCCGATCTTCTTCGAGTTCATCCAGCGTAAGGGCGACGACGGCTTCGGCGAGGGCAATTTCAAGGCCCTGTTCGAATCGATCGAGGAGGATCAGATCCGGCGCGGGGTGCTGAAGGTGGATAGCGCGGCGTAGGTCGCGCGGCGCGTGCGGGCACAGCTGCCGCGTCACAACAGCTGTAGTAGGGTGGGCAAAGCGACTTGTCCGCCGTAGCTCGAAGAGCGAAGGCGGAAGCGTGCCCACCACCTCTATGGGAATTGCGGAGTGATGGTGGGCACGGCGCGTCGCGCCTTTGCCCACCCTACAGGTCTGTGCGCTGGGCTACTTCGCCGCCTTCCACGCCTGCATCACCGCGGCGATCTCCGCCGGCTCCGGCTCCCGCACCGTCGAGGGCGTGCGCGAGAAGCGCGGTGCCGGCCCCGGCTGCTTGATGCCGTGACGCTCCACGAAGACCTTTCGCGCGACCATGTGCGGATGCTTTGTCGCCTCCGACATGGTCAGCACCGGCGCGAAGCAGATGTCGGTGCCTTCCATGATCTTGCACCAGTCCTCGCGCGTCTTGCTCTTGAACACCGTCTTGAGCTTCTCCTTCAGCGCGGGCCAGGCCTTGGGATCCATCTGCGCGTCGAAATCGGCGTCGGTGAGCCCGGCGTGCTCGCGCAGCAGCGCATAGAATTGCGGCTCGATCGAGCCGATCGAGACGAAATGGCCACAGGCGCATTCATAGACGCCGTAGAAATGCGCGCCGCCATCGAGGAAGTTCTGGTTGCGCCCCTCGGACCAGCGTCCCATCGCTGTCATGTCGAAGAAGAATGACATCAGCGACGCCGCGCCGTCACACATGGCGGCATCGACGACCTGGCCTTTACCGGACTTCTGCGCCTCCAGGAGCGCCGCGAGCACGCCGACGACGAGATAAAGTGCGCCGCCCCCGAAATCGCCGACCAGATTGAGCGGCGGCACTGGCGCCTCCTTCGTGCCGATCGCGGCAAGCGCACCGGTGATGGAGATGTAGTTGATGTCATGCCCCGCAGAGTTGGCGAGCGGGCCTTCCTGGCCCCAGCCGGTCATGCGGCCATAGACGAGTTTTGGGTTGCGCGCGAGGACCAATTCGGGCCCGAGCCCGAGCCGCTCCATCACGCCGGGACGGAAGCCCTCGACCAGGGCATCGGCGCTGGCAAGCAGGTCGAGCACCTGTGCAATCGCGGCCTTGTCCTTGAGGTCGAGCTCGATCACCTTGCGGCCGCGGCCGGCGACGGATTTCATGCTTTTCTTCGCACCGACGCGATCGAGCGTGACGACGTCGGCGCCCATGTCGGCCAGCATCATGCAGGCGAACGGACCAGGTCCGATGCCGGCGAATTCGACGATGCGAAAGCCCGAGAGCGGCCCGGAGGCGCGGACGGATGAGGTGGGGGCTGATTTATCGAGCACGTTGTTGTTTCCTCGGGTCGCGGGCAGGTGCCGGTGATCCGGCAAACGCCTCACGTTGCTCTTGGGGGCGAGTTAATTGGCTGATTAACTTTTCTCGCCTTCACGTCAGCGAGGCAAGCGGTTTTCATGCCGCATGGCCAAA
Source organism: Bradyrhizobium sp. CCBAU 25338 (assembly GCF_028128965.1). NCBI lineage: Bacteria > Pseudomonadati > Pseudomonadota > Alphaproteobacteria > Hyphomicrobiales > Nitrobacteraceae > Bradyrhizobium > Bradyrhizobium sp. CCBAU 25338. The sequence continues at coordinate 65,706 of NZ_LFKY01000027.1, forward strand.
TAAAAACGGCGCGCACCGAAGTGCGCGCCGCGGAAAATTTGCGTGGAGGCGCTATCAGCGCGCAGCGGCGACCGCGCGCTGGGCCATCACCTTGACGAGATTGGCGCGGTACTCCGCCGTGCCGTGGATATCGGCCAGCAGTCCGTTCGCCGAAATCGCCACGTTGTCGATCGCCGAGGGCGACCAGTTCGCCTTCAGCGCGGCTTCGATCGCGGGTACGCGCATCACGCCGCTCTGCGAGGCACCGGTGGCGGCCACCCGAACCTCGCCCGACTTGGTCTGCGCGACGAACACGCCGGTCAGCGCGAAGCGCGAGGCCGGATGCCGCATCTTTTCGTAGCCTGCCTTCGCCGGCACCGGGAATGACACGGCGGTGATGATCTCGCCGTCTTCGAGCGCCGTGGTGAACAGGCCCTTGAAGAAGTCATCCGCCGAGATCGACCGCTTGTTGGTCTTCACGGTGGCGCCGAGCGCGAGCAGCGCGGCCGGGAAATCCGCGGCAGGATCGTTGTTCGCAATCGAGCCGCCGATCGTGCCGCGGTAGCGCACCGCGGGATCGCCGAGCACCGAGGTGAGATAGGCGATCGCGGGGATCGCCTTCTTCACATCGGCATTCTGCATGATGTCGTAATAGGTCGTGGCGGCCTTGATGGTCAGTACGTCGCCCGACAGTTCGATACCCTGCAACTCCTTGATCTTGCCGAGGTCGATGACGTCCGACGGTGCGGCGAGCCGCTGCTTCATGACCGGCAGCAGCGTCTGGCCGCCGGCAAGGAACTTCGCCTCGCTGCTCTTGCCGAACAGGCTGACGGCTTCGTCGACCGAGGAGGCGCGATGATAGGTGGTCTGGTACATCTTCGTTCCTCCCTCTTAAGCCGCGTGTACCGTGCGCCACACCCGATCAGGGGTTGCGGGCATTTCCAGATTGTTCTTGCCGATCGCGTCCGTGATCGCGTTGATCACGGCCGCTGACGCCCCGATCGCGCCGGCCTCACCGCAGCCCTTGATGCCGAGCGGATTGCCCGGACACAACGTCGTGGTGTGGGAAAGGTTGAACGAGGGCAAATCGTCGGCGCGCGGCATGGCATAGTCCATGAACGAGGCCGTGACCGGCTGGCCGTTGGCATCGTAGATCGCGTGCTCGAGCAGCGCCTGACCGATCCCTTGCGCGAGACCGCCATGGACCTGGCCCTCGACGATCATCGGATTGATCAGCCGGCCGAAATCGTCGGCCGCGACGAAGTTGACGAAGGAGGTCTTGCCGGTGCCGGGATCGACCTCGAGCTCGCAGATATAGGCGCCGGCCGGGAAGGTGAAGTTGGTCGGGTCGTAGAAGGCGCTCTCCTTCAGGCCCGGCTCCATCCCGTCAGGCAGATTGTGTGCGGTGTAGGCCGCGAGCGCGACCATCGGCAGGGCGATCGCCTTGTCGGTGCCGGTCACCTTGAACTCGCCGTTCTCGATGACGATGTCGGCTTCCGAGGCTTCCAGCGCATGCGCCGCGATCTTCTTGGCCTTGGATTCCATCTTCTCCATGGCCTTCAGGATCGCAGTGAGGCCGACGGCCGCGGAGCGCGAGCCGTAGGTGCCCATGCCGAACTGCACCTTGTCGGTGTCGCCATGGACGATCGAGACCTGGCTGATCGGAATGCCCAGCCGTTCCGCGACGAGCTGGCAGAAGGTGGTCTCGTGACCCTGGCCGTGGCTGTGCGATCCCGTGAGGATCTCGATGGTGCCGACCGGGTTGACGCGCACCTCGGCCGATTCCCACAGGCCGACGCCGGCGCCCAGGCTGCCGACCGCCTTCGACGGCGCGATGCCGCAGGCCTCGATGTAGCAGGACACGCCGATGCCGCGCAGCTTGCCGTCGGCCTTCGCCTTGGCCTTGCGGGCGGGGAAGCCGGCATAGTCGATCGCCTTCATCGCGGCATCGAGCGAAGCGTTGAAGTCGCCGGTGTCGTAAGCCATGATCACCGGCGTCTGGTGCGGGAACTGGGTGATGAAGTTGCTCCGGCGCAGCTCCGCCGGGTCCACCTTCAACTGTCGCGCCGCCGTTTCCATCAGCCGCTCGATCAGATAGCTCGCCTCAGGGCGGCCCGCGCCGCGATAGGCGTCGACCGGCGTGGTGTTGGTGTAGACGCCGATCACCTCGGCATGGATCGCCGGGATGTTGTACTGGCCCGACAGCAGGGTCGCGTAGAGGTAGGTCGGCACCGAGGACGAGAACAGCGACATGTAGGCGCCGAAATTGGCGTAGGTCTTCACCTTCAAGCCGATGATCTTGTTGTTGGCGTCGAACGCCATCTCGGCATGCGTGATGTGGTCGCGGCCATGCGCGTCGGTGAGGAAAGCCTCGGTGCGATCACCCGTCCATTTCACGGGACGCTCGACCTTCTTCGAGGCCCACAGCGCCACCATCTCCTCGGGATAGATGAAGATCTTGGAGCCGAAGCCGCCGCCGACATCGGGGGCGATCACGCGCAGCTTGTGCTCGGGCGCGATGTTGTAGAACGCCGATAGCACGAGGCGGGCGACGTGCGGGTTCTGCGAGGTCGTATATAGAGTGAAGTGCTCCTCCGCCGCGTCGTAATCGGCGATGGCCGCGCGCGGCTCCATCGCGTTCGGGGCGAGACGATTGTTGGTGACGTCGAGCTTCACCACATTGGCGGCCTTGGCGAAGGCGGCATCGGTGGCGCCCTCGTCGCCGATGACCCAGTCATAGACCTGGTTGCCGGGCGCTTCGGGGTGAAGCTGGGGCGCGCCGGCCTTGATGGCGGCTTGCATGTCGGCGACCGCGGGAAGCTCCTCGTAATCGACGACGACGGCTTCCGCCGCGTCGCGTGCGAGATTCTTGCTCTCGGCGATGACGACGGCAACGGCCTGGCCGACGAAGCGCACCGTCTCGGGCGCCATTGCCGGCCATGCACCCATCTTCATCGGGCTGCCGTCCTTGGAGGTGATGGCCCAGCCGCAGATGAGGTTGCCGACCTTGTCGTCGACGAGCTGCTTGCCGGTGAGCACCGCGACCACGCCCGGCATCTTCAGTGCGGCGGAGGAGTCGATCCCCTTCACCTTGGCGTGCGCGTGCGGGCTGCGGACGAAATAGGCATGGGTCATGCCCGTCAGCTTGATGTCGTCGACGTAGCGGCCCTTGCCGGTAATGAAACGCTTGTCTTCCTTGCGCACGACGCGTGCGCCGATGCCTTCAACACCCATGACTGGTCCTCCCGACCGGAATTCTTGTTGACCCGCGCTTTCCCTCGAAAGCGGGAGTGGTGATTTCTTGCTTCGCGACGGCCGCTCTACTCGGCCGCCTGCGCGACCTTCATGCGTCCGGCCGCATCCAGCACGGCTTTCACGATGTTGTGGTAGCCGGTGCAGCGGCAGATATTGCCCTCAAGCTCCTGGCGGACGGTGGCTTCGTCGAGCTGGCCACCATGGCGTTGCACGATGTCGATCGCGGACATGATCATGCCCGGCGTGCAATAGCCGCATTGGAGGCCGTGATTGTCGCGGAAGGCAGCCTGCATCGGGTGCAGCTCGTCGCCCTTGGCGATGCCCTCGATCGTGGTGATGCTGGCGCCATCGGCCTGCCCTGCCAGCATCGTGCAGGATTTCACCGCGCGGCCATCCATGTGCACGACGCAGGCGCCGCACTGGCTGGTGTCGCAGCCGACATGGGTTCCGGTGAGGTTGAGGTGATCGCGAAGGAGCTGGACCAGCAGCGTCCGGTCCTCGACGTCGACAGCAACGGCCTTGCCGTTCACTGTCAGGTTGACTTTAGACACGGCGTAGTCCTCCCGGGATTGATTTTGATTGCTTCTAATTAGAGACAGCGGCCCGGAACTTTGCAACTAGGATTTTGGTCGCCGGCGTCATTGAAAAGTCATTGATCCAGTTCGACGCGCGAGGATTTGGGAGGCGGAGCAGCCGGGCTGGCGTGGGATGCCAGCAATCATCTCGATCCAGATCGGCCTTTGGCCGATGCGGCGAGCATCGTGCGGGCCTGCCAAATTTACCGCCCCTTATCGATTCTGCCTTAGTTTTGCGCATCCAGGTCGGGGGGCGGGGCGCCTCCGGATCGCGGCTGAATTAAAAATGGGGGTGGGAATGTCCGGGCGTATCGCGTCGCCGTCTAAGCGTACACTGTTTCCGGCCCTCAGGTTCCGTGCAAAGATCATTCTCGGCTTTGCCGCCGTGCTGGTGATTTCCGCCGGCAGCATGGCTTTCTCCTATTTCGGCTTCGAGCGGGTCGCCTCCGGGGTCGGGTCGTACCGCAGCAGCGTTTCCGAGGCCGATCTCGCCCGCAACATCGATCGCGAGCTGCTCGCCTATCGTTCGGCCGCCCGTTATTTCGTGGTGACCGGCAAGGAAGACGACGCCAAGGCGGCGCTGGATGCTGAAGGCAGCCTGAAGAACGCCATCGACCAGGCGGTGAAGGGCGCCAAGACGCCGGCGCGGCAGGAGAGCCTCGACAAGCTCGCCAAGGAGTTCTCCAACTTCTCCGCGACCTTCGCAAAGGTGCTCAAGGCCAAGCGCGACAGTGCGCTGCTGGTGCAGAACCAGCTCAGCCGCAACGCCAATCTCTTGAAATACAAGCTGGACGATATCGGCAACAACGCCTCCGACTCCGAAGCGCAGGCGATCGAGTTCGGCACGAAGCAGGTCAACGCCCAGTTCCAGACGGCGAGTGCGGCGGCGACCAATTTCGTGCTGACCTCCGACCAGGCGATCGCCACCAGCGCGCTGGCGCGGCTGAAATTCGTCGAGAACTCGCTCGGTGCGATCTATTCCATGGACGACAAGGTCGTCGCCGGCCTGAAGGATGCCAAGGCTCTGCTCGGCGCCTATCGCGAAGCGCTGGAGAAGCTGATCGCCAATGCCAAGCTGGTCGATGATCTCGTCACCGAGATGAACGGCTCCGCCGGTGCGATCCTGCAAGGAGCGACCACGATGAAGGCCGACCTCCTCGCCGAGCAGCAGCGGCTGGATTCGGAGTCGGAGGCGACCATCGGGCGGACCGAGCAGCTGGTGCTGATGCTGGCCGTTGGCGGCACGCTGCTCGGCGCGGTCCTTGCTTTTCTGCTTGGTACCGGCATCTCGCGGCCGATGATCGCGATGTGCAAGGCGATGCGCGAGCTTGCGTCGGGCAATTTCGACGTG
>NZ_LFKY01000028.1:0-122071 GCF_028128965.1 Bradyrhizobium sp. CCBAU 25338
ATCAGATCGAGCACCTGGCGGTCGAGCTCGGTGTCGGCGCCGTGCATCTCCAGTTCGATCTGCTTGCCGAGCTCGCTCGACAGATCCCGGACGATGCGGGGCAGCTTCTGCCAGGCATTGCCGATCGGCTGCATGCGCGTCTTCATGACGCCTTCCTGCAGCTCGGCGGTGACGTTGGAGAGGCGCTGCAGCGGCACCTTGAACTCGGTGTCCTCGTTGCGCCTTGAGATCTCCAGCAGCTGGTTGCGGGTCAAGACCAGCTCGGAGACCATGGTCATCAGATGCTCCAGCGTATCCACGTTGACGCGGATCGACTGGTTGGCGATGCTGGCTCCCTCGCCGGCGCCCTCATCGGCCATCGACTTCTTCGGCGCGGCCTTCTCCCTGGCGGGTTTGGCTTCCGCGACAGGCGCTTCGGGGGCGGGCTCGGCCTTTGCTTCAGACTTGGCTTCAGCCTTTGCAACGGGCGCGGGCACCGGCGCCTCGATCGCAGTCTCGCGGAAGGCGCGCTCGAGCTCGTCGAGCGAGACTTCGCCCGGACGCAATGGGCGCTCCAGCGTCTGCTCGATCAGCGAGCCCGAGGTCAGCTCCTTGGCGGGTGCAGGCTTTGCCTCGGCAACCGGCGCCTCCGGCGCCAGCGGCGGGGATTCGGCGACGGCAGCCGAACCGGCCGCCATGGCCGCCATGCCCTGCTCGACCATCGCTTCCAGCTTGTCGATGAGGTCGCGGTCGTTACCTTCAGGCTCGGCTTCGGTCGCCTCCAGCCCGGCCAGGATCTCCTTGATGCGGTCGATCGAGGACAGGATCACCGTCACCGCCTGCCCGGTCACCGGCATGCCGTCACGGAATTTGCCCATCAACGTCTCGCCGGCATGCGCCAGCGCTTCCAGCCGCGGCAGCCCGAGGAAGCCGCAGGTGCCCTTGATGGTGTGGACCAGGCGGAAGATGTTATCCAGGATCTTGGCGTTGTTCGGCTCCTGCTCGAACTTCACCAGCTGATTGTCCACGGTGTCCAGGCTCTCGCTGGTCTCCGTCAAAAACTCCCGCAACAGATCATCCATGAAAACAGGCCTTCATACAGGAAGGGCGCGCACGAGGCGTGATGCGCCATTTCGGAATGGGGCCAGCTTCACCGCAAAGCGTTTAATATTGGTTGAGTATGTGCAAAAGAACGGGACCAACAAAGAGATAAGGCGCTCCGGACAAGCCGAGGCGCCTCGTAAAGATTCGATTAAGAAACGGAGCGCGACGCGTACGTTTACGAAGCGGCAACGATGATGGCTTCGCCTTCCGCTTTAAGCGTCACCGTGAGCCCGCAGGCCTGCGCGAGCAGCCGCGTATAGTAAGGCTGGATCGCATGGGCATCCGCGGCGGGGCCACGCTCGCCGCTCAGGAGCTCGGAGATGTTCTGCGGCAAACGCGCATTGTGTCCGGTCGCAGTGATGCGAAAGCTCATCGTCTCGCCCTCGCCGATCGGGTCGATCGTCAGCATGCCGCCGCGCGGGATCGTGTGCTGGGCGACGACCAGCATGTTGAGCAGCAGCTTGACGCGATTCTTCGGCAGCAGGAGCCGCGGCAGATTCCAGGTGATCGAGCACTTGCCGTCCTCGATGTGGCCGCGCGCCATGGTCTGGGCATCGCCGAGATCGATCTGCGCGCCGGAGGAGCCGGCGGCGCCGAAGGCAAGGCGGCAGAACTGGAGCCGGGCCGAGGCGGTCTTGGCGCTCTTGCGAATCAGGTCGAGCGCGAACTCGCGGTCTTCGGGCTTGGGATCGTCGTCGAGCACTTCGAGCCCGTTGACGATGGCACCGACGGGGCTGATGAGATCGTGGCAGACCCGCGAGCACAGGAGCGCTGCGAGTTCGAGCATATCGGGAGCGGTAACGGGCGCGGGCGACGAGGCGTCAGACATATAAAGGGGTCCTGGAGGGTTCCTGGAATTGCACGGCGCAGGATGCCGCGAATCACGCATGCTTGACGGATGCTTAGGGTTCTAACATTCGCCAGCCCGCGGCAGCTAGCTTGCGATCGGTTCGAGGAGGCCATAAAGCGAATCAGTGGACGGGGAACGGAATTGCCGATGAATGAGGCATGCAGGTGATGCGGATCATCGACGGGGCGGCCGCATTCGGCCTGATGGAGCCGCTGACCGCGCTGGTGGTGAAGGCGGGCGAGGCGATCCTTGCCGTCAACCGCGCCGCCATGCGGATCGAGGGCAAGCCGGACGGCTCGCCAGTGACCGAGGCCGACCTTGCCGCCGACCGCATCATCGCCGACGGCCTGGCGCAGCTGGCGGGCGACGTTCCGACGCTGTCGGAAGAGCGGGCCCAGCTCGCCTCCCCGCCGTTTCAGGGCAGCTTCTTCCTGATCGATCCGCTCGACGGTACCAAGGAGTTCGTCGCCGGCCGCGACGAGTTCACCGTCAACCTCGCCCTCGTGACATCGGGCGAGCCGCTGCTCGGTATCGTCAGCGCGCCCGCGCTCGGCCTGCTCTGGCGCGGCATCGTCGGCCGCGGCGCCGAGCGGATGAAGGTCAACGGCGCAACCATCGGGGCGGCCGAGCCGATCCACACCCGCAAACTGCCGACGCGAGGGGAGCCCTGGATCGCGGCGGTGAGCCGCTCGCATGGCGATCCCAAGAGCGAGGCGTTCATCGACAACAGGCCCAATGCCGTCCGAAAGACGATCGGCTCAGCCGTGAAATTCGGCCGGATCGCGGAAGGCAGCGCCGACATCTATCCCCGCTTCGGGCCGACCTCGGAATGGGATGTCGGGGCCGGCTGCGCGGTCGTGACCGCGGCCGGCGGCAGGGTGACCGACGGCAAGGGCGGCGCACTCCGCTTCGGCCGGCGCAGCGACACCGGCTTCATCGTCCCGGAGTTCATCGCCTGGGGCGATCCGCAGGCGGTAGGCTGCTACTGACTGAGCTGTTCCTGAAGCGCCGGCCAGCGCTTGCCCACCTCATAGAGGAAGCGCTCGGGATTGGCGATGAAGGCGTCGCGATTGGTTTCCCGGCTGAACAGATAGAGCCGCTGCGCCACGATCGCGAAGAAATGGGGATTGCCGGCGACGGTGACGCCGCGGGCGATATCGGCAGGATCATAGCCGCCGAATTGCGGTCCGTAGATCTCGGGATGGGCCAGGAAAGAGGCGCGGTTGCCCTCGTTCCGGAAGCGCCAGACAGCGCCCCAGAGATTCGCCTCGAACTCTGCCCTCCCCGGCACGGCCGTGCCTGTGACGAAATAAGCAACGGGATCGAAGCCCTCGATGGCGACGCCGGTGAAGCGGTTGACGACGATCCGCTCGGTGGTGGCGGTCCATGCCGGCGACCCCGAGCAGATGATCCAAATGCCCGCCAACAGGCAGACGCGGAGGCCGATCAAGGCAATTCCGGGGCGCAAAGGGCTATCTTCCTGCCGTTGTGCCGTCATAGTTGCTGCGGATAACATCCGAGTCGAGGGGACATCCGGCGCAACCTAGAGCCGTGCCTGTTGGCGTCAGGTTAAGGAAGCGACCAGATTCGGTACCAGGGGTTCTTTATGACTTTCGCATCACGCCTTGCTGCGCTCGCGCTTGCCGCGATGATCGGCTGGATCGTGCCGGCCTCAGCCCAGCAGGCGCCACCGCCCGACCTGCCGCCGCCGCAGCGGACCCCGACGCCCAGCACCTATGGGCCGGACGAACTCGTCACGGCCGGCCACCGCTTCTTCGGCAACGTCTCGCGCGGGCTCGCCTCGATCATCGAGAAGGCGGTCAGCCAATGGGGCCTGCCCAACGGCTACATCCTGGGCGAGGAAGGCTCCGGCGCTTTCGTCGCCGGCCTGCGCTACGGTGAAGGCACGCTCTACACCAAGAATGCCGGCGACCTCAGAGTCTACTGGCAGGGCCCCTCGCTCGGCTTCGACTGGGGCGGCGACGGCGCCCGCACCATGACGCTGGTCTACAACCTGCCCGCCACCAACGCGATCTACCAGCGCTTCGGCGGCATCGACGGCTCGGCCTACATCATCGGCGGCTTCGGCATGACCGCGCTCACCGCCAACAACATCGTGCTGGTGCCGATCCGCTCCGGCCTCGGCCTGCGGCTGGGCGCCAATATCGGCTATCTCAAATTCACCCCGCGGGCGACCTGGAACCCGTTCTAAGGTCTCTCCCTCCCATCCGCCTACGGATCAAGGTTAACGACAGGCCAGGGCTGGCTTTTTGCCGGCCCCGCATGCATTGTCGTTGGTAAATTTTTCCTTAGCTCTGGGAGTTCTGGCCCATGGTCGAACCGATCATGTACCTGGCGATCGGTTTCCTGCTTTCGATGCTGTGCGGGCTCGCGATCGTGCCGCTGGTGCATAACCGCGCCGTGCGCCTGACCACGCGCCGGCTCGAGGCCGCCACCCCGCTGTCGATGGCCGAGATCCAGGCCGACAAGGACCAGCTCCGCGCCGAATTCGCCATGTCGGCGCGGCGGCTCGAGATGAGCGTCGATCAGCTCAAGAACAAGACCACGAGCCAGCTCGCCGAGCTCGGCAAGAAGAGCGACGCCATCAACCGCATGAAGATCGAGCTCGGCGAGAAGAACGCCACGATCTTCGCGCTGGAGGCGCGCGAGAGGGCGGTGAAGGAGCAGCTGCGCGCCACGGAGGAGGAATTCAACGCCAAGACCGAAGCCTTGCGCGCCGCAGAGATTGCGCTGGCCGACAAGCAGGCCGAGCTCGCCAAGATCAACTCCGAACTGTCCGACCGCTCGATGATGGCGGAGAGCCGCCAGGTCGAGCTCATCGCGGTGCGCGCGCAGATCGAGGAATTGAAGAGCCGCGTCGGCGATGCCGAGAAGGAATTTGCCGCCACGCAGGCGCGCCTGGCGCAGGAGCGGACCGAATCCGAGACCGCCTCGCGCCAGCTCGCCGAGGCCCGCGGCCGCGTCGAGAATCTGAGCCAGCGCGTCACCGAGCTCGATCGCCAGCTCATCGTGCAGGTCAAGGAGGCCGAGATGCTGTCCGGCCGCGTCGCCGACCTCGAGGGACGCCTCGCCACGCAGGGCAAGCTGCTCGCCGAGCGCGACTACGAGAACAACCAGCTGCGCCAGGCCAATGAGAGCAATGAGCGCACCATCAAGGAGCTGCGCGTCGAGATCGCCGCCTTGAGCGGCGGCAAGTCGTCGGCTGCAGTGGAGTCGCTGCGCGCCGAAAAGGCCGCGCTGGAGGAGCAGCTGCGCACCGCACGCGACGAGCGCGCCAAGCTTCAGCGCGACATCAACGCGATCCAGCAGCAGGCGGAGAGCTCCTGGGCGACCGAGCGCATGGAGAACGCGCTTCTGCGCGAGCGCATCAACGACATCGCGGCGGAAGTCGCAAAACTCGCGATGCAGCTCGAAGGCCCCAACTCGCCGATCGAGGCCCTGCTCGCGGCCGAGGCCGGCCAGCCGGCGAAGCCGGCGCCGCGCCCGGCCAACGACGCCAAGACCAACGGCGCTCCCGCGGCCCGCCTGCCCGAAGGCGGCGGAACGCTCGCCGAGCGCATCCGTGCGCTCCAGGCCCACGCCTCCCGCGCCCGCCAGCAGGGCGCGTAACCGGCCAAAATCCGGCTTCCCCTGCGGATTGCGCGACCTGCCGAAGGTTTTCCGCCCCCGCGGCGCCTGAAAACTTGACACCTTCGGCCCGCACTTCTAAATCGCGGGCTCCGATGCACCGGCCGGCCGAAAGTTATGGCCGCCTGCATGATGGTCCCGGGCGCATAGCTCAGCGGGAGAGCGTTCCCTTCACACGGGAGAGGTCCAAGGTTCGATCCCTTGTGCGCCCACCATTCATCTTCCCACCCCCAGCAGTATCGAACGATCCCGGACAGTTGACGGGCTCACTTGGCGGCTTGCCGAGAGCGTTGCATCAAAAAATCGAAAAACAACCCCATGCACAGTAGACGGCATCAGTCGGATCAATGAGTTACGAATTTTCCGAATTCGAATTTGACTTGTCGGGCAAAACAGGGGCAGGATGGCATGATCAGGAGAGAGGGTCACCGGGCGGTCAATCGTACCTGAACGGGTCACTCGCCATATTCGGAGCTAAAGCGCGATGCGATTAGGATGAATCGTCATCGCGCTTTAGTTTGTTGTTTAAGCATGATCTGTTCGGAAAACCGCTGCGCACTTTTCCGGATCATGCTTTAGCGGGCCAATTGCGTCGCCCTGCATCAACGCTCGCGGAAGGCCCGGGCAACCTGGTCCAGGAGGGGCTTGGTGAAATACGACAGGATGCTGCGATCGTAGGTCTTGGCAAAGACTTCCGCCGGCATGCCGGGCACGAGCTTGACGTTGCCGAGTCGCGCCAGCTCCTCGGGCACTATCGAGACACGTACGGTGTAGAAATTCTGACCGGTGCGTTGATCCGGCGTCACGTCGGCGGAGATACGGCTGACCTTCCCCTCGATCTCCGGCGTCGTGCGCTGGTTGAAGGCGGAGAACCGCAGGCTTGCCGATTGACCGACGTAGAGCTGGTCGATGTCGGCCGGCGCAACCTTGGCTTCCACCATCAACAGGTCGGCTTCCGGCACGATCAGCATGACGGGGTCGGCCGGGCTTACCACGCCGCCGACCGTATGGACGTTGAGTTGATGAACCACGCCGGCTTGCGGAGCGCGTATGTCGACCCGCTTCAGTTGATCTTCGGCCGTCACCTTGCGCTCGATGAATTCGCCGATCTTGCCGTCGATCTCGCGCAATTCCTTGGCAACCTCGCTGCTGAGGTCCTGGTCGATCTGCAGGATCTGCAGCTCGATTTCGGTGACCTTGCCCCGGACCTGGGCCGTGGAGGCGATCGACTGCGCCAGCTCGCCCTTGAGACGCGCAGCTTCGCGCTCCAGGAGGGTGAGACGGTTTATCTGGACGAGATTCTTCTCCCAGAGGCCGCGCACTCCGGTCAGCTCGCGCTGAATCAATTCGATCTCTTCCGCCTTGGCCTGCTGCAAAGCAGCATAGCCGCGGATTTCATCCTCGAGCTGCGCGATTCGCTGGCGAAGCTGGGATTTCTGGCCGCGACGCGCGGTGGCGCGCAACTCGAACAGCTTGCGTTCGCTGCCGAGCGCGGCGGCGAACTCCGCAGATGCGTTATCGAGCAGCTCCTGCGGAACGACGAGATGGTCGGCACCGTCTCGCTCGCTGGCAAGACGAGCCTTGCGGGCGCGCATCTCGTCCAATCCCTTCGTGTAGATGGCGAGGCCGGCACGCAGGGCGGTTTCGTCGAGCCGCACCAATGTCTCGCCGGCACGGACATGGTCGCCCTCGCGAACCATCAGCTCGCCAACGATACCGCCGGTGAGATGCTGGACTTTCTTGACATTGGAGTCGACCACCACCGATCCAGCGGCGGTGACCGCTCCCGACAGCTCGGTCGTCGCGGCCCAGCCGCCGATCCCGCCGGTCAACACTGCCGCCAGAATGATTCCGGCAAGCAGATGATGGCGCATGCTGCGATCTTCGCCGTGTATCGCGGCGGTCATGTGGATACGGCCGGTTGAGGGACGACGACCTTGAATGGCGCGGCAGGCGGCCCGGCTTCCCGCCTCGCCAGCAGCGACTGCACTTCTTCCTTGGGCCCGAAGGCCTGCTGCCGGCCATGGAACATCGTCATCACGAAGTCCACGGCAACCAGCGCGCTGGAGCGATGTGCGACGATGACGACGACACCGCCTCGGGCCCGAACGGCGAGAATTGCGCGAGTCAGCGCCTCTTCGCCCTCGATATCCAGGTTGGAATTGGGTTCGTCGAGCACGACCAGGAAGGGATCTCCATACAGCGCCCGCGCGAGCGCCACGCGCTGTCTCTGGCCCGCCGACAATAGTGCGCCCTGTTCGCCGATCTGGGTGTTGTACCCATCGGGCAAGCTGACGATGAGCTGGTGGACGCCGGCGGCATTGGCAGCGGCAAGGATCTGCTCCATCGAGGCATCAGGCGCAAACCGTGCAATGTTCTCGGCGATGGTACCCTCGAACAGTTCGACGTCCTGAGGCAGGTATCCGATATGATTTCCCAGTGCGTCAGGCGACCATTGCTCGAGCGATGCGCCGTCGAGCCGGATAACGCCGCGTGATGGCCGCCATGCGCCGACCAGGGCGCGCACCAACGAGGATTTTCCCGAGCCGCTGGCGCCGACGATGCCGAGCGCGCTGCCTGCCTTCAGATGAAAGCTGACATCTGCAACCAGGAGCTTTTCCGATCCAGGAGCCGTGACGGACAACTTGTCCACGACGAGGAGCCGTTCCGGCGGCCGCAAAGGCAGCTTGTCGGCTGACGCCGGCAACGCCGACATGAGCCCGGTCAGGCGCTGCCAGCTTTGGGCAGCTGCGATGAAGTTCTTCCAGTTGCCGATCGTGACGTCCACGGGCGCAAGTGCGCGACCCGTCAGGATAGAACTGGCAATGATGATCCCGCCGGATGCCTCCTGTCGTATGACGAGATAGGCCCCGACTCCGAGCACGGCCGATTGCAGCATCATGCGCAGTATCCGTCCCGTGACGCCGAAACCTCCCGAGATATCGTTGGCGATCCTTTGCTGCCTGCGATGCGCATCGCCCAGCTTGCGCCACCGCTCCAGAAACCGGGACGACATCGACATTGCGATCAAGACTTCCGCGTTGCGACGACTGGCTTCCGCAAGGCGATTGCGTGCGGCGGCATAGCTCGACGCCTTTCGGACGGATTGCCGCGACAGTCGATCGGTGACCAGCGTCAGCATCACCAGCACGAGTGCACCGCCGAGCGCTGTCATGCCGATCAGCGGATGGAAGGCAAAGCAGATGGCGAGGTAGAACGGCAGCCAAGGCAGATCGAACAGCGCAGGCAGACCGGAGCCCGACATCACCGATCGAACGGTGTCGACGTCGCGAACCGGCTGCATTCCGTCTCCACCGCCGCGTGTCCGAAGCGGAAGGCGAACCACCAGATCGTAGATGCGGTCGCCGATGCGCCAGTCGATCTGGTTCCCGATGCGAACCAGCATACGGCCGCGAACCACTTCCAATGTGCCCTGAAAGACGAACAGCAAGGCCGCAATGATCGTCAGGCCCGCCAGCGTGGATACGCTGCGGCCAGGCAGCACGCGATCATAGACCTCCAGCATGTAGAGGGAGCCGGTCAGGCTGAGGATATTGATCAATCCGCTGAACGCTGCAATGCCCACAAGGGCCGTGCGGCACGATCGAACGGCGGCACGCAGTTCCGATCCTGCATCCGTGGAAGGGCCTGCTTGCGTAGCCAACATCACACGCAATTACTCCGCGGCTTACGATGAGGTGATTGTCCCGAACCGACCGCCCTTCACCGAAGAAGCGATGAAACTGCTCCTAACTGTCGATGATTCATGACAGCCGTTTGACAACAACAGAGGTGCCGGCCGGGGAGCCGACACCTCCGCATTGAGCAATATCCTCGTCGGGCGACTGGCGTCAGACGAGATATTGGTGGATCAGTTGCAGCTGGCCGCCTTCGACGAGCTCCCCTCCCACATTGAGGTGAGACTGGGTGTCGATCAGGTAGACGTTCTCCCCGGCGCTACCGAGGATGTGCGAGACGTCGATGACGCCCGATGCCTCTTCGTCCTGGGTCTGGAAGTTCGCAGCTCCCGTAACGAAGCGGCTCGGATCGTGCTCGGCAAGCTGTGTGAGCGAGTCGGTCGCAGGATCGTATTGCCAGACCTTGCCGAGGTGGGCGTTGTTGCCGACGTCCTCGGACAGAATGAGCTTGCCGTGCGAATCGACGGCAATGTTGTCGAGCATCTTCTGACCTTCGCTGCCGTTGAGGAGCAGCTTGATGGTGCCGCCGAGCTCTGGGTGCGACGCGTCGGTGAAGTCCAGCGCCCAGAGCTGGCTCGGTGCATTGAACGCATTCGTCGACACGAAGTAGAAGCGGTTCGGGTTGAGTGTATCCCACGCGCCGTCCTCCGGCCGCAGAAAGCTCGTCACGCCCGCAGTTTCGCTGTCCGCATCGATTTGCGCACCGGTCTTGCCGCTGACGTCGCCGAGATCAATCATGGTGAAGGCGGACTTCTCGTCGGTACCCAGCGCACTAGTGCTGCTCGGCGCATTGTTCGCGGAACCTTCGAACTCGCTGACGTGAATTCCGAGCAGATGGCCTCCGGTCAGACCGGCCTTTTCGACGACATTTCCGGTCGCCTGCTTGGTGCCGGAATAGAAGTAGACTTGGCCGTTCTGGCCGTCATCCATCATGGCGACGACGGTCTTGTCCCCGGTATGCGCATTGGCGACCACGTTCTCGTAGGCCATGTTGCCGAGCCAAGCCAGCTCGTAGCTGTTACCGTCCTGCGGGCCGCCGACGACGTGAGCGAAGGCCCGTCCCTCGACGCCTCCCTCTTCACCGGTGAGATACAGCCTGCCGTCGAAGCCGAGCCCCGTCTGCGCATTGTAGAACGCGCCCGAATCGGCAAGGTCTGCCGAACAGAACCGGTTGAACGTCACCGGGCTGTTGCCGGCGTTGTGGTCGACATAGGTGCCGCCCTCGTACATCCAGACGTCATGGACAAGGTCCTTGCCCGAGACGACCTGCAGCGTCGTCTTGTCAATGACCCACTCCGACACGAACGAGCCGGTGCCGCCATGCGCCCGGGCAATTCCGGCCGTTCCGGGAAGCTCATGGTTCATCAGGACGGTGAAGGTGCCGTCGCCGTTGTCGAACGCGCCGAGACCGTCGGGAATGCCGGCCATCTTGTAGCCGTTCACGCTGTCGCCGGTCGTCAGCAGCGACTCGGTATAGACGTGCGAATTGCTGCTGAGCAGGTAGGGCGTCTGGGAGCTTGAGGTGCCCGTCACCTCGTTGGAAAGAATGAACTGCTCGGCGTGAAGATCGGAAATGCGGGCATGCTCGATGATCAGCGCGTCGCCATTGCCGAGATTGATCTGCACATGAGGACCGACCTGGCGCGCGGAATTGATGAGCGTCTGAAAGGATGGAATGTCGAAGTCGCGGACGTCGATGCGATCGCCCGCATCAAGCCGCTCGATCGTGTCCACGCCCATGCCCTTGCGGAGCAGGAACTTGTCATTGCCCTCATCGCCGCTCAGATGATCCCGGCCCGCGCCGCCAAGCAGCAGATCCCGGCCGCGGCCGCCATGCAGGTCGTCATTGCCATCGCCGCCGATCAGGGCATCATTGCCGCTTTCGCCGAACAGCGCATCGTTTCCCTTGCCGCCGTCGATCCAGTCATTGCCGCGTCCGCCGAAAACGATGTCATTGCCGAGGCCGGCGGCGATCGTATCATTGCCGCCGAAGCCGAGGATGATGTCGCTGTGGTTCGACCCTGGAATGGCGTCGTCTCCGTTGGTTCCGAACTTGATCTTTTTGAACGGACCGACGTGGCGATGATCGTCGTGGTGATGGTGCGACATGCTTGCTCCCTGGCTGTTGGCTTGGTACTGGCACGAACGTTCCGTTAACCAACGGCTGTGACGTTGACACGACATCGATATGAATGGGCCATGCCTGCGTTTGGCTCGAGTTGATTATTCGGCGACACGTCAGGGCACGGGTTTTGCCCAGGACGATCCCGAGGCCGCACAGGCGCAGTGGCAAGGACGCCGGTCAACTCCGCCCCAAGCTGCCCAAGCACGCAGGCTTCCTCGACGAGGCCGAAACCGAGGATGCTCGGCTCTATGACCTGCCCGCACGCGATCGTCGGCACGGCACACACCGCGAGGACTGGATTGCGTCGCTTCCGCCGTCGCTCTTCGCGCTATGGCGGACGGGCCGCTTACAATGTCGGAGCAAGCCTCAAACAGCCCGCTCCGCCCGCCAGGCCGCGTAGAGACCGACGAGGGTGCCGATGGCGACCAGCCCTGCCGCCAGCAGAAGCTGCAATTGTCCATCATCGGTGGCGCCTACGGACGACACAAGTCTGGTCACGATGACGAACAGCACACCCACGGAGGCCGCTGCTCCCAGGCAAAGATGGGCAAGCTCTCGCGTCAGGTTGCCGCCGAGAAGTCCGAGTGCCGTGAAATACATCGCGCAGGCGTTGGGATGAACGAACAGGGCAATGCGCGCGTAAGGACCGTAGGCGTGGAGGAGGGACTCACATCGACCCAGAGCCGCTTTTGAGGCAACCCGCTGCAAGAACGGTCTGAAAAAACGAGCCTGTCCGTAACTCAGGACGGCGCCGACGATGATCGCGAGCCACGCCATGACGAAGACGAAGGCATCCGCGGGCTTCGGATTGAGCGCCACGGACATCAGGATGAGGGCTGTTCCGGGAAAATAGCCGAAATACGGGAAGACCGACTCCATGAGCACGCAGGCGAACATGAAGACCAGAAACCATGACGAACCGGTCGCACCCTGGACGATGGCGTTCAGGTCGAAGAGGTTCGTCCTGTACAGGACGAGGTACATGCATATGGCTAGTCCAGCCAGCGCGTAAAACGGCAACGCTCCCGCCAGAAACCGTCTCATCCAACCATCGCGCTCTGTTTGGCGGGCACAGCGGAGACCACCGGTCCCAACAGAAGACAACCGAGACGTCTCGCAGGCCGAATTCCGGCACGGCTGCCGGGGCTCTGCTTCCTTCGTGCTTCAGTTACCATGGTCTCCGTTCCGGACAGCTCTAGCGCGATGGACATCAGGTTGAATGGACTCTGCGCCTCAGCTTCCTGCGCATGATATTTCCGGAAAACCGCTTCCCGCTTTGCGCTAACGCAGTCCTTCGGGTCCTGCTTTAGGCGAATGAGATCGCTCCTGTCGAGTGCCGTTTGCTCATGCGATCCTCGCCTCACCCTGAGCGCCGCTACGCAATCGACAGAATCTCGATCTCCTGGCTGCCCGAACCCACGACGTCTCCGACCGCCTTTCCCATCAGCGACCTCGCGACCGGCGAGACGAACGAGATCGAGCCGGCTTTCGGATCGGCTTCGTCCTCGCCGACGATGCGGTAGGTCTGCACGCGGCCATCGGTGCGGCTGAACGTTACCGTGCTACCGAAGGCGACGACGCCAGTCGAGGTCGGATCTGGCATGACCTGCGCGGTGCGTAAGCGTTCGGTGAGATAACGGACGTCGCGCAGGGGCACGGCCGACTGCCGGCGCTTCTCGTTGACGTCATCGATGCGTTGCGCAGCTTCATAGGCCTCGCGCGCCTCGGCAAGCTGCGTCTGCAACGCCTTGTAGCCTGCTTCGGTCACGAGGTTTGGATGCGGCGAGATCGGGCGATCCGGCAACAGCGTCTCGGACGCGGTTTCGGCGCTCTCTTCCTTGGTAAAGGCGACGCTCAATTGAAGATCCTGTCGAGCTGTTTGGGATGGCGACGCCGCGCGCCGCCGATTGCACTGAACTATATCTCAAGTTCGACGAAACGGCGCAGCTTGAAGACTAGGTCCGGCATGGCCTGGCGGAACCGCGTTGCATTCTGAAAACTGGTCGAAAACGGCGCGAAGGTGAGCATGGCGTTCCAGTTCCGGTAGCCATAGACCGTGACCGAGACGCCAGAACTCGGGAAACCCTCCAGCTTGCGCAGCTCGCCGAGCACGAGATCGGCGATCGCCTCGGCCGGCAGCAGGCGCTTGCCGTCCCGCGTGGTTGCGATTTGCGCGGGCGGCTCAACCGGCTTCGTGGCAGCCGGCGCGTCATCGGACGCATTCCCGGCTGTGGCCGGTACCGGATCGGAGCTGAGCGTCTCGCCCGGCTCCAATCCATCCGCCGGCACAGTCGGCGGACCATCGGCGAGCGGTGCAAAACTGTCTGCGCGCCTGTTGCCTCCAAGGATGCCGCTGATCATCGCCACAAGGCCAGCGTCCTTCACCTCGTTATTCATTACTCCCCCCGGGACTTCGGTCTACTCTAGCACTGCTCTCGCAGACCACCACCGGCGATGGCACCGGCGGCACGACGTTGGGTCGCGTCACGCCGCTTGCGATCCGCTACCGCTTGTCGAACGGAATATACTGCTGGTACTGCTTCGGCACTGAGCTGCGATAGCGCGCCGGCACGGTGCCGGTATCGATCGAATGATCGATCTCCTGCTGCCGGGTCATCTTCTTCCTCGCAGGCTTCTTCGACGCGCTCTTCCTGGCGTCGGTCGGCTGGCTGGAGCTGTCGGTGGTTGCGCTTGGCGCTGCCGTCGTCGCCGCAGGCGCAGCGGTTGTCGCGGGAGGCGTAGCGGTTCCGCCGGCGGCCGGAGCACTCTGCGCCAGCGCAAGCGGCGTCTGCATCATGAGCAGCAGCGCGGCCGTCGCAGCCGGCAGATATGAATTCTGCATCAGAACCTCCAAAATGCCTGATCCGAATGAAGGCAAGCCTAGTCCCGCGGGATCGAGGCGTGCAAGTTCGTCGAATAGCTCGGAACCCGCGCGCGAACTGTGGCGGAGATCACATTGCCCGCCACCGGCTGCGGTCACGATGATCTCACCTCGAACGCATCCGGCGTCGCGGACACCAATATAGGCATGACCGTGCATCAGACAGTCCAGCGGGAACGCCAGCACGGCCGTTCCAACCTCGAAGGAGATTGAAATGCGTCGCACCATCCTCACCCTTGCATCGTTCGCGACCTTGATCGCCGCTTCAGTGTCGGCGGTCCCGGCCCAGGCCGCAAACGACAGGTACTGCCTGCAAGGCCGCCACTGGGGTTACCCCGGCAACTGCCAGTTCGCCAGCTATCAGCAATGTGCCGCCACGGCTTCCGGAACGTCGGCCTATTGCGGCATCAACCCGCGCTACGCCTACTCGCAGTCCTATTATTACTGACGAGTTGGCGGCGCGCACACCACGCGCGCGCCGCCACAGCCCCGTCCAGAACAGACTGAACGAAACCAGGCTTGTGTTACCCATGTCGCCGGGTTGAGCTATCGGGCAGACAGGCGCCGGCAAGGATACGGTCGTAAGACAGACACGCGAATAGGGGCGTCTAACGATCCGCCGTCGGCGCGAGAGCAAGCACCAATGTTCGCGACGGTCCCATTCTGTGCATTGCACACGTCTAGCCCGCAACCAGGAACCTTTTGGGGGCGAAGCGGTTGGCGTGCGATGGCGTGACCGGAGTACGGCCGCCACTCACGAAGACCGCATGGACGAGTGCCCTGAGCGGCTGTCCTCTGCAGTGTCGTCCTGCGCCCTTGCAGCTGAAATCGGTGCACGCTCAGCGGACGATGGAACAGGGACAGCAAATGAGGCCTGTAGCGCGACAGCCCTTCAAACCACGCACCACCGAAGAACTGATGGCGCTGCTCAGCGCAGTAGCGACTGCAATTCTGACCGTCATCATCATCTCGATGCTCTATTTCGGCCGGGATATCTTCGTGCCCGTTGCGCTGGCTATTCTCCTCAGCTTCGTGCTGGCGCCGCTGGTCGGGATACTGCAGCGCATCCGTGTCCCGCGGGGATTGTCCGTCGTGAGCGTGGTTGTCGTTGCGTTCATGCTGATCTTCGCGATAGGAAGCCTTCTCGCCGCCCAACTGACGCAACTCGCTGGTGACCTGCCCCGATATCAATCGACGATCAGCGAAAAGATCCAGGCGTTTCGGGATACCAAGGCCGGCAGGGGCACGCTGGAGCGCGCTTCCGACATGCTGAAAGACCTCAGCAAGGAACTTGATAAGCCGAAAGACGCCCCATCCGCGCGTAGCCCCGGCATTATCGCGGGCTCGAATACCTCCGCGCCACCGGTACCGGTCGAAGTGCGCCAGCCCGATCCCGGCGCGTTGGAAAGTCTGCGAACCTTGATTTCTCCGCTCATTCATCCGCTCGCGACCACCGGCATCATCATCATTTTCGTCGTATTCATTCTAATTCAACGCGAGGATCTTCGTAACCGCTTCATTCGGCTGGCGGGCTCGTCGGATCTGCAACGAACGACGGCCGCGCTGGACGATGCAGCGAGCCGCCTCAGCAAGCTGTTTCTGACCCAGCTCATCCTGAACGGCGCATTCGGTGTGGTGATCGGCACCGGCCTTTGGCTCATCGGAATTCCAAGCGCGATTCTCTGGGGCATCCTCGCGGCTGCGCTTCGCTTCGTCCCCTATGTCGGCGCGGTCATCGCGGCCGCATTCCCGGTGGCGCTGGCGGTAGCCATCGATCCCGGCTGGTCGATGCTGCTTTGGACTCTCGCTCTGTTTCTCGTCGTTGAACCGATCGTGGGCCATGTCGTCGAGCCGATGGTTTACGGCCGCAGCACGGGGCTTTCTCCCGTTGCCGTGGTCGCTTCGGCAACGTTCTGGACAGCGCTTTGGGGACCGATCGGGCTCGTCCTCGCGACCCCCCTCACGATTTGCCTGGTGGTGCTCGGGCGGCATGTGGAGCGATTGGAATTTCTCGACGTGATGTTCGGAGACCGACCGGCGCTTTCTCCTCCGGAAATATTCTATCAGCGGATGCTGGCGGGGGATCCCACGGAAGCGGCCGAAAAGGCCGAAGAGTTCTTGAAGGAGCGTTCGCTGGCCTCGTATTATGATGAGGTCGCCCTGAAGGGTTTGCAGCTGGCGCAAGCCGACGCCGATCGCCATGCGCTCGACCAGGAACGTCTTACGAAGATTCGCGACGCCGTCAGCGAATTCGGCGCCGATCTTGCCGATCAGGACGACCGGCCGCCGGCGAGGAGCAGTTCAACCACCGATGCTGAAGCATCGTCCGCGGTGGAAGGCGTCGCAGAGAATGCCGCCAATGAACATTTGCCTTACCTCCGCAGAGAAACTCTTCCGCCGGATTGGCAGGGTGAACACCCCGTCCTGTGCGTGGCCGGACGCACGCTGATCGACGAGGCGGCCGCGATCATGCTGGCTCAGATCTCGACTGAGCACGGGCTCGCTGCGCGGGTCGAAGGGGCAGCATCGCTGTCCACGACGAACGTCTTTCGTCTGGATACGACGGGCGTGGCGATCGTTTGCCTGGTCTATCTCGATGCCCGCGCCGCGGCACACATGCGGTACTCCGTCCGGCGTCTGAGGCGGAAATTGCCAAAGGCAACCATCATCCTGGGTTGCTGGGTCAAGGACATTGATCCGGCGGCCCTGGAATTGCTGCGGGAGGGCGCCAAGGCTGACCTCGTTGCAACGAGCATCGGCGAGGCCGTCAGGCTGTGCATCGAAGCGACGGGGGCAAGGGAACAGGGGCAAGAAACAGAGAAGGATAAATCCACAACGGCTGCAGCGTGAGGCTGCGATCGATGCCGGCCTCGAAAGCTGCCCTTATGTGAGTACGCCTGCTACTGCGCGACCCGAGCCGAGGTCGACCTCGCGCCCCAGCGCGAGAGCGCTGATCAGCGAGACCGCTGACATACACCTCCGACGCCGTGACGTTGCGCCTGTCCAGCAGTACGCCGCCCATTCGCGCGGCTATATCGTCACCGGCCTCTCGCGTGTGGTGCAAAGTTGTTACGATAGGCCGAGAACCCGCGGCGCGGGCGCGATTTCGGATTGCTCCGTTCGCAGCAAATCACCACAATCCGCCTCAAAGTTTCACTCCGATTCGCAGGATATCCAGACAAGCAGGCTGAGGACGTCGTGCACAAGGCAGCATTCATCGCATCCGGCCTCTTCATGCTGGTCGCTCCGGCAGTCGCCGCCGACTTGCCGATCAAGGCTGTCAGGGCTCCCGAGCCACTCAATCTTTGGCAGGTCGAGGTCGGCGCACGGTACTGGTACAGCATCGGCCGCACCGCTTACGACTTGCACACCAGCGGCTCGCGATATTCCCCGGTCATCTCACGGCTCGACTATCACAACATGAGCACGCATTCGGGAGAGGTTTTCTTCCGGATCGACAGCCCCATGAAGTTCTTCGTAAAGGGCTACGGAGGATACGGAGGCATGACCGGCGGCACCATGAACGACGAGGATTTTCCTCCGTTCTTCAACGGGCCGTACACCAAGACGGAGAGCCAGACCCGCGGTTTTCTGGCCTACGCCAACCTCGATATCGGCTATTCCTTTTACGAGTCCCACCCGGTCAATGCGGAGCCGCGCCTTCGTCTGGGTGCCTTCGTCGGCTACCATTACCGCGGCGAACTGGCCGATGCATGGGGCTGTCGACAGACCGTGTCTGGCGGTCAGATCTGCGAAGGTGCCGACGCCCTCGCCGGCAACGTCAAGGTCATCACCGAGCGAGACATCCTGCACAGCGTACGCGCCGGCGCCGTTGCCGATCTCTGGTTTACGCCGGCGCTCAAGCTGACCGTCGATGCCGCCTACACCTATTCCGACGTGAGAGCTTTCGACACGCACTACTTTACCTTCGGCACCGAGCCCTCTCGCGGCTACGGCCATGGCTTCCAGCTCGAGACGGTCCTGTCTTACGCTGTTACGCCCAACGCAAATGTGGGAATTGGCGCCCGGTACTGGCACACCGGAATCAACGACTTCACCGAGCCTGCGAGCGGAGCAGCGGGGCAGGCGCAGACCTATCAGGTCGACCGATACGGCACCTTCATCCAGAGCAGCTTCAAGTTCTGAGCGAGGAAGAGCGGGGCCCCGACCAACAGGGGACCAAGGATTCGTTCTCTTCGCCGGCGCCCTCACGAGGTCCCGGCAAGACCGGCGTCATTCAGCCGCTTGGCGAACCACACCGCCAATGCCCGGTCGGGCCCGCCGCCGAAATAGACGTCCGACAACATGACGCCGGTTCTATCCAGCACCAGCAGCACGCCGATCGTGTAGGCGAACCAGACATTCGGATCGGTGAGCGCCCGAAGCTTGTGCTCGTCATGCTCCAGCGGCGTATGATTGTTCGCCTTCCGGATCTCGACCGCGAGCAGATTGTTCGGGATCTCGCGCTGATGCACGACGACATCGGGGTAGATCGACTTGCCGAGATGGTCGTCGGTCGAGATGATGGTGCCGTGCGGCAGATGCAGCGTGCGCTCGCCGAGCCGGTCGTAGTTGCAATCGACTGACCAGCCCGAAAACTGCTTCTCCAGATGCACGGCGAAGCGGTGGGTGACCGCCCGCTCGCCGATGTCCTTCTCGAACAGGAAACCCTCGTGGGCGTAGAAGTCCTGGAGCGCCGCGATCACCTTGTTCAGCTCGGTCTGCATCGTGCCTCCGGGCTCGCGGCGCTCTGTCTGTTGATGTCCTACATCTGGACTTCGATCAGCCGCGGCCCGGGCTCGGCGACCGCTTCGGCCAGCGCCTTGTTGAACTCCTCGGCATTGGTGACGGCGCGGCCTGGCACGCCCATGCCCTTGGCCAGCGCCACGAAATCGAGCGTCGGGCGGTCGAGCCTGAGCATGTCGTTGGCGCGCTGGCCGGGCTCGCCCGCGCCGACATTGTCGAACTCGCCGCGCAGGATCTGGTAGATGCGGTTGGCGAACACGATGGTGACGATGTCGAGGTTCTCGCGGGCCTGCGTCCACAGCGACTGGATCGTGTACATCGCGCTGCCGTCGCCGACCATGGTGATCACCTTGCGATCCGGGCAGGCGATCGCAGCGCCAATCGACAGCGGCGTGGAGAAGCCGATCGAGCCGCCCATGTTCTGGAGCCAGTCGTGCGGGGCGGCTGCCGCCGTCGGCGGGAAGAAGCCGCGGCCGGTGGTCAGGGATTCGTCGACCATGATCGCGTTCTCGGGGATCGCACAGGCGATCGCCTGCGCGATCGAGGCGAAGGTGAGCGCGCCGGTCGGCTTGACCAGTTCCTGCAAAGCCTGCGGCTTGACGTCCCTGGAGCTGGCCTTCACCGCGCCGGCGAGCGCCTCCAGCGCCGCGACCGAATTCTCGCCCCAGGAGGTCATGCGATGGACCTCGCATCCTTGCGGCTTGAGCATGCTCGGCTTGTTCGGATAGGCGAAGAAGGCCACGGGATCGTCGGACTCGACCAGCACGATGTGACGGAACTTGGCCAGCATCGGCAGCGCCTGATCGATGACGTAGTGGATGCGGTCGATCGAGAAACGGCCGCGGCCGCGCGCCATCTTGGGGCGGAAGGTCGGGCCCATCACGGTACAGCCGGTCTTGCCGGCGATGCGCTCGGCAAGCGCCAGGCCCTGCTCGCTCAGCGCGCTGCCGGTCATCAAGAGCAGCGTGCCCTCGCCGTCGCCATGCAGGATTCTTGCGGCCTGCTCGACCGCCTGCGGTGAATAGCTCGCGCGTTGCTGCTCGGCCGGAACCTCGGCGATGCCGTCGGCCTCGTTCCAGGCGGTGTCGGCGGGCAGGATCAGGGTCGCGATCTGCGGCGGCGCGCTCTTGGCGGCGGCAATCGCCGCGGCACCGTCGGCGGCGACCGATTTGGCATCCGGCGAGGTGCGGACCCAGGACGACATCGGCCGGGCAAGGCCCTCGATATCGGACGTCAGCGGCGCATTGTAGCCGATATGGTAGACGGCGTGCTGGCCGACGATGTTGACGATGCCGGAATTGGCCTTCTTGGCATTGTGCAGATTGGCAAGTCCATTGGCGAGGCCGGGGCCGAGATGCAGCAGCGTCGAGGCCGGCGTTCCCTTCATGCGGAAATAGCCGTCGGCAGCGCCCGTCACCACGCCCTCGAATAGGCCGAGCACGCAGCGCATGCCCGGCACGCGGTCGAGCGCCGCGACAAAATGCATCTCGGAGGTGCCGGGGTTGGTGAAGCAGACGTCCACCCCACCCTTGACCATCGTCCGCACCAGGCTTTCCGCACCGTTCATCCCAAAGCTCCCGCAACCGGCCATGTCCAGATATCCGTCCGATCAATCATTGTTCGCGCGTCCCGTCAAAGCAATAGCCGCAGGCGCCGCCCTGCCCCGCGTGACGATGCGCCGGTTTGGCTAATGGTTTTCGGCAAATTGTGGTTGCCGATTTGGTAACGCCGATCGTCGAGCATGGCGGCCCTCACGGGCCCGTGGCTTGCGGAATCCCCGCAAATATGGCCTGTGACGTTCATTGAATCGATTTCTTTCTGGGGGAGACAATGATCCGGTTTTTTGCCGCGCCGATTGCCGCCATCGCACTGCTGTCGGCCACGGCGGGTGGCGCGTTCGCCGAAGAGTTCGACACGCGCGACATCATGGGCGGCGGCCCGAACTTCTTCCGTTCCGGCGCCAATCCCGTTCCCCGCACCACCGTCATGTACAATGGCAACTACGCCCCCGGCACGATCGTGGTGAACACCAGGGAGCGGCGGCTCTATCTGGTGCTCCAGAACGGCCAGGCGCTCCGCTACGGCATCGGCGTCGGCCGCGACGGCTTCCGCTGGGGCGGGGTGCACAGGATCACCGCCAAGAAGGAATGGCCGGACTGGACGCCGCCGTCGCAGATGCTGGCCCGCCGGCCCGACCTGCCGCGCCACATGAAGGGCGGCGTCGACAATCCGCTCGGGGCTCGCGCGATGTATCTTGGCTCGACGCTGTACCGCATCCACGGCTCCAACGAGCCGGAGACGATCGGCCAGGCGGTCTCCTCGGGCTGCTTCCGCATGACCAATGACGACGTCACCGATCTCTACAGCCGCGTCGCGGTCGGCACCACGGTGGTGGTGCTGAACAACTGAAGCAAGACCGGGGGCTTGAACGCGGCGGAACCCGCAGGGCGCGTGAATTTGCGGACTTGTCTGCGCGGGGCGAATGCGGCAGCGTCGGGCAACGATGAGCGCATTGACTCCGTCCTCGCCTGCCCTTCGCTTCGCCCTATTGGCGCTCGCCGCGTTCATATTGGTGCCTGACACCGCCTCCATGGCCGCCGCGGGCGAATTGCCCGCGGTCTCCTCGCGTCAGCGCGCCGAGAAGAAGAGCTTCACCGACGGCGAGATCGTCGAAGGCTTCCTGAAGACGGCATTCGGCGCCGAATATCATCTCGCCGGCCGCGTCGACCGCATTCGCAAGTTCGACGGGCCGGTGCGCGTGTTCGCCGAGAGCGACCGCGCCGACCGCAAGACGCAGCTCGCAAAGGTCGTGGCCGACATCGGCAGGCGCGTACAGCATCTCGACATCGCCATGATCGACACCAACGAAGCGGCGAATGTGCGGGTGAAGCTGGTGCGCGACCGCGATCTCTTCCGCACCATCTCGAGCTTCTACGGCGCCGAGAAGGCGCGCGAGATCCGCACCTCGCTCGACCCGCAATGCCTGTCCGGCTTTCGCAAGAACGACGATTTCGAGATCGAGCATTCCGACGTCATCCTCACCGTCGACAACGGCGATTTCGTCTTCCTCGACTGCGCCTATGAGGAGCTCCTGCAATCGCTCGGGCCCATCAACGACACTGCGAGCGTGCCGTGGACCATGTTCAACGACAACGTCTCGATGGGCTATTTCGACATCTACGACCAGTACATCCTCAATCTGCTGTACGACCCCCGCATCAAAGCGGGCATGACCGTGGCGGAGGTCAAGGCGGTGCTGCCCGCCGTGCTCAAAGATGTGCGCGCCTGGGTGAAGCGGGTGAATGATTTGAAGGAGTGAGGTCGTTCTTACCCTCCCCTGGAGGGGGAGGGTCGGCTCGCATTGAGCGCAGCGAAATGTGAGACGGGGTGGGGTGATCTATCCTCACGGGGACTGCCCGAGTGGAGAGATCACCCCACCGCGCTTGCGCTGCGCGCGATCGACCCTCCCCCTCCAGGGGAGGGTAAGCACGGCGCCCGCTCCGACCTATTGCACCAGATCAGCCACAGTCGTCGCGGCCTTCAGCCCGGTGCCGGTGAGGACCGCGACCGTGGTCTCCGTCGCCTTGATCGCACCAGCGGCTGCGAGCTTGTCCAGTGCCGCCGCCGCGCTGGCGCTGGGCGGCTCGGCGAACAGGCCCTGGCGCGCGAGACGGCGCAGCGCGGCGACGATCTCGTCCTCGGTGAGGGCGATCGTGCGACCACCGCTCTCGCGCAAGGCGCCGATGATCTCGCGCAGGCGCAGGGGATTCTTGATCGCGGTGCCTTCGGCGATGGTCTTGTGCACCTCGCGCGCGACAGGCGTATCGACGCCGGCCTTGAAGCTCGCATCGATCGGCGAGCAATTCAGCGGCTGCACCGCGAACAGGCGCGGCAGCTTCGATATCTGCCCGGCCTTCAAGAGCTCGCGGAAGCCGAAGGCGCAGCCGAGCAGGCTGCTGCCGGCGCCCACGGGAACGATGACGTTGTCGGGTGCGCGAAAGCCGAGATCCTCCCAGATCTCGTAGGCGAGCGATTTGGTGCCTTCGAGGAAGAACGGCTGCCAATTGTGGCTGGCGTAGAAGGTCTGGCTCGACTGGCGGATGGCCTCGGCTTCCGACTCCTCGCGTGGACCTTCGACGAGTTGCACCTCGGCGCCATAGGCCCTCACCTGCGCGATCTTGGCCGGCGAGGTCGAGGCGGGAGCGAGAATCTTCACACGCATGCCGCCGGCGGCGCCCAGCCCTGCCATCGACGAGCCACCATTGCCCGACGAGTCCTCCAGAATGGCATCGACGCCGATCTGCCGCAGGAAGGACAACATCACGGAAGAGCCGCGGTCCTTGAAGCTGCCGGTCGGGTTGAACCATTCGAGCTTGAACAGCGGGCGCAAATCGCCCCAGCCCTGCTGCACCAGCGGCGTGCAGCCTTCGCCGAGCGTGATCGGGTTCACGATTTCGACCGGCAGCGCCGCCCGGTAGCGCCATAGCGAGCGCGTGCGCGTATCGACATCGTCGCGCGAGATCCCCGCCCCTGGCGTCACCAGCAGCGGCGTGCGCTCGTCCGAGCACCAGCGTGGCTGGTCGAGGGGATAGAGTAGTCCGTTGCAGGGATCGATGTAGCTGGCGGGCATGGGAGTCTCCGGGGCAGAGCCGATCCGGTCGATATGTCTGAATACGACGGTTTTATCCAGTCAGCCGTTGTGAGGGTGTAAACGCGGCCAATTCGTGCAAGATGGACATCTCTTCGCAGCGTGTGCAGGCAGCCATGACCGTTCAATGGACCAAGGGCTACAGTCAGGACGAGCTGGACCGTGCCCAGCAGCGATTTGGCCTGACCTTTCCGCCTGACCTGGTCGCCCTTCTGAGAGAGAAGCGTCCGGTCGAAGGACATGACTGGAATGACGACGCTGCGATCAGGCACGCTCTCGACTTTCCTCTCGAACGGCTGCTCGGCTCCCTCGAGCACAATCCGCACTGGTGGCCGGAATGGGGAGAGAGGCCTTCCGATCTGCAAGCGCGAAAAGAGGTCGTACGAGATGTTGTCTTGCGCGCGCCCAAACTGATCCCCTTGATCGGCCATCGATACCTGCCCGAGGAGCCGCACGAAGCGGGCAACCCGGTATTTTCCGTCTTCGGCTTCGACACGATCTACTACGGGACGGACCTCGATGACTATTTCGAGCGAGAAAATGCTCCATCCGATTTCCGGGTGCCGCTGAGCCAGTTCAAGCACATCCGTTTTTGGTCCGATCTCGTCGCGCGATATGGCTGCAGCCTGGAGGAGCTTCAGCAGGAATTGAACCTCTGACCAAGGCCCCCATCCGGGTTCGCGCATGGCCGATCTCGGCTGTTCGCTGATGGCGTTCGAGATTTTCATCCCGAGGCGGATGCGATCCGCCGCGCGCTGACAGGCTTTCTGGACGACGCGCGGATTGGCTTCAGGCCTGCCTCCGAACCCGCGTTTCGCGCAGTGATCCGGACGCGGCAGGGGTGACCGGCAATCGG
The DNA here is from genome assembly GCF_028128965.1 of Bradyrhizobium sp. CCBAU 25338. NCBI lineage: Bacteria > Pseudomonadati > Pseudomonadota > Alphaproteobacteria > Hyphomicrobiales > Nitrobacteraceae > Bradyrhizobium > Bradyrhizobium sp. CCBAU 25338. The sequence goes on from NZ_LFKY01000028.1 coordinate 24,536, forward strand.
TCTCGCTCGGACGCCGTCATTCCCTTCAAAAATACGAATGATTACATAGATATAGGTCCAGATCCGGAACATCAGGACGGACCTGCGATTGCTTGCTTGACCGGCTCCGGCACGATTAACTTGTCTGTCGTCGTCGGCCGCTACAATATGTTGGATTGAGCTTGCGCCGCCGGTTCGGCCTCGCAAGCGAGCCAGGCCCGTCCGAGCGGCGGGCCGTTGGCTTTTTGGGAGCCTGGACATGAGCCGTGCCAACCGTACCGACCACATCCGCCTCACCTCCCATCCGGAGCCGGGCAGGAAGGCCGCCTTTCCGATCCATTGGGGCGCCACTGACGCGCGCGCCCGCGGGCCGATCATCGGCACGGTGTCGCGCACCGGGGATCGTAACGTGATCGGCAGCCATGGCGGGTCCTATGCGATGTACCGCGCGCTCGCCGTCTCCGCCGGCGCGCTCGATCCCATCCGGCGCCCCGACCTCACCAACACCTTTCCCGCCGCGACCATCGGGCCGTTCCCGCAATGGAGCGATCCCACCAAAATCGTCGCGCTCGATCCCTGGGGGCATCTCGTCGCCGAGAACTTCCGCCAGGAGATCGCCGAAGGCGCCGACATCCGCCCGAGCATCGCGGTGACGCGGGCGCGGCTGGACCTGCCGGAAATCCGCGAGGCGCTGGCCGCAAAGCGGCTCCGTGCCGACGGCGAGGTCGTGCATGCCAATGGCAGCGTCTCCGTGGTGAAGATCGCGATCGATCCGGTCTGGTACCTGCCGGGGCTTGCCGCGCGCTTCGGCACCGGCGAGACCGAGCTGCGGCGCACGCTGTTCGAGCAGACCGCGGGCATGTTCCCGGAGCTGGTGACGCGGCCGGACATGAAAGTGTTCCTGCCGCCGATCGGTGGCACCACGGTCTATCTGTTCGGCGACGTCACCAAGCTGCCGGACCATCGCACCAGGATCACCTGCCGCGTGCATGACGAGTGCAACGGCTCCGACGTGTTCGGCTCCGACATCTGCACCTGCCGGCCCTACCTGATCCACGGCATCGAGGAATCCGCGCGCGGCGCCCAGGAGGGCGGGCTCGGGCTCGTCGTCTACAACCGCAAGGAGGGCCGCGCACTCGGCGAGGTCACGAAATTCCTGGTCTACAACGCCCGCAAGCGCCAGGAGGATGGCGATGCGGCCGCCGCCTATTTCGAGCGCACCGAATGCGTCGCCGGCGTCCAGGACGCACGCTTCCAGCAATTGATGCCGGATACCATACACTGGCTCGGCCTCAAACGCATCGACCGCTTCCTCTCGATGAGCGACATGAAACACGACGCGCTGACCTCGCAGGGCATCGACATCGTCGAGCGCGTACCGATCCCGCTGGAGCTGATCCCGGCCGATGCCCATGTCGAGATCGCCGCGAAGAAGGCCGCCGGCTACTACTCGACCGACATCGCGCCGGAGCAGGACGTGAACGGCGTGGTCGGGCGTTCGCTGGAAAAATACTGATCGCGCGATGGCGGACGCATTGGAACTACAGGCACGCTCGCTGCTCACCGCAAAGGCGGTGCGCACGCGGGCGGGGCAGATGCTCGATCTCGGCCTTGCCGGCAAGCTCTCACATTTCACGATCGATCTCGACCGCATGGATGAGGTCGCAGAGGCGGTGCTTGCGGTCACGCGCAAGGCCTATCCGACGCTGGATGTCCCCTTCCACGCGCGCTGGCGGCATTTTGTGCTTGGCGGCGTCGACCGCTGGGCGCGGCTTGCCGATGCTGCGTCCTGGCCTGATCGCGCCGCGCGGGCGCGCGCGGAATTCGATCTTGCGATCATCAGCGTGCTGCTCGATGCCGGCGCGGGCGCTGCATGGCGATACCGCGACGCCGCGACCGGCGAAGCCATCGGCCGCTCCGAAGGGCTTGCGATCGCGAGTCTCGACATGTTCGCGAGCGGCCTCTTCTCGCGCGATGCGCGTGCGTCATTCAGGGCCGATGCGGATGTGCTCGCAATGCTGCCGCCCGCCGCACTCACATCCGCCTTTCAGGCGAGCGACGCCAATCCGCTGCTCGGCCTCGAAGGGCGCACCGATCTGCTGCGACGACTGGGCAAGCTGGTGACACAGCGTGCGGACGTGTTCGGCCTGCACGACACGCCGCGGCCGGGCGGCCTGTTCGATCACATCGCGGCGCAGGCGGATGGCGATGCCATTGCCGCGCCCGCGATCCTCTCCGCGGTGCTGAACCAGCTCGGGCCGATCTGGCCGTCGCGGCTCGAGCTTGCAGGAATCCCGCTCGGCGATTGCTGGCGTCATCCGGCGATCACGGCGGACGACGCAACTGCGGGCCTCGTGCCCTTGCACAAGCTGTCGCAATGGCTGAGCTATTCGCTGATCGAGCCGCTCCAGCGCGCCGGATTCGCGGTCACCGACATCGACGGCCTGACCGGGCTGGCCGAATATCGCAACGGCGGACTGTTCGTCGATCACGAGGTGCTGCGCCTGCGCGACGCCGCCGATGCCGAGCGCGCGCATGCGGTGGATTCGCTGCTCGTCGTGGAGTGGCGCGCGCTGACGGTCGCGTTGCTGGACCGGCTGGCCGGCCTGGTTCGCGCCAAGCTCGGCCGCTCGCCGGAGACATTGCCGCTCGCCAGCGTCCTGGAAGGCGGCACCTGGGCCGCAGGCCGGACCATTGCCTTTTCGCGCCGTCCCGATGGTTCGCCGCCGCTCAAGGTGATCAGCGACGGTACCGTGTTCTAACCCTCTCCCCTTGTGGGAGAGGGTGGCTTCGCGAAAGCGAAGCCGGGTGAGGGGTTGTCTCCGCGGGCATATCTCTCGCTTGAGTTCGTGGAAGCAGACCCCTCATCCGGCGCTTCGCGCCACCTTCTCCCACAAGGGGAGAAGGGAAGAAGAGAGCATCCCATCATGGAAGGCGTCACGATCGTCGATCATCCGCTGGTGCAGCACAAGCTGACGCTGGTGCGGGACAAATCCATCTCGACCAAATCGTTTCGGGAGCTGATCAAGGAGATCGGCATGCTCCTGTGCTACGAGGTGACGCGCGACCTGCCGCTCGCCGACACCGTCATCGAGACGCCGCTGGCGACGATGCACTCGGCCAAGATCGCCGGCAAGAAACTCGTGTTCGTGCCGATGCTGCGCGCCGGCACCACCTTCGTCGACGGCATGATGGATCTGGTGCCGACCGCGCGTGTCGCGCATATCGGGCTCTACCGCGAGCCGCACAGCTTTGCCGCGGTGGAGTATTTCTTTAAATCGCCGTCCGATCTCAGCGAGCGCCTGGCGATCGTGGTGACGCCGGTGGTCGCCACCGCCAACACCGCCGTCGCCGCCATCGACCGGCTGAAGGAGCGCGGCGCCAGGGACATCCGCCTCGCCTGCCTGATCGCCGCGCCGGAAGGCCTCGAGCGGCTGCGCGGATTGCACCCGGACGTGCCGATCTGGACGGCGGCGGTGGACGAAGGTCTGGACGAGAACGGGTTCATCCTGCCGGGCCTCGGCGATGCCGGCGACCGCGCTTACGGGACGCGGTAAGCGCTGCACGCACCTATATTGTTCGAGCATGATCTTTTCGGAAAGCCGCTGCACACTTTTCCGGGTCATGCCTTAGGAACAGCTTCCGTCGCGCGATGTTCTCCTGCATTGCGATGGAGAGCACGATGACCTATCAGGATGACGACCGCAGGGCCGACAGAGCACGCCGCAACAGCCCGGTCGGCTGGGCGGTCGGCGCGATCTTCGTGATCGCCGTGGTCGCGACCGTCTTCTTCTACAATGGGCGCCAGGTGGGGCCACAGACCACGACCTCCGATCCGAATACGGCGCCGAACGTCACCACCGGATCGAATCCACCTGCTGCACCTGCGAAGTGATGCGCTGAGCGCGGGCCGTCATACCTTCCCGCTGCCGCAAATGCCCTTCAGCGCCTGCCACTCCTTGTCGGTCAGCAGCGGCGGGCCGCTGGCGGGACGATCCTCCTTCGTCATGCGCGCGAGGCGGTCCTCGGTCAGCGGGTGGCTGGCGAGGATCGTGGTGAGACCGGAACCGCCCTCCTTGCCGGTGATACGGAACATCAATTCGGCCGCGGGTTTTGGCGAGCGGCCGAGCTTGTGCATGATCTCGATCGCGAAAGTGTCGGCGCCGGTCTCGGCTTCGCGCGAATAGGAGGCCTCGACCAGGCTGCGCGAAGCGAAGATCACGGCCGAGGAGCCGGTGACGTCGCCGAACAACAGGCCGATCAGGAACGAGGTGCCGCCATTGTAGATCAGGCCGCGCATGTTGTCGTAATGCTTGAGATGGCCGAGCTCGTGGGCGAGGATGCCGGCGAGCTCGTCGGGACTCTCGGCCTTGTCGAGCAGGCCCTTCAGCACGAACACCTTGCCGCCGGGCAGCGCGAAGGCATTCGGTACCGAGGTCGGCAGCACGCCCGCCGTCATGGTGTCGTCGAGGCCGGCCGCATCGCGCAGCCGGTTGACGAGCTTGGTGTAGGCGGCCTTGCCCGCGGCATCTTCGCAGACGCTGCGGCCGAAGATCGTTTTCATCTGCACTTCGGCGGCATCGCCGATGCGCCGTTCGACCGGTTTCGGCACCAGCGGTGCGAGACGATCGGCGGCGAGCGGCACGCCGAACAAGACGACGCAGACGATGGAGACGGCGGCGGCCACCGACCAGCCCACGATCTTTGCAGTGCCGCGGCGCGTGGTCCGGTGCTCGTCGAGGTGCAGGCAGCGCGCGGTCACATCTGCCGCCACTGCCGCGTCGCGGATCTCGAGCCGCGCCAGAGGCGAGGCCGATGTGCAGGCCAGACGCAAAACGCCGGCCGGGCCGTCGGCGCGGCGGATATCGGCATAGGCCCAGCGAATGGGTGCTTCGCCGTCCTCGGCGATTTCGAGCGAATCGCCGAGCGTCAGCATCACCCGACGCCTGCGGCTCGAGACGCCGTCGAAGAAGATGGTCGGCTTTGAGGACCCGGCCGGGACCCCGGGGGACACGTCACTCACGGTTCAGAATCCTGCAACATCCAGTCCATCGGCAAACCCTTCGCCGAGCGCGCCGGCGAGTTCGCCGCGCCCCTGCACATTCGCCGCGGCCGCGATGTCGTGCACCTCGACCGTCTCCAGCACCTTCGCCCAGAGATCGCGCTGGAGATAGACGCGCATGACGATGTTGATGGCAAGCGCTACGGCGAAATAGCCGATGACCATCATTGCCACAACCGGGATGCTGTTCGCGCCGTCGCCAGGCTCGAATACCTGATCGACCGGCACGCCGGTGAGCTGGACGACGAGCAAGGTACCACCGACCATGTAAGCACCGAACGCGGCCGAGAGCAGCGTCCACCAGCCGACCACCTTCCAGTACAGGCCGTAGAAGGCGTCATGAGGCAGGTTCGAGGACAGGCTGACGCCGCCGATGCGGATGCCGTCGAGCCACCAGCGCCACTCGCGCGCCTTGAACTCGGCGTAGAAGAACGGTGCGAGCGGAAAGATCACGAGCGCGACCGGGCTGAGCAGCCACAGCCACCAGCCGCGCTTGAAGAAGGTCCAGCCGTCGCCCTCGAAGTCGCCGGAGAGGTCGCCGTAATGGGTGTGCTGCATCTTGTAGCGCTCGAGCGCGGCCTCGCGCCACGGCAGCGCCAGGCCGAGCGTCAGGAACACGAGCAAGCCCCACAGCATGGCGCGGAGCGAATAGGCCCAGCCCGAGCCGTCCATCCAGAACCGCACGCCGCGCCAGACCGTACGCGTCAGGCGGTAGCGCCGCGCGCGAAAGATCGCGAACTGGCCGAAAGCGTAGAAGCCGATGAACAGCGGCAAAGAGGCGAAGCCCTGCCAGCGCTCGAACTCGATACCGATCAGAAAATACGCGAGGTAGATCGGCACCAGGATCGCGAGCGCGACCAGGAAGCCGATCAGAAGCTCCTTGGCCCGCCCGGTATATTCGGCTGCATCGCCGTCGATCGCAGTGTTGGCCCACAGATGGCGGCGAATGTCGGTGACCAGCCAGAACCGGTAGAAACCGAAGGTGACGAGCTCCAGCATGGCACCCCTGGTGACCATTCTACGGAACTCGGAGCGGTCGCCGGAGAAATCGACCCGCGTGGGCGGCAGCGGCGGCGGCAACGGTTCGGAGCCAATGGGGCTCCATTGCATATCGTTCACGTCAGCAACCTCGGGGTGCGGATCTGTCGCGGTCAAACTATAGATCAGAGATTAGTCGATCCCCAAGCTGGGCCGGTTCGATTTACCTCGATTCCAACAGGCTTCTTGCACGATTCTCCACCGCGCGGCGTGCGGGAGGTCACGTTCGCGTGGCGGCGTGACGGCCGTCCGACGCTCTCGTGAAGGTTGGATGTGGCAAAACTCTCCCTTGCTCCGACGCAGACAACCGGCTGTAATTGCAGATCAAATACCGCAGCGCAGAATTCAACGAGAACGCGCGGTTCAGGTCAGGGAGAACGGTCATGCACGGGACCATCGAGAGCGCGACCAAGCTCGACGCACTTCGCGCGCGCGCCACGTCACTGCCGCTGGAGCAGTTCGATCCGGGCGACCCGGAGTTGTTCAGGACGGATACGTTCTGGCCCTATTTCGATCGGCTGCGCCGGGAAGATCCCGTGCACTACTGCAAGGACTCGATGTTCGGGCCGTATTGGTCGGTGACGCGCTACAACGACATCATGGAGATCGAGACCAACCATGCGGTGTTCTCCTCCGCCTCCGCGCTCGGTGGCATCACCATCCGCGACATCGATCCGGATTTGCGCCGCGAGAGCTTCATCTCGATGGACCCGCCGCGCCATGCGGCCCAGCGCAAGACCGTGGCGCCGATGTTCACACCGACGCACCTCGACAATCTCGCGATCAACATCCGCGAGCGTTCGGCCGAGTGCCTGGACAACCTGCCCCGCGGCGAGGTGTTCGACTGGGTCGACCGCGTCTCGATCGAGCTGACGACGCAGATGCTGGCGGTGCTGTTCGACTTCCCCTGGGAGGACCGCCGCAAGCTGACGCGTTGGTCGGACATCGCCACCACCATTCCTGGCCCCGACGGCCTCGTCGCCACCGAGGACGAACGGATGGCCGAGCTGACGGAATGCGCGGCCTATTTCTCCCGCCTCTGGAAGGAGCGCATCGAACAGCCGCCGAAGAGCGACCTGTTGTCGATGATGGCGCATAGTGCCGCCACGCGCGACATGGACGCCAGGAACTTCCTCGGCAATCTCATCCTTTTGATCGTCGGCGGCAACGACACCACCCGCAACACCATGTCGGGCTCGATCTATGCGCTGAGCCAGCACCCGGAGCAGTACCGCAAGCTGCGCGAAAACCCTGATCTGCTCGACAGCTTCGTGCCCGAGGTGATCCGCTGGCAGACGCCGCTCGCGCATATGCGGCGCACGGCGCTCTCCGACTTCGAATTCCGCGGCAAGCGGATCAAGAAGGGTGACAAGGTCGTGATGTGGTACGTCTCGGGCAACCGCGACGAGGAGGTGATCGAAAAGCCCTATGATTTCATCATCGACCGCGCCCGCCCGCGCACACATCTCTCCTTCGGCTTCGGCATCCACCGCTGCGTGGGCCTCAGGCTCGCTGAACTCCAGCTCAAGATTATTTGGGAAGAAATTCTCAAGCGGTTCGACCATATTGATGTGGTCGGCGAGCCCAGGCGGGTCTATTCGAGCTTCGTGAAGGGGCTCGAGACGTTGCCGGTGAAGATTACGGCGTAAATTCGCAGTAAGATGGGTTCGACGTCGCCTACAAGGAAGGTGCGCCCCCTCTCCCGCTTGCGGGAGAGGGTTGGGGAGAGGGTATCTCCACTACGGGATAATCCCCAAGAGGAGAAAACCCTCTCCCGGCGCTACGCGCCGACCTCTCCCGCAAGCGGGAGAGGTTAAGCAGAAGCACTGGAGCACGCTACGATGAACATCCAGACCCCGGTCAAGTCCGACAAAATCGAACGCATGCGCAGGGCGCGCGAGGAGGCCTATGCGACGCCGCTTTCGCAATTCCACCCCGGCGCGCCCAGGCTGTTCCAGGACGACACGCTGTGGCCGTGGTTCGAGCGGCTGCGCAAGGAAGAGCCGGTGCACTACTGCACCAACGCGCCGATCGAGCCGTACTGGTCGGTGGTGAAGTACAACGACATCATGCATGTCGACACCAATCACGGCATCTTCTCTTCGGATTCGAAGCTCGGCGGCATCTCGATCCGCGACGTGCCGGAAGGCTACGACTATCCAAGCTTCATCGCGATGGACCAGCCCCGGCATTCGGCGCAGCGCAAGACGGTGTCGCCGATGTTCACCCCTCAGCATCTGGACGAGCTGGCGAGATTGATCCGCCAGCGCTCGCAGACCGTGCTGGACAATCTTCCGCGCAACGAGACCTTCAACTTCGTCGAGCGCGTCTCGATCGAGCTGACGACGCAGATGCTGGCGACGCTGTTCGACTTTCCCTGGGAGGAGCGGCGCAAGCTGACGCGCTGGTCCGACGTCTCGACCGCGCTGCCCAAGAGCGGCATCGTCGCATCGGCAGAGGAGCGCCGCCGCGAGATGGACGAATGCTACGCCTACATGTCGAAGCTGTGGAACGAACGCGTCAACTCCGCGCCGCGCAACGACCTGCTGTCGCTGATGGCGCACAACGAGGCCACGCGCCACATGGACCCCGACAACCTCATGGGCAACATCATCCTGCTCATCGTCGGCGGCAACGACACCACGCGCAACACCATGACCGGCTCGGTGCTGGCGCTGAACGAGAACCCGGAGCAGTACGACAAGCTCCGCGCCAATCCGGCGCTGATCGATTCCATGGTGCCGGAGGTGATCCGCTGGCAGACGCCGCTGGCACATATGCGGCGCACTGCATTGCAGGACACCGAAATCGGCGGCAAGCACATCAGGAAGGGCGACCGCGTCGTGATGTGGTACGTCTCCGGCAACCGCGACGACGAGATGTTCGAGAAGCCGAACGAGTTCATCATCGACCGCCCGCGCCCGCGCACCCACCTCTCCTTCGGCTTCGGCATCCACCGCTGCGTCGGCATGCGGCTCGCCGAGTTGCAGCTGCGGATCGTCTGGGAGGAGATGCTGAAGCGGTTCGACCGCATCGAGGTGGTCGGCGAGCCGAAACGGATCTATTCCAGCTTCATCAAGGGGTATGAGACGCTGCCGGTGAGGATTCCGGGGTAGGTGGAGTGCCTTGAGCCAAAGCGCCTCTCCAAACTCCGCTGTCATGCCCCGCGAAGGCGGGGCATCCAGTACGCCGCGGCTTCTCGGCTCTAGCCGTGCGGCCTCTGGAATACTGGATTGCCCGCCTTCGCGGGCAATGACACCGAGGGTAGGGCTGGGAGCACACCGCCCCTAACGCTCCGCTATCACACCTCAGTCCGGCTATAAAATTCCGGCATGACAGGTCGCGCCAGATGCGAAGGCAAGGCGGCCCCTGACTGTTCTACGACACGAGCGCATCTAACTCAATTTGATGTCCCACACGCCTTCCTTGCGGCAGGCGGCGACTTCCTCGCGCAGGAGTGCGGTGATGGCGAGCGAGGCCGTCGAGGCCGGGCGATCGATCGGAGAGGCAAAGATGAGCTCGCGCGTCATCGGCTTGGATACGGGCGCTGTTTCAAGCCGCCCGTCCGCGACCTCGCCGTGGACCGAGGACGGCGGCAGCAGCGCGAAGCCGAGGCCCTCCTCGACCAGGCTGGTCAGCACGCGGAAGGAATCCGCCTCGAGCTGGACGTTGAGCTTGATCTTGCGCTGGGCCGCCGCGTGCTCGATCAGCGCACGGAGACCGTGGGAATGACTGGGCAGCACCAGGCGTTGGCGCAGCAGCCAACCGATGTCGATGCTCTTCTTGCGCGCCAGCCCGCAGCCGCGCGGGCCGACCGCAACGATGTTGTCGCGTCCCAGACTCTGGACATTGAGATGCAGATCGGCCGAGCGGCCGTAGAGGATGGCGAGATCCATCTCGCCGCGATGCAGCCATTCGACGAGATGGCCGCTGTAGCTCTCGACGATGCGCAGCGAGATGCCGGGGAATTTTTCGACGCAGCGCCGCGCAAAGCGCGCCGACAGCACGCAGCTCACGGTCGGAACCAGGCCGAGCACGACCTGGCCCGAGGGCGGCCCCTTGGCCGACTGGATGTCGTCGCGGATCTGGTCGATCTGCCGCACGATGCCGGAGGTGCGCGCGAGCAGAAGCCGGCCGGCCTCGGTCAGCACCATGCCGCGGCCGTTGCGGGTGAACAGATCGGTGCGCAGCTCGTGTTCCAGGAGCTTGATCTGCCGGCTGAGCGCCGGCTGCGCCACGCGCAGCGTGTCGGAAGCCTTGGAGAGGCTGCCGAGCTCCGCCACGCAACTGAAGGTCCTGAGCTGCCGGAAATCCATGCTTGCCAATCCTGGAAGGCTACTCCATACGCTATAGCAAATGAGCATAGGGGGCTGGCGTTGTTTTCACAACGCCAGGGGATTGGCCGGCGTTATCTTAACTGCCGCTACGAACAGGAAACGCCATGAGTCAAGAACACCACATCGAAGATCACGCCGACATTCGCGAGGCCGTCGCCAAGCTGTGCGCGCAGTTTCCCGGCGAATATTGGCGCAAGCTCGATCGCGAGATGGCCTATCCCAAGGCGTTCGTCGATGCGCTGACCGAGGCCGGCTATCTCTCGGTGCTGATCCCCGAGGAATATGGCGGCGCAGGCCTGAAGCTTTCTGCGGCCGCCGCGATCCTCGAGGAGATCCAGCGCGCGGGCTGCAACGGCGGCGGCTGCCACGCCCAGATGTACACGATGGGCACGGTGCTGCGGCACGGCAATGCCGAGCAGAAGGCGAAGTACCTGCCGAAGATCGCGAGCGGCGAACTGCGCCTGCAGGCCTTCGGCGTCACCGAGCCGACCAGCGGCACCGACACCTCCTCGCTGAAGACCTTCGCGCGCAAGGACGGCAACGACAGCTACATCGTCAACGGCCAGAAAATCTGGACCAGCCGCGCCGAGCATTCCGATCTGATGATCCTGCTGGCACGCACCACGCCGAAGGATCAGGTCAAGAAGCGCACGGACGGCTTGTCGGTGTTCATCGTCGACATGCGCGAGGCCAAGAACAACGGTCTCGAGATCCGCCCGATCCGCACCATGATGAACCACGCGACCACGGAAGTGTTCTTCACCGACATGAGGGTGCCGGCGGAGAACCTGATCGGCGAGGAAGGCAAGGGCTTTCGCTACATCCTCTCCGGCATGAATGCCGAGCGTATCCTGATCGCGGCCGAATGCGTCGGCGACGCCAAATGGTTCATCGCCAAGGCCACCAACTACGCCAAGGAGCGCAGCGTTTTCGGCCGGCCGATCGGCCAGAACCAGGGCATCCAGTTCCCGATCGCCAAGGCCTACGCCTCGATGCGGGCGGCCGAGCTGATGGTGAAGGAGGCCACGCGCAAATACGAGGCCGGCCTCGACTGCGGCGCCGAGGCCAACATGGCCAAGATGCTGGCGGCGGATGCATCCTGGGAAGCGGCCAATGCCTGCATCCAGACCCATGGCGGCTTCGGCTTCGCCGAGGAATACGACGTCGAGCGCAAGTTCCGCGAGACGCGGCTTTATCAGGTGGCGCCGATCTCGACCAACCTCGTGCTGTCCTTCGTCGCCGAGCATGTGCTCGGCATGCCCCGCTCGTACTGAGGCGGCGAGCATGGGAGCACTTGACGGGATCAGGGTGATTGCGGTCGAGCAGGCGGTCGCGGCGCCGTTCTGCTCCTCACGCCTGGCCGATGCCGGCGCCGAGGTGATCAAGATCGAGCGGCCCGAAGGCGACTTCGCCCGCGGCTATGACGCAGCCGCCAAGGGCCAGAGCAGCTATTTCGTCTGGCTCAACCGCGGCAAGCAGTCGGTGGTGGTCGATCTCACGACCAAGGAAGGCCGCGCCGAGCTGGAGAAGCTGATCGCCAGCGCCGACGTGCTGATCCAGAACCTCAAGCCGGGCTCGATGGACAAGCTCGGCTTCTCGCGCGAGCGGCTGTTGAAGGACTATCCGAAGCTGATCTCGTGCACCATCACCGGCTATGGCGACGAAGGCCCCTATGCGCACCGCAAGGCCTATGACCTGCTGATCCAGGCCGAGAGCGGACTTGCCTCGATCACCGGCAATCCCGACGGCGCTTCGCGCGTCGGCATGTCGATCGTGGATGTGGCGACCGGCGCCACCGCCCATGCGGCGATCCTGGAAGCGCTGATCGCGCGCGGGCGCACCGGCAAGGGCGCCGATATCCGCATCTCCATGTTCGACGTGATGGCGGATTGGTGCACCGTGCCGCTGCTCAACTCCGAAGCCGGCAACCCGCCCAAGCGCATGGGTCTGCGCCATCCCTCGATCGCTCCTTACGGCGTGTTCACCTCGCAGGACGGCAAGGACATCCTGATCTCGATCCAGAGCGAGCGCGAGTGGAAGACGCTCTGCGCGAAGGTGCTGGACCAGCCGGACCTGCCTGCCGATCCGCGCGTCGCCAACATGGTCGAGCGCGTGCGCAACCGCGACTTCACCGACCAGACGGTGGCTGACGCCTTCGGCAGGATGACGCGCGACGAGCTGCTGAAGCGGCTGTCGGATGCCGACATTGCCTTTGCCGAGGTCAACACCATGGCCGACCTCTCCCACCATCCGCATCTGCGCCGGATCGAGGTCGACACGCCGAACGGCCGTGTCAGCTATCCCGCGCCGGCGCCGATCATCGTCGGCGAGACGCGGAGCTATGGCGCCGTGCCCGCGATCGGCGAAAATCCAAAGTCCAGGCAGTGACAGAGCGAGGCGTCATGACCGAAAAGCTCGACATCGATCATTTGCGGCAATGGATCGGCCGCAGCCAGGAGGCCACCGACATCGTCACTGCGCACCTCGTCATGGGTTTGCGTGCGACGCTGTTCCAGGAAGTCGGCGAGCCCAAGACAGGTGACGCCGCGCCGTTCACGGTGCATTGGTGCCTGGCGCAGCCGGTGTTTCCGATGTCGATGTTAGGGCCTGACGGCCACCCGACCCGCGGCGGCTTCCTGCCGCCGGTGCCGCTGCCGCGCCGGATGTGGGCCGGCGGCGAGATCGAATTCCTGCAGCCGCTTCGCGTCGGCGATGAATCGACGCGGACCTCGCGCATCGCCGATGTGCAGGTCAAATCGGGCTCGACCGGCACGCTGTGCTTCGTCTCGGTCGAGCACAGCATTTCCTCGCCGTGCGGCACAGCCATCCGCGAGCGGCAGGACATCGTCTACCGCGAGATGACGAGCAGCGCGCCCGCTGGCGGCAAGGCCCCGCCTCCGCCGCCGAAGGCGCAGCACCGCGAGACCCATGTCTCGGATCCCGTGCTGTTGTTCCGCTACTCCGCGCTGACTTTCAACGGCCACCGCATCCATTACGACCGCGACTACGTCACCAAGGTCGAGGGCTATCCGGGCCTGATCTTCCACGGACCGCTGCAGGCGGCGCTCATCATCGAGATGGCCGCCAAGCTTCGCGGCGGCAAGGCGCCGAAGAAGTTCACCTATCGCGGCCTGCAGCCGCTGTTCGAGGGCACGGAGTTCTCCATCAACGCCAACGAGACCGCTGATGGCATGGAGCTGTGGACCGCGAACGCGGAGGGACAGCCGACGATGAAGGGCACGGCGGTGTGGTGACGCTGTCTCCTCGCATTGCGAGTGCCGCGGCGATGTGGGAAGCTCGACCCTCACCCTGAGGAGCGCGCCCCTTCGCGCGCGTCTCGAAGGGCGAGGCCACCAGCCGGGCCTTCATCCTTCGAGACGCGCGAAGACGCGCTCCTCAGGATAAGGAACTAAGAAGGGGACGGAAACCATGTCCAAGAACGGCAAGACCGGCAGCAAGTCCGTCACCGTGAAGCAGGCAACGCTCGACCTGCTGCGGGCCTTTGGCATCAACAAGGTGTTCGGCAATCCCGGCTCGACCGAGCTGCCGTTCCTGAGCGACTGGCCCGACGACATCGACTACGTGCTGGCGCTGCAGGAGGCCTCCGCGGTCGGCATGGCCGACGGCTTTGCACAGGCGACGCGCAATGCCGGCTTCGTCAATCTGCATTCGGCGGCAGGCGTCGGCAATGCGCTCGGCAATATCTACACTGCGCATCGCAACCAGACGCCGCTCGTGATCACTGCGGGCCAGCAGGCGCGCTCGATCCTGCCGCTGCAGGCGTTCCTCTATGCCGAGCGCGCGTCGGAATTCCCGCGGCCTTACGTCAAATACAGCGTCGAGCCGGCGCGGCCCGAGGACGTGCCGGCCGCGATCGCGCGGGCCTATTACACGGCGATGCAGCCGCCATGCGGGCCGACCTTCGTGTCGATCCCGATCGACGACTGGGCGCATGCGGCTGCTCCCGTGGAGGCACGCAAGGTCAGCCGCGAGATCGGGCCCGAGCTTGACGCGATGAAGGCGCTGGTCGCCGCGCTCGGTTCCGCAAAGCACCCTGCCCTCGTCGTCGGTCCCGGCGTCGATCGCGCCGCCGCGGTCGATCTGATGGTGCGCGTGGCCGAGAAGGCCAAGGCCAGCGTCTGGGTCAGCCCGTTCTCGGCACGATGCTCGTTCCCCGAGCGGCATCCGCAATTTGCGGGATTCCTGCACGCTTCACCCGCGCAATTGTCCGACGCGCTGCGCGAGCACGATGTCGTCGTCGTGATCGGCGCGCCGGTGTTCACGTTCCATGTCGAGGGCCATGCCGCGATCTTCGATGGCGGGACGACGATCTTTCAGATCACCGATGATCCGGATGCCGCCGCCGTGACACCGGTCGGCACCAGCATCATCGCGACGATGAAGCCGGCGCTGACCATGCTGCTCGAGTTGCTGCCGGAGAGCAAGCGCGCGGCGCCGAAGGGCCGCACGCTGCCGCCGGCCCCGCAAGCCGCCGATCCTCTGCCGGTTGAATTCCTGCTGCACTCGCTGTCGCAAGCGATGCCGGACGGGACGTCACTCGTCGAGGAAGTGCCCTCGCACCGGCCGGCGATGCAGAGGTTCATGCCGATGCGCGGCCAGGACAGTTTCTACACGATGTCGAGCGGCGGTCTCGGCTACTCCCTGCCCGCCGCCGTCGGCATGGCGCTCGGCAAGCCGAACAGCCGCACCGTCTGCCTGATCGGCGACGGCTCGGCGATGTATTCGATCCAGGCGCTGTGGACCGCCGCACAGCGAAAACTGCCGCTCACCGTCGTCGTCATCAACAATTCCGGCTACGGCGCGATGCGCTCGTTCAGCCAGGTGATGCAGGTGCGCAACGTGCCCGGGCTGGAGCTGCCGGGAATCGATTTCGTGCAACTTGCCGAAGGCATGGGCTGCCATGCGGTGCGGGTGAGCAAGGCGGCGGAGCTGGGCGAAGCGCTGAAGCGCGGCATGGCGTATGCAGGCACGAGCCTCGTCGAGGTCATCGTGGATTCAGCGGTGCCGGTGTTGTACGGGCAGAAGCATTGACGTGCCGTACCCCGTGGCTACGACGCCAAAAATCCGCCGTCCGCGGCCAGCACATGCCCGACGACATAGGATGAGGCGTCGGACGACAGCCACACCACGGCTTCCGCCACCTCCTCCGGGCTTCCCATCCGCCGCAGCGGCAGGCCGGCGCTGACGGTAGCGACGTCGCCGACGCCGGCACGCAGCATCATGTCCGTGACGACGCGGCCGGGGGCGATAGCGTTGATGCGGATGCCGCGCGGAGCGTTCTCCATCGCCGCCGAGCGCGTCAGCGAGATCGCGGCGGCTTTCGAGGCCGAGTAGAGCGAGAAGCCGGGATTGGGATTGCGCACGCCGCTGACGGAGGCGTTGACGACGATGCTGCCGCGGCCTTGCGCGAGCATCGCCGGCAGTTGGTGGCGCAGGCAGAGAAAGAGCGCGCGGACATTGGTGTCGAACACGCTGTCGTAGGTCTCGGTGCCCTGCTCCTCCAGCGGCGCGCGGCGCTCCTGGAATCCGGCATTGTTGAAGGCAACGTCGAGCCTACCGCGGCGCTCGACCGCCGCGCGCACCAGCCGCGCGACGTCGTCCTCCTTCGTGATATCGGTCTTGACCGGGACGGCTTCCGCACCGAGCTCGCGGCACGCTGAGGCGGCGGCGTCGATCTCGGCTTCGCGCCGGCCGGCGACGAAAATCGCTTCGGCTCCCTCGGCCGCCATCCTGAGCGCCGTGGCGCGGCCGATGCCGCTGCCGCCGCCCGTGACGAGGCAGACCTTGCCCCTCATCCGCATCCCGGTTGGCAAAGCTCCGCTCATCGTCCACTCCAAAACGCTTGCGCGCGGCGTTGCGCCCATATAGTTGTATGGTACAACTATATGGGCAGAGTCAAGCCATGGCCGAGCTTTCGCTGATCGACGACATCCGCGCCGCGTCGCGCCTGATGGTGCGCGAGCTCGGCTTCATGGACGCGACGGTGGCGGCATCGGACTATCCGCCCTCGGCGGTCCACACCATTCTGGAGATCGGCATCCGCGGTCCGATGACGTCAGGCGAGCTCGGTGATTTCCTGCGTCTGGAGAAATCGAGCGTCAGCCGCATGGTGCGCAAGCTGATCGACTGCGGCGAGCTCAGGGAGACGCCTGACGAGCTTGATGCGCGCAGCAAGCTCTTGTCGCTGACGGCGAAGGGCCTCCGCACGCTGGAAGCGCTGCATGCGTTCGGGCGGCAGCAGGTGCGTGGTGCGCTGGCGGCGTTGACGCCGGCCGAACAGCGCATCGTGCGCGAGGGCATGATGCTCTATGCGCGGGCACTGCGGCAGAGCCGGGAGGAGGAGGTGGCGGCTACCTAATCCTAGGTATCGTCTCTGCCTGCGCAGGGACGACGGCGAGTGTTTGGCGCGATTGCGTAGCCCGGATGAGCGCAGCGATATCCGGGATCCTCAACAAAGAAGGCCCCGGATGTCGCTGCGCTCATCCGGGCTACGAGATCTTACCTCCCGAACTCTTCCCGCATCTTCGCCTGGATCTTGGCCATGCCGCCGATCCAGCGGTCGTAGTTCTCGGTCTTCTTGCGCATGTAGCCGAGCACCTGGGGGTGCGGCAGGATCAGGAACGTCTCCTGCTCGAGGCCGGCGAGCACGTCTTTCGCGACTTGCTCCGGCGTCAGGTCGCCGTCGCCGGATTGCGGGCCCTTGGGGATCGAGCGCAGCATGTTGGTGTCGACGCCCTGGGGGCAGAGGATCGAGACCTTGATGTTGTGGGCCTTGTGCGAGATCGCGAGATTTTCGGCAAAGCCCACCGCGGCGTGCTTGGTCGTCGAATAAGCGGGGCTGCCGACCTGCGACAGCAGACCCGCGGCCGAGATGGTGTTGAGAAAATAGCCGCCGCCGCGCGCCCTCATGCGCGGGACGAGATGCCGCGCCGCGTAGACGTGCGCCATGACGTGGATCGCCCAGCTGCGCTGCCAGGGTTCATCCGAGGCGCCGCCGGCATTTTCCGACATCGGATCGAAACCGCCGCCGATGCCGGCATTGGAGCAGAACAGGTCGATCGGCCCGAACTGACGTTCGGTCTCCTCGATGACGTGAGCGATGTCCTTTTCCTGAGCGACGTCGCATTTGAAGGCGGCGCCATCAACCATGGCCGCGACCGCCCTCGCGTTGGCGGCGTCCATGTCCGCGACCACGACCTTGGCTGCGCCCGCATTGTGAAAGGCTTCGCACAGCGCCTTGCCGATGCCGTTTGCGCCGCCCGTGACGACCACGACCTTGCCGGTCACCTGCATGCGACGTCTCCTCTTGTCTTATACCGCGTCGCGGAAACTTGTTCAGCTCAACACGAGGTCGAGCACCGCGGTATAATGGCATGCCGCGCCGGCCAAGACAAAGCCGTGCCAGATCGCATTCTGGAATCGCAGACGCCGCCAGGCGTGGAAGATCACGCCGAAGCTGTAGAGCAGGCCGCCCGCAACGATGAAGCCCAGCACCAGCGCGGGCAACGCCCTGACAACGGCGTCGTAGAGCATCATGCCGCTCCAGCCCATCGCGAGGTAGATGCCGACCGAGACGCGGTCGAACCGGCCGGGATAGAGAAGCTTCAACACGATGCCTGATATCGCCACGCACCAGACCCCGGCGAGCAGCACCAGCGCGAACACGCTGTCCTTCACCTCCAGGATGAACGGCGTGTAAGTCGCGGCGATCAACAGGTAGATCGCGGAATGGTCGAACCGGCGCAGCAGCCATTTGGCCGGCGAGACCGGCCAGAGATTATAGGTCGCCGACAGCACCAGCATCGAGAGCAGGCCGGCGACATAGATCGAGACGCCGACGATGTCGGTCGCATCGGCGTAGAGCGCCGTCAACACCACCAGCACGGTCGCGGCGACGATACCGGCGAAGACGCCGATCGCGTGGATGACACCATCGGCGATCAGCTCGGCGCGGTCGTAATGCCAGCCGACCATGTCGGCTGCGGCGTGTACGGAGCTGGATGCGAACTCTTTCAATTGGAAGACGGTCATGGGCAATCCGCTAACGTGAGGCAATCGTCCTCTTGCATGGGTGTTTCGGGATCGGCGCGTCGTTCAAACGGCTGACTGGCCGACAAAGGCGGTGGAAGTATGGAGCTTGATTTTCCTCACGCAATTGCCACTTTTGTGAACGGCCGCACATTCCTCCCGCCCCGGATCCTCTAACGTTCATATGGCATTCAGTTTCCAGGATATGGTCGAAGAGGCGCGGCTGTCGGCAAGGGCGCTGATCGACTATGGCGAGCACTTCTTCAACCCGACGGTGCGGCTCGGCGTCACCGGGCTGTCACGGGCGGGTAAGACCGTATTCATCACCGCCCTGATCCACGGCCTGACGCGCGGCGGCAGGTTTCCGGTGTTCGAAGCCTATGCCTCCGGCCGGATCGCGCGGGCGCATCTGGCGCCACAGCCGGACGACGCCGTGCCGCGCTTTGCCTATGAGAACCACCTGCGCGCGCTGATCGAGGAACGGCGCTGGCCGAACTCGACGGTCGATATCAGCGAGCTCAGGCTCGTGATCGAGTACCAGCGCCCGAACGGTGCGGACCGCAATTTGACGCTCGACATCGTCGACTATCCCGGCGAATGGCTGCTCGATCTGCCGCTGCTCCAGAAAAGCTATGAGCAATGGTCGGCGGAAAGCCTGGCGCTGTCGCGCGAGGCACCGCGGGCACATCTCGCGGCGGACTGGCACGCGCATCTCGCAACGCTCAAGCCCGAAGCGCGCGAGGACGAGCAGGCGACGCTGACGGCCGCAAAGCTCTTCACCGATTATCTGCGCGCGTGCCGCGAGGAGCGCTTCGCGATGAGCCTGTTGCCGCCAGGCCGCTTCCTGATGCCCGGCAATCTCGCAGGCTCCCCCGCGCTGACCTTTGCGCCGCTCGATCTGCCCGCTGGCGGACAGGCGCCCGACGGCTCGCTCTGGGCGATGATGGTGCGCCGCTTCGAGGCCTACAAGGACGTCGTGGTGCGGCCGTTCTTCCACGATCATTTTGCGCGGCTCGATCGCCAGATCGTGCTGGCGGACGCGCTCGCCGCATTCAACTCCGGGCCCGAGGCGCTGCACGATCTCGAAGCCGCGCTTGCCGGCATTCTCGGCTGCTTCAACATCGGCCGCAGCACCTTGCTCTCCAGCCTGTTTCGGCCGCGCATCGACCGCATCCTGTTTGCTGCGACCAAGGCGGACCATCTGCATCATTCCAGCCACGACCGGCTCGAGGCCGTGCTGCGCCGCGCCGTTGCGGGCGCCGTCGCGCGCGCGGAAAATACCGGTGCGGCGATCGACGTCGTTGCACTCGCCGCCGTCCGCGCCACGCGCGAGGCGCAGGTGTCCCGTGGCCGAGACAAATTGCCGTCGATCCTGGGAACTCCGGCCGCGGGCGAAAGCGCCGGCGGCGAGTTCTTCGACGGCAACACGGAAGTCGCGACCTTTCCGGGGGATCTGCCCGTCGATCCCGAGCCGCTGTTCAACGACACGGATGCATTCCGCGGGCTCTCGACGGAGGCGGCCGAGACAAGCGACTTCCGCTTCCTGCGCTTCCGCCCGCCCAAGCTCGAACGCGAGGGCAACGGCGAGCCAGCACTGCCACACATCCGCCTCGACCGTGCCCTGCAGTTCCTGATCGGAGACAAGCTGTCATGACCGAGCGATCCCAGCAGCGGCGGCCGGCGACGTTCCGGCTCGACGATCCCGGCGTCGTCGTCACCGAGGCCGACGAGACGGGACGGCTCGGTCGCGGCACCATTCAGATCACACCGGAGAGCGATCCATCGACGCTGCCGGTGCCGATTCAGGCCACACTTCCCGCGCGGCGCCGCTTTCCCTGGGGCGCGCTGTTCTGGTCCGGGCTCGCCGGGTTGACGCTGCTCGGAGTCGGGCTCGGCGTCGTCCATCTGATCGAGGATTTGTTCGCGCGCAGCGAGAGCCTCGGCTTCGTCGGGCTTGCCTTCGCGCTCGTCACGGCGCTGGCGCTTGCCGTCGTGATCGGACGCGAGGCGTTTGGACTGGCGCGCCTCGCAACAATCGAGAAGCTGCATCAACGCGCCGCCCACGTGCTCGCCAGTGACGATCGCGCCGAGAGCCGCGTCATCGTGCAGGACCTGCTGAAGATCGCGCACCAGAACCCGCAGCTCGCGCGAGCCCGCGCCACGCTGGAGAGCCATGCCGGCGAGATCATCGACGGCGCCGACATGATCCGGCTCGCCGAGCGCGAACTGATGTCCCCGCTGGATACGGAAGCGCGGCGGCTGGTGTCGTCAGCCGCGCAAAAAGTCTCGATCGTCACAGCGGTCTCGCCCCGCGCGGCGATCGACGTGCTGTTCGTGTTCGTCGCCGCACTGCGCCTGATCCGCCAGCTTGCCTATCTCTATGGCGGCCGCCCTGGCGCGCTCGGCATGATCCGCCTGCTCCGCCACGTCATCGCTCATCTCGCCATCACCGGCGGCATGGCCGCGAGCGACAGCCTAGTGCAGCAGATGCTCGGCCATGGCATCGCGGCGAAGCTATCGCAGCGATTGGGCGAGGGCGTGCTGAATGGATTGCTGACCGCCCGATTGGGCCTTGCCGCCATCGACGTCACGAGGCCGCTGCCGTTCGCGGCACTGCCGCCGCCGAAGCTGTCGGATCTGGCGACGGATCTGCTGCGGAAGAAGGATGGGGAGGAGTAGCGGCTCTTGCTTACCCTCCCCTGGAGGGGGAGGGTCGGCTCATATTGAGCGCAGCGAAATATGAGACGGGGTGGGGTGACAGTCTCTCCGCCTCGAACAGTGCCCGAGCGGAGAGATCACCCCACCCCGCTCGCGCTTCGCGCGATCGACCCTCCCCCTCCAGGGGAGGGTAAGAGAAGGCGGCTAGGCGCGCTCCCGCTTTTCGAATTCTCCCGCCAACACCCGCCACTGGAACAGCGGCGAGTCCTTCGGCGGTGACAGCTCCGGGGTCCAGCCGGTGAGCTTTTCAAGCACATAGGTGTCCATCACGAGGCCGCGCCAGCGGCGTTCGACTTCGCCGAGCTGCTCGCGCCTGGCCGGGATGTTCTGCCACAGCGACGAACGATCGTCCGGCGCGCGCCCGACATAGACGCCGGCCTGTCCCCTGATCTTGTCCATGCCGGGGTCGCGAAAATCCTGGAAGCGGCCGCGCTCGTTGATCTCGATCACGGGCACGCGGTCCCTGAACAGCCAGCGCATCATGGCGTAGGTGCGGTAGTCCGTTGTCGCGATCCAGGTCGCGCCGGTCTCGTCGAGCGCGGCCTGCGCGCGCGCGGCGACCTGCTCGTAGCCGGCCTCGGCGCCGATGGGATCGCTCTTGCCGAGGAAATTCCAGGGCGCGGCGACGTAATAGAGAAACACGATGACGACGAAGGCGATGCCCGAGACGATTGCGGTCCTGGCCCAGAACAGTGACGATTTGAGCATTCGGGCCGACCATCCCTCTTTCGTCATCGTTGCGAGGTTCACCGCGGTGGCCGCGAAGCCGACCGGCCACATGAACATCGGCCATGTATCGCCGACCCGGAGCGTCATCGACTTCGCAAGGAAATATAGAAACGGCACCAGCACGGCGGTCGACAGCAGGATCGCGACCGGCTCGCGCGTGCGATAGCCGCGCCACGCCGTCAGCACCAGGCCCGTCAGGACCACCGGCAGCATGACGAAGCCGACCAGGCCGAATTGCAGGCCGATGTAGTCGCCGATCGTCCGCAGCGAGATGCCGTAATTGGCGGTGGCGCGCACGCCCTGGAAACGGAACGAGGCCCAGTCGTGCTGCGCATTCCAGATCAGCACCGGCGAGAACGCGGCGATCGCAACCAGCACGGCGAGGTAAGGGTAAGGGCTCCGCAGCCAGCGCCAGCGCCAGTCCGGTACCAGCAGAAAGGCGGCAACCGCCGGCGCGAACATGATCGCGGTGAACTTCGACAGCATCGACAGGCCTGCGAACAGGCCCGCCGCGAGCCACCAGCGGCCGTCGCCGCCCTGTGCGAGCCGCACCAACGACCACATCATCGCGACCGCAAACGGGATCATCGCGACATCGGGCGCGACCTTGGCCATCAGCAGGCCGTAATAGAGCGCGGCCTCCGGCATCAGCACCGCGAACATGATCGCGCGCGCATCATGGGTGAGGCGGCGGACGATGTCGGCGAGCAGCAGCTGTGTCACCAGCATGGCGACGATGCCGCCGAAGCGGACGCCGAGCGCGGTGTCGCCGAGGATCGCGGTACTGAGGCGGATCATCCAGGCGATGCCGGGGGGATGATCGAGAAAGCTGAGCGCCGTTTCCTTCGACCAGGTCCAGTAATAGGCTTCGTCCGTGCGCAGCTCGATGGCGGAGGCGTAGACGATGCGCAGCACGGTCATCGCGGCGATGATCGCTGCGGCCATCACGAGCGGCCGGCGCGCGGCGCCGCGGAGGGGCACGGAGATGTCAGGGGCTGTCGTCACGGCCGCGCTTTTCGCCAACCTGAGAGGGGGTGTCAATGCGGGGGCCCCCATTCTCACTGTCGTCCCGGACAAGCGAGCGCCGATCCAAGACCATGGCCCCAGGGAAGTGTTTGGCGGAAACCCGTGGTTACCGGCTCGCGCCCAATCCGATCCTTTCGTTATGGATCCCGGATCGGCGCGCGCCTAAGGGCGCGCTTGTCCGGGGCGAGGGCGGAATATGCGGCGGCTTGCCGGGCATGTGATCGGGCAAGCTGTCCACCGTCGGAATTAAACGCTACGCTGGCTGTTCTCCTTCACGAACTGATACAAGCAAATCATGGCCACCGCTCCCGTACACATGCCCGAACTCGTCCGTGCCACCGGCGTGCGGCAGCTGCGGCTCATCTGCGGCGTCATCCTGTTCGCCTATGTGGTCAGCCATTTCCTCAACCATGCGCTCGGCAACATCTCGGTGGATGCCATGGAGGTCGGGGTCTACTACCATACCCTGTTCTGGCAGTTCCTCCCCGTCGCGATCGTGTTCTACGCGGCTGCGCTCACCCATATGGGCCTCGGCATCTACGCCCTGTATCAACGCCGGCAGTTCCGCTGGCGGACGATCGAGCCGCTCCAGCTGGTGCTGGGCCTAAGCATCCCCGCTCTGGTCATGGGGCACGTGGTCGGGGTGCGGCTCGGCTACACGCTGTACGATCATCAGAAGCTCTATCCGCAGGAGCTCTATCTGTTCTTCGTCGCAGCGCCGGGCCGGCTTTGGCAGATGACGATCCTGCTCCTCATTGCCTGGGTGCACGGCTGCATCGGCATCTTCTTCTGGCTTCGCCTGAAGCCGTTCTTCACGCGCGCGGCGCCCTATCTGCTCGCGGCCGCCGTGCTTATCCCGACGCTGTCGCTGCTCGGCATCTATCAGGGCGGCCGCAGCGTCGCCGTCGAGAGCGAAGATGGAGAATGGCGTACCCAGAACCTCACCCGCCGTCAGGTCGGCACGGTCGCTGAAGGCAATACGCTCGACCGCATCGCGGGCGGCCTCACCATCGGCTATTTCGGATTGCTCGCCCTGGCGCTGGTGGCGCGCGGCGCGCGGGCCTTGCGCGAGCGGCGCGGCGGCATGATCGCGCTGTCCTACGGAAACGGCAAGACGGTGCGCGTGCCAAAAGGCCTCTCCGTGCTGGAAGCGAGCCTGCGCCACAACGTGCCGCATGCCAGCGTCTGCGGCGGCCGCGCTCGCTGCTCGACCTGCCGCATCCGCATCATCGGCGACCATGGCGCCCTGCCCGAGCCGTCGCAGCGCGAGGCCTTCGTGCTCACCCGCGTCGGCACCTCCGATCCATCGATCAGGCTCGCCTGCCAGCTGCGGCCGACCGCCGACCTCTCCTTCTTCCAGCTCTTCACACCGCACACACTCTCCGCGAGTACGCAGACTTCGACGCCCGCCAGCATCGGCCAGGAGCGCTATCTCGTCAGCCTGTTCGTGGACATGCGCGGCTCGACGCAGCTTGCCGAGAAGCGGCTGCCGTTCGACACGGTCTTCATCGTCAACCGCTTCCTCGGTGCAGTCTCGCAGGCCGTCATCGAGAATGGCGGCCTGCCGAACCAGTTCGTCGGCGACGGCATGCTGGCGCTGTTCGGGCTGTCGGCCGAGCCGCGAACCGCGTGCCGGCAGGCGCTGAAGGCCGCCGCCGGAATCGCCACGCATATCGACGAGCTCAACGAGCTCCTGAGCCACGATCTTCGCCAGCCGATCCGCTTCGGCATCGGCATCCACGGCGGCGAGGTCATCATTGGCGACATCGGTTATCGCGATCACATCGTCTTCACGGCGCTGGGCGATGCCGTCAACGTCGCCGCCCGCCTGCAGGACATGACCAAGACCCTGGCCTGCGAGGCGATCGTCTCGGAGGAAATCCTCCGCACTGCGGACCTCGCCGACGACGCCCTGCCGCAGCAGGAGGCCGCAATCCGCGGCCGCGACGAGCCGATGGCGGTGCGGGTGATTGCAGATGCGCGGGAGCTGGCGGCGCTGGTGGATCGAACCGAGCGCGTCGCGGCGTAAGGCAGCCACGGCGGCAGTGCTCTCCCGCTCGCGGGAGAGGGTTGGGGAGAGGGTTGGGGAGAGGGTATCTCCACAACGGGACAATCCCCTAGAGGAGAAAGCCCTCACCCGCGCCTTCGGCGCGACCTCTCCCGCAAGCGGGAGAGGTGCACCGAGACTGCGGTTACAGCCCGGCTCAATTTCACCACGGACGTAACACCGGCCCGCTGCAACGCAGCGGCATGGGCTTGCTGCGAAAGCACCAATTGACATCATCCAAATCGTTGCGACAGATGAACGCAGGATCGCGGTGATGACCGCGATCCAACGAAAAGCTCCGGGAGGAGACCAGAATGTTCGACCGACGCGACCTGCTCAAAGGAGCGGGCCTTGCCGCCGTCGCGGCTACACTGAACTCCACCAAGGCGCTGGCGCTCGACACCGTCACCCTGCCCTTCGCCAATGGCGAACGACCGCTGGTGAAATATCCGCAGAAGCGGCCGATGATCGGCCTGACCAGCCGGCCGCCGCAGCTCGAGACGCCGTTTGCCGTGTTCAACGACGGCCCGATCACGCCCAATAACGCGTTCTTCGTGCGCTATCACCTCTCCGACCTGCCTTACAATCTCGACCCCGACAAGTTCACGCTCGAGGTCAAGGGCAAGGTCGACAAGCCGCTGAAATTGTCGCTGAAGGACATCAGGAAGATGAAGGCGACGGAGATCATCGCCGTCAACCAGTGCTCCGGCAACAGCCGCGGTTTCTTCGAGCCGCGCGTCGCCGGCGGCCAGCTCGCCAACGGCGCGATGGGCTGTGCGCGCTGGCGCGGCGTGCCACTGAAGTCCGTGCTGGCGATGGCCGGCGTTCAGAGTGGAGCCAAGCAGGTGACGTTTGGCGGCATGGACGGACCGGTCAGCGACAAGACGCCCGATTTCGTCAAGGCGCTCGATCTCGATCACGCCACCGACGGCGAGGTGATGCTGGCCTATGGCATGAACGGCGAGGACCTGCCGTTCCTCAACGGCTTCCCGCTGCGCCTGATCGTGCCCGGCCATTTCGGCACCTACTGGGTCAAGCACCTCAACGAGATCACCGTCATCGACAACATCTATGACGGCTTCTGGATGAAGTCGGCCTATCGCATTCCCGATACGCCCAACAACGCGGTCGAGCCGGGCACCGCGCCGAAGGCGACCATCCCGATCAACCGCTTCACCATCCGCTCCTTCATCACCAGCGTGCCCGATGGCGCCAAGCTGAAGGCGGGAGCTGTGACCCTGCGCGGCATCGCCTTCGACGGCGGCAAAGGCATCAAGGAAGTCCAGGTCTCCACCGACGGCGGCAAGACCTGGACCACCGCAAAGCTCGGCAAGAACCTTGGCAAATACGCCTTCCGCGAATGGAAGCTGGCGGTGAAGCTCGCCGCCGGCAACCATGAGCTCAAGGTGCGCGCCACCGGCAATGGCGGCGAGACGCAGCCGGACACGCCGCGCTGGAACCCGGCGGGTTATCTGCGCAACGTCGTCGAAATCGTCCGCGTGACGGTCGCCTGAAGGAGAATGATCATGCAGCGCACCGTTCTCCCCGCCGTCACGCTCGCCCTCGCCGCCATGATAGGTTCGGCCCTTGCCGCGCCGGTCGATTACAAGACTCCCGACGAGGTCGCCGCCTTCAAGCCCGGTCTCAATCTCGAGGTCGTGCAGGGCAATTGCAGCGCCTGCCACTCGTCCGACTACATCGCCACGCAGCCGCCGATGAAGGACAAGAAGGGCTTCTGGCAGGCCGAGGTGACCAAGATGATCAAGGTCTATGGCGCGCCGATTGACGATGCCGATGTCGGCAAGATCGTCGACTATCTGGCTGCGACGTATTGACGGATGAGGAAACGCGTACGGACATTTGACCGCGAAACGGGCAAAACCGGCAAAAACGCCGCGAAGTTGAGCGCAATTCAGCGAAATGCCGATGTGGTTTGAGCTACCAAGCCTGCCACATTCCGCGTATCCTATAGGACCGAACCGGCCGGTTGGCGGGGACTGGCGGTTCGCGATCTCGGAGGAAGACCCGCGGAGAAGTCGTGATGGCTAAAGGTACGGTCAAGTGGTTCAACCCGACGAAGGGTTATGGATTTATCCAGCCTGCGTCGGGGGGCAAGGATGTGTTCGTGCATATCTCGGCAGTGCAGAAAGCCGGTCTGTCCACCCTCAACGAGGGACAGACGGTGGAATACGAAGAGATCGCAAACCGGGGCAAGACCTCCGCAGAAAACCTCAAAGTATAAGCCCGCCAGCTATTGCTGCCTCCTGGGACCAATCCGGGAGCCGGGCCAAGAAAATTTAGAAGACGGCCAGTGCAGTCGACGACAGGCGTTGCGATTGCACGGGGATGGTTATTTTTCCTTGGAAGACCGCTTGTCCACGCCACAGCAATGACAATCGCGACGGCATGTCGTCAGCCTACCGGCAACGGTGCGTCGCGCTTGATCTCCTCCATCACCGCATAGGTCCGCGTCTCGCGCACGCCCGGCATCGACAGCAGAGTCTCGCCGAGAAAGCGTCGATAGGCGGCCATGTCCGCAAGCCGCGCCTTCACAAGATAGTCGAAGCCGCCGGCAACCATGTGACACTCCAGCACCTCGGGCGCGAGCTTCACCGCGCGCGCAAAGCGCTCGAAATTGTCGGGCGTGGTCTTGTCGAGCAGCACCTCGACGAACACCAACAGGCCAAGACCGAGCCGGTGCGGGTTGAGCCGCGCGCCATAGCCTTCGACAAAGCCCTCGCGCTGCAAGCGCTTCAGCCGTTCGCCGATCGACGTCGGCGACAGCCCGATACGCTCGGCGAGCTCGACATTGGCGATGCGCCCATCCTCCTGCAAGATCGAGAGGATTCTGCGGTCGATTCGATCAAGTTCCATATTATATCTATCAAAAGCGATGATGATCTTCATTTTCTAAGGCACTTCGACTAATTTGTCTATCGAACTACGGTAACGTGGGCCTTATCCTGTAAATCAGCCACAGGACACGCCATGCCGAACACCCCGCCTCCCTTCTCCGCTCCTTACGCACCCGACGACACCGAGATCGCCGCGCGCCTCTTGCCGGCGTCGCAGCTGTCCCCGCCGCAGGACGCGCGGATCGACCGCACCGCGACGCGGCTGATCGAGGCGATCCGCAAGCGTGACGACCGGCTCGGCGGGGTCGAGGACATGCTGCGGGAGTTCGCGCTCTCGACCAAAGAGGGGCTCGCGCTGATGGTGCTGGCCGAGGCGCTGCTGCGCGTGCCGGACGCGCGCACCGCCGACCAGTTCATCGAGGACAAGCTCGGCGAAGGCGACTTCATCCACCACGAGACGAAGTCCACCGCGTTCCTGGTCAACGCCTCGGCCTGGGCGCTCGGCCTCTCGGCGCGCGTGATCCAGCCCGGCGAGACGCCCGACGGCACCATCGGCCGACTCGTGAAGCGGCTCGGCGCACCGGCCGTGCGTACCGCGACGCGCCAGGCGATGCGGCTGATGGGCAATCATTTCGTGCTGGGCGAGACCATCGAGCAGGCGCTGGAGCGGGGCCGGCCGCGCTCCGGCCAGAAGACGCGTTATTCCTTCGACATGCTCGGCGAAGGCGCGCGCACCGCGGCGGATGCGAAGCGCTACTTCGACGCCTATGCCAGCGCCATTGAAACGATCGGCAAGGCGGCAGGCAACCATCCCCTGCCCGACCGGCCCGGCATCTCCGTCAAGCTCTCGGCGCTGCATCCGCGCTTCGAGGCGATCAGCCGCGGCCGCGTGATGGCCGAACTGGTGCCGCTGCTGCTGGACCTAGCACAGCGCGCCAAGGCCCATGACCTCAACTTCACCGTCGATGCCGAAGAGGCCGACCGTCTGGAGCTGTCGCTCGACGTGATCGCGGCCACGTTGGCCGATGCCTCGCTTGCCGGTTGGGACGGATTTGGCCTGGCGATCCAGGCCTATCAGAAGCGCGCCGGCGCGGTGATCGATTATGTCGATGCTCTTGCCCGCGCACATGATCGCAAGCTGATGGTGCGGCTGGTCAAGGGGGCCTATTGGGACACGGAGATCAAGCGCGCGCAGGAGCGCGGGCTCGGCGGCTATCCCGTGTTCACGCGCAAGGCGATGACGGATCTGAACTACGTCGCCTGCGCGACGAAGCTGCTGGCCTTGCGGCCCCGCATCTTCCCGCAATTCGCCACCCACAACGCGCTGACGGTCGCGACCGTGCTGGAGCTCACCGCCGGCAGCGGCGGCTTCGAATTCCAGCGCCTGCATGGCATGGGCGAAGCGCTGTACGAGCAGCTGGCAAAAGATCACCCGGACATCGCCTACCGCACCTACGCGCCGGTCGGCAGCCATCGTGATCTGCTCGCCTATCTCGTGCGGCGGCTGCTCGAGAACGGCGCCAACTCCTCCTTCGTGGCGCAGGCCGCCGACTATCGCGTGCCGGTGCCTGCGCTGTTGCAGCGTCCGGCAGATGCCATCGTCCGGCCGCAGGCGGCGGCCCATCCAAAAATCCCGTTGCCTTGCGATCTCTTCGCGCCGGAACGGCGCAATTCGCGCGGCATCGAATTCGGCGAACGTGCCGCGCTCGACCGGTTGCTGACCGACGTCAAGGCCGAGACGGCCCGCCTCGAGCCGATCGCGGATGCCACGCCGGATCAGGCCAATGCGGCGGTCGCCGCGGCACGCGCCAGCTTTGCCGCCTGGAGCCGCACGCCGGCAGGTGTGCGCGCGGCGGCGTTGGAGCAGGCCGCGCATCTGCTGGAGAGCCGCGGCGCCCACTTCATCGCGCTGCTGCAAGCCGAGGGCGGCAAGACGCTCGACGACGCGCTGTCGGAGCTGCGCGAGGCCGCCGACTTCTGCCGCTACTATGCCGCACAGGGCCGCAAGCTGTTCGGGGTCGAGGCTGCCATGCCGGGCCCGACCGGCGAGAGCAATGCGCTCGCCATGCGCGGCCGCGGCGTGTTCGTCGCGATCTCGCCCTGGAATTTTCCGCTGGCGATCTTCCTGGGACAGGTCACGGCAGCGCTGATGGCGGGCAACAGCGTTGTTGCGAAGCCCGCCGAGCAGACGCCGCGCATCGCGCGCGAGGCCGTGGCCCTGCTGCACGAGGCAGACATCCCCAAGAGCGCGCTGCACCTCGTCACCGGCGATGGCCGCATCGGGTCCGTGCTGACCGCGCATGCGGATATCGCGGGTGTCGTCTTCACCGGCTCGACCGAGGTGGCCCGCAGCATCAACCGGACTCTCGCCGCCAAGGACGGGCCGATCGTGCCGCTGATCGCGGAGACCGGCGGCATCAACGCGATGATCGCGGATGCCACCGCGCTGCCCGAGCAGGTCGCCGACGACGTCGTGACCTCGGCCTTCCGTTCAGCCGGCCAACGCTGCTCGGCGCTCCGGCTGCTGTTCGTGCAGGAGGACGTCGCCGACCGCATGATCGAGATGATCGCTGGCGCCGCGCACGAGTTGAAGATCGGCAATCCCTCAGACGTCGCAACCCATGTCGGGCCGGTGATCGACGAGGACGCCAAGCAGCGCCTCGACGTGCACATCGCGCGGATGAAGCACGAGGCGCGGCTGCACTTTGCAGGCCACGCGCCGGACGGCTGCTTCGTCGCGCCGCACATCTTCGAGCTCAGGGAGCCCGGTCAGCTCACCGAGGAGGTGTTTGGCCCGGTCCTCCATGTCGTACGCTATCGCGCCGAGAACCTCGAACGCGTCCTGCAGGCGATCGAGCGCACCGGCTACGGGCTCACCCTCGGCGTCCATTCCCGCATCGACGACACGATCGAGGCGATCATCGATCGCGCCCAGGTCGGCAACATCTACGTCAACCGCAACATGATCGGCGCCGTGGTCGGCGTGCAGCCCTTCGGCGGCAACGGCCTGTCCGGAACCGGTCCCAAGGCCGGCGGCCCGCACTATCTGCCGCGCTTTGCCACCGAGCAGACGGTGACCATCAACACCGCAGCAGCCGGCGGCAATGCTGCCCTGCTTGCGGGAGAGGAGTGAGGCCCTGCACCCGGCGCCGTTGCATCCAGCCGAAACATCGGTCTAATGCTCGATGATGCGCCCGCGCCAATTCCAGCGCGCGGGAAACGACAAGAGCGAGGGAGCAACGCCGCGATGGACAAGGGCATTTTTGCGGGACTGAAGGTTCTGGACTGCGCCAGCTTCATTGCAGCGCCCGCGGCCGCGACCGTGCTGTCGGATTTCGGTGCCGACGTCATCAAGATCGAGCCGCCCGGCGCTGGGGACCCCTACCGCAATCTGCCGAACCTGCCGGGCTATCCGACCGGCGAGCACAATTTCGCCTGGCTGCTGGAAGCCCGTAACAAGAAGAGCATCGCGCTCGACCTCTCCAAGTCGGAGGCGCAGGCGGTGCTGTACAAGCTGGTGGCGGAGGCCGACGTCTTCATCACCAACATGCCGCCGCCGGTGCGCGCCAAGCTCGGCATCACCTACGACCATCTCGCCCATCTCAACGACCGGCTGATCTATGCGTCCTTCACCGGCTATGGCGAGAAGGGTGAGGAGGCCAACAAGCCCGGCTTCGACAGCAACGCCTATTGGGCCCGGTCGGGCCTGATGGACCTCGTCCGCGCCGACACCGACACCACCCCGGCGCGTTCGGTCGCCGGCATGGGCGACCATCCCTGCGCCATGGCGTTCTACGGCGCCATCGTCACTGCGCTCTACCAGCGCGAGAAGACCGGCAAGGGCTCGCACGTCGCCTCAAATTTGATGGCGAACGGCGTATGGGCGGCGAGCGTTCTGGCGCAGGCAAAGCTCTGCGGCTCCAAGTTCGGCGAGCGGCGGCCACGCGAGCGCGCGCTGAACGCGGTCGCCAACCATTATCAGTGCAAGGACGGCCGCTGGCTGATCCTGTCGCTGCTCAACGAGGAGAAGCAGTTTCCGACGCTGGCCCGCTGCCTCGGACGCGAGGATTTGATCAACGATCCCCGCTTCGCCACCAAGGCCGACCGTCACGCCCGCTCGGTCGAACTGATCAAGATTCTGGACGACACTTTCGCGACCAGGAATCTCGCCGAATGGCGGGAGATCCTCGACGGCAACGGCCTCGTGTTCGGCGTCGTTGCCATTCTCGACGACATCCCGACCGACAAGCAGATGCTCGACAACGAGGTGCTGGTGCCGTTCGAGAACGACACCATGCTCACCATCAACAGCCCGATCTGGATCGACGGCGCGAAGAAGGTGCAACCGCGCAAGCCGCCCGCCGTCGGCGAGCACAGCGACGAAATTTTACGTGGCGCGGGATATGACGAGGCGGCGATCAAGCAACTGCGGTCGAACGGGGCGGTGGGATAGGCCGGCGCGCCGGCGCTACTTCCGCGCGATCAAGCCGCTCACCAGCTCCAACAGCTCCGCCTTCGCCTCACGGCGGAAGCCGGCTCTGGGCGTGGCGAGCTGGCGAAAGAGCAAGCCAATCAGCGCCGAGACGAACAACTCGGCGTGGCGGCGTGGGTTTCGTGACTTCGCAGCTTTCAGCGCAAGCTCCGCACTCTGCCGCCACGTGTCAAACCAGTCGGCGACCACGGGCCGATAGTGCTCTTGCCGCGCGGCGGCCAGGAAGGCCTCATAGCAGGCGATATGCGTCTCGGCTTCTGTGCTGAGCTCGCGGACGTAGAAATCGACCAGCGCGTCGATCCAGGCCTCAACCTCGAACGCCTTGTCCTGAAGGCTGAGAGCCAACGCACGCAGCCTGCCGACTTCGCGCGCCAGAGCGAACTGCAGGGCCGCCTCAACCAGCGCATCACGGGTTCCGAAATGATGCGTGACCGCACCGAGCGAAACCCTGGCCTCGGCCGCGACCGCCCGGTGGGTCACGCCGTCAAGTCCATGTCGCCCGATGATGCGCAGCGTTGCCTGCATCAGGGGCCGCTCGCGCTCGCCCGACTCTGTTTTTGAATCCCTGCTCATCCGGCCCAGCATCCAGCTCTTGACCCGCGACAGAACAAATGTTCTGTTGTACGGATCATATGTAATATGATTGTCCAGGCCCCCGAAGGCAAGGAGCGTTCAATGCCCAGCTACCGCCTCCACTATTTCCCCGAGTCAGGCAACAGCTACAAGCTCGCGCTGATGCTGACGATGTGCGGCGAGCGGTTCGAACCGGTCTGGACCGATTTTGCCGGCGGCATCACACGCACGGCGGAGTGGCGCAAAGCCGTGAACGAAATGGGCGAGATTCCCGTGCTCGAGATCGACGGCGTGAAGATGACGCAGACGGCGCCACTCCTGCTGCAGCTTGCGGAGCGGTATGGCCGCTTCGGCGCCGAGAGCGCCGACGAAGAGTTCGAGCTCTTGCGCTGGCTGTTCTGGGACAACCACAAGCTCACCGGCTACATGGCGACCTATCGCTTCATGCGCGCCTTCACCGAGAAAAACGATCCGCAGGTGCTGAAGCATTTCCGCCGGCGGCTCGAGGATTTCCTCGGCATCCTCGATGGACACCTCCAGCACAATGACTTCGCGATCGGGGCGAAGCCGACGGTCGCCGACATCTCGATGATGGCCTATCTGCACTATCCGAGCGATGAGCACGGCTTCGATTTCGCGGCGAGCCATCCCGCCATCCACGCCTGGCTCGGCCGCATGGCCGCGCTGCCCGGCTGGAAGCCGGCCTATGAGCTGCTGCCGGGCAAGCGGATGACGAACTACGCGAAGTGAGAGCGCTAGCGCCAAAGCCTCAGCGCCGTCATGGCCGGGCTTGTCCCGGCCCATCCACGATCTTGAGCGTGGATACGAGAACGTGGATGCCCGGGACAAGCCCGGGCATGACGAAAGAAAGCGGAAGTTACCGCAGCGACAGCCAGCCGAGCGTGAACAGAATCCCGCCGATGATGACGGCCGCCGCGACCGCCCAGGTGCTGACGCGGACGCTGCCGGTGACCTGCTTGGCTTCCTCATTGCGCGCGATCTCGCGATTGCGCTCCTTGTTCGCCTCGCTGGTATTCGTCATGAATCATCCAAATCGCTTGTTGGTTTAACGCGTCTTGATGAAGCACATGCCGATGCGGCGCGAGGCCGCGGCAGCCTGACAGGTGAGACCGTTAGCACAGCTCCATGACGGAAAACTCTTGTCCGGCGTTCCCGATCCCTCATCTTGCAGGGAACAATGCGCGCCCCAGCCGTCCTGATATTCGGTGCCGGCGAGTTCCTTACCTCCGCGGGTCTGCGGCCGGCTGGCAAATCCGCGTGAGAAATCAGGCCGCTTGCCGGCGGCGAACGCGGTCAGAATGTCGCGGCGGCGGAGCTGGTCGCCGAAAAAATGCGGCGAGGCCGGCACGATGGCGGAATTGGACGGCCTGTCCGCGAGCCAATCGACGCCAGGGAAATGAAAGCCGCCGATGCCGCGGGTCTGGTGGCAGCCGGCGCAGGTGACGTCGTTGAGGCGGCGCTGGAAACCGGCGACCGAGCGGACGTTCTGCATGTCGATGCCGCGTGCCGCCGCCTGCTTCAGCGCGCTGACCACGTCGCCATCGGTGAAGACTGGATCTTCGCTACCCTCTCCTTGCATCATGCCGAACTCGGGCTGCAGCGCCGAGGCATCGAGGCCGGCGGGGGTCGGCACCACCGCGGCCCTGGCCAGGAATTTCTCCGGGATCAGCACGGTGCCGCGATCGAACTCGCGCAAATGATCAGGCGCGAGCAGCCAGGCCTTGAAGTCGCGCCGGAGCGCATCGTCAACGAGAATCCTGTCGCGGTCGATCTGGTTCTCCAGCGTCGATTCCTCGAACGTCTTCGTGGCGGCGTCGTACTTGAACACCTTGAGCAGATAGTCGGAGCGGAAATCGTGCAGCGCCGATTTCGGCGCGACCGAGACCTGGATGTTGGTCTCGATCCGGTCGAGCATGGCGTCGTCAGGCGAGAAGCGACTGCCGATCAGCCCTTGCCAGTCGCCATTGTCCAGCCAGCGCCGCGCGACCTCGGCGCAGGTGATCGGCCTGCCGTTTCCATCCGTCTGGCGCGCGTCGCGCGCCTTCATCACGAGGTTGAGCGTCATCGGCAGGCGCGTTGCGGTCTTGCCGCCATCCGGCCTGCTGTCGAAACGCGCGAGACGGTAGACCAGCCGGATCTCGCCGCAGGACTCCTCCGACACATAGGCGCGGTCCATGCGGTTGACGATCCCGGCCAGCACGAACCGCGTGTCGCGGGACTTCAGATTGGCCCGATCGAACAATTGCACGTCGAAGCCCTCGCCGACGCCGATGGTCTCGGTTGGATATGTCGCCATGTACCGCGCGATGTAGCGATCGAATTCAGCATCGATCGCCGGCGGAATCTCTTTCAGCTGCGGCAGCGACGCGAACATCAGGTCGGTCGTGAGCGGGGCGTCCGCGTTCCGCTCCGGCGAGAGCAGACGCGAGATCGTCAGCGTATTGTTCTGGTCGAGCTTGCGCAGGAGATCGGGATCGGTGATCACCGTACCGCGCGTCAGCGCAGTATCCTCCGCTGCGAATAGCGAAACGACGCCGCCTAGCAATACGGCGGCAGCAATGAGAATTCGCAACACGCGGCTCATGCCTCAGGTAACACCGCGCAGGGACGCCTATTCAAGTAAAAAGGCGCCTCACATGGTAGTGAAGCGCCTTTTCGAAAGTCGATATCGAACGCTCAGCGCGACACGATCAGGCCCCTGCTGGTGACGACCACCCAGCGGCCGTCCTGACGGCGGATCGCATCGACGCGGCCGACGCCGGGGATGGGATCGCCGGGGTAGACCTCGTAGAGCCCGTCGCGGCCCTCGATCAGCGCACCGCCATTGCCGGCATTGCGCAGCCTCCAGCCTTCGATCGTCGGCAGACGTCCGACCTCGGTCTTGGGCGCGGCAGGCGCCGGTGCCGCTGCGGCGGTCGCAACCTGGGTCGGCGCGATCGAGCCGGTGGTCTCCCTGGCGGGAGCTGCTGCAGCCTGCGCGGAAGCTGCGGGCGGCGTGGCGCGGAGCTTGTCGACGGTCTCGGACAGTTTTGCGATCTTGGCCAACGGCTCGGCCTGCGCCTTCTCGAGCTTGTCGAGGCGGTCGTTGGTCCGGTTGAACTGGCTGACGCCGGTTTTCGAGCTCTGCTCGACATTGGCCTTCAGCGCGACAAGGTCGGCATCGATCCGGGCGACCGAAGCATCCAGCGCGCTGGTGTCGGCGACCTGCACCGGCGCCTGGGCCGGGGCGGCGAAACGCATCATGCCGGCGGTCGCAAGCGCCCCGCTGATCGCGCCGACGCAGGCGGCGATCGCCACCACCGCGGCCATCGCGGACAAGCGGCGCTTGCCGCCGGTCTCGCGCGGCTCGTCCGCCTTCACATGGGGGGCGAAGTCCTCGCGGTCCCAGGACCGGTCCGAGGGCGCCATGACGATCAGCTTGCCCGGCTTTGGCTCGGGTTCGGCTTTCGCTTCGAGTTTCGGCACGTCGATCCGCGGCGGCTCGACTTTGGGAGCATCCGCCTTGACCGGATCCGGCTTGGGCGGCGCCTCGTGGTCGGGGGCGATCGAGGGGGCGTCGATACCGGCGGCAGCCTCGACGGTCTGCGGCGCTGCGTCAACAGCACCGGAATCCTGGGCAGCCTGGTCGGGCATTGATTCGCTCACGGCTCAAATACTCCAGTCTGGATTGACCTTTTGGTAACTTTCATTGCTTGCGAAATCCTTACCTTCGGACCCGCTTACCGAAACTTTAGGAATTGATCCGGGGCCGAATTGGGCCGGGAAAATGGAACCGGCGTGGCGGGTGTGAAACAATTTGTAACCAGGGGAAGATGAACGGCGGCGCAACGCCCGGCTGTCGCCCTTCGAGCCTCGTCCCGCTTGAGCCTCAGGGTAATTGTGATGGAGCGAATGCCCGCTGCCTCCACATCGTCACTACGACGGAGGGGCCGCCACCTGCAGTCCCACATCACAGTCCGTCACATCACCACCGGCGCATCCGGCAGCTCGTTCGATGGCGGGCCCTGCGGCGGGAAATGCCGCGCCAGCTCGCGCGACACCGCCTCGATGCCGCCGATCACGCCGCGCTCGAACCGGCCCGACCTGAACTCGGCCTCCATTGCGCGGCAGATGCTCTCCCACCCCTCTGCGCCAACCTTCGAATCGATGCCGCGATCGGCGACGATCTCGACGTCGCGGTCGGCGAGCAGCAGATAGATCAGGACGCCGTTGTTGTGCGCGGTGTCCCAGATACGCAAGAGCGAGAACACGTCGAGTGCGCGCTCGCGCGCCGGCTGGTTGCGGAACAGCGGCGCGCCGTCAAGCGCGCCTTCGACGACGAAGCGGACCTGACCGGAATGGGTCGCCTCGCCGCGCTTGATCGCCTGCTCGATGCGCTCGAGTACGGCTTGCGGGAAGATCTGCTTCGCCCGCCAATGATGCTGCACGAGATGCCTGGCAATGCGCTTGATGCTCATGATCGCTACCAGCTCCCCGAGGCGCCGCCGCCGCCGAAACTGCCCCCGCCGCCGCTGAAGCCGCCGCTACTCGACGATCCGCTGCTCCATCCGCCCGAAGAGCCGCTCGACCACGAGCTGCCGCGCGAGCGGCCCGTGCTCGGCGTCATCGCCGAAAACAGATCGGCGACAAATCCGATGATGAAGCCGAGGGCGCCGAGGGCCGCGGCGAGCGCGGCGGAGCCGAGAATGAGCCAGGTCAGCGCGGCAATGATGCCTCCGGTCACCAAGGATCCGAGCAGCCGCCCCAGCACGGCCCGGAAGAACCCGCCGACCCCGATCGAGGCGAACAGCGTCACGATGAATAGCGGCGCGAGGTCGTCCAGATTGCCGAAATGGACGGTCGGCGAGGGAACCGGCAGCGGCTCGCCGTCAATCACCCGGATCATCCGATCGACGCCGTCGGAGATGCCGCCGGCAAAATCGCCTGTCCTGAATTTCGGTGTGATGACCTCGTCGATGATGCGCCTCGACGTGACGTCGGTCAGCGCGCCTTCGAGGCCATAGCCGACCTCGATGCGCAAGTGCCGGTCGCTCTTGGCCACGACGAGGATCGCACCGTCGTCGACCTTCTTGCGGCCGATCTTCCAGGCCTCCGCGACCCGGATCGAGAATTGCTCGATCGTCTCCGGCTGCGTGGTCGGGACGATCAGGACCGCGATCTGACTGCCCTTGCGGTTCTCGAAGTCAAGCAGCTTCTGCGACAGCGCCGCGATGTCGCCGCTCGAGAGCGTGCCGGTCTGATCGACGACGCGGCCGGTGAGTTGGGGCACGGCGACGTCGGCGCGGGTGGGGAGCGCGAAGGCAAGGAAGAGTGCGATAGCGAGGACGCATGAGGCCACCACTGAATACGCCCGCCACACACTCGGTGTCATCGCCCGCGAAGGCGGGCGATCCAGTATTCCAGAGGTCGCCCTGCTTGAACCGTGAAGCCGCGGCGTACTGGATTCCCCGCCTGCGCGGGGAATGACGGCGGTGATTGAGGCTTGTCGCATTCGCAAAACGGCGCGCGCTTACTTCGATGGCGCCGGGGCCGGGTTGAAGTCCACCTTCGGCGCGGTCGAGATCGCCTTCTCGTTCTCGACCGAGAAGTTCGGCTTCTCCTTGTAGCCGAACGCCATCGCGGTGAGGTTGCTCGGGAATGAGCGGATGGTGACGTTATACTCCTGCACCGACTTGATGTAGCGGTTGCGCGCCACCGTGATCCGGTTCTCGGTGCCCTCCAACTGCGACATCAGATCCTTGAACAGCGCGTCGGACTTCAGTTGCGGATAGTTCTCGGTGACGACCAGCAGCCGCGACAGCGCGCTGGAGAGTTCGCCCTGGGCCGCCTGGAACTTCTGGAACGCGGCGGGATCGTTCAGCACCTCGGGCGTCGCCTGGATGCTGCCGACCTTGGCCCGGGCGTTGGTGACGCCGAGCAGCACGTCCTTTTCCTGCTGGGCAAAACCCTTCACCGAGTTGACGAGGTTGGGCACGAGATCGGCGCGGCGCTGAT
Source organism: Bradyrhizobium sp. CCBAU 25338 (assembly GCF_028128965.1). Lineage (NCBI taxonomy): Bacteria > Pseudomonadati > Pseudomonadota > Alphaproteobacteria > Hyphomicrobiales > Nitrobacteraceae > Bradyrhizobium > Bradyrhizobium sp. CCBAU 25338. The sequence continues at coordinate 63,456 of NZ_LFKY01000028.1, forward strand.
ACTGGTTCACGACCTCGGACCAGGCAGACTTGATCTGCTCGTCCTCACTCTGGATCGCGTTGTAGCCGCAATTGGTCAGGCTCAGCGAGGCCAGCGCCGCCAGCACGGTCAGGATCTTGCGCATCAAATTTCTCCCGGTGGAATCTGACGCAAACTACCAGATCGAGCACGCGACGCCAGCTTCCCAACGTCATTCCGGGGCGATGCGCAGCATCGAACCCGGAATCTCGAGATTCCGGGTTCGCTTCGCGCCCCGGAATGACAGCGACAAACAGTTGCGACGGCAGCTCCAGCCGGCTGACGCAAGCCTCTTGCCTATCGCAGGCCGACATAGTCAACTCCGGCAAAACAAAAGCGGAAACGCCGGAGGAAACGCCATGTCCTCGTTCGAGACCATCCTCGTGGAGAGGCCGGATCCGGCGATCACCCGGGTCGTGATGAACCGGCCCGAGGCGCGCAATGCGCAGAACCTGCAAATGACCTATGACCTCAATGCCGCTTTCGACGCAGCGGTGCAGGACGATGCAGTCAAGGTGATCATCCTGGCCGGCAATGGGCCGCACTTCTCGTCCGGCCATGACCTGCGCCCCGGCGCGAAGAATGCCGCAGGCGTCGATTTTCCTCCGATCGGACATTGGGGCGGCTTTGGCGAGGCGGGCGCCCATGGCCGCTTCGCGCGCGAGCAGGAAATATATCTCCAGATCACGCGGCGCTGGCGCAACCTCGCCAAGCCGACCATTGCCGAGGTACATGGCAGGTGCATCGCCGGCGGGCTGATGCTGGCCTGGGCCTGCGACCTCATCGTCGCCAGCGACGACGCGCAGTTCTGCGACCCCGTCGTCACCATGGGCGTCTGCGGCGTTGAATGGTTCGTGCATCCCTGGGAACTCGGCCCGCGCAAAGCCAAGGAGTTCCTGTTCACCGCCGACAGCTGGAGCGCGCAAGAGGCGCACCAGCTCGGCATGGTCAACCAGGTCGTGCCGCGCGCGGACTTGTCATTGCGCGTGCTCGAGCTGGCGCGCCGGATCGCGGCAAAACCGTCCTTCGCGCTGAAGCTGACCAAGGAAGCGGTGAACCGTTCGGTCGACGTGATGGGCCAGCCGGCCGCGATCGACCAGGCTTTTGCGCTGCACCAGCTCTGCCACGCCCATAATCTCCAGGAGTTCGGCATGATCGTCGATCCCTCCGGACTGCATCCCTCCGTGCGCAAGCCGCCGGCGGCCGCGGAGTAAATACGATGGACCTCAACCTCAGTGACGAGCAAAGATTGCTGCGTGAAAGCGCGGATCGCTTCGTGGCCGAGAGCTATGATGCCGATCACCGCCGCAAGATGGCGAACGACCCACTCGGCTTCAGCCCTTCGGTGTGGAAGCAATTCGCCGAGCTCGGCTGGCTGGCGCTGCCGCTTCCCGAAGAGTTCGACGGGCTCGGCGGTGGCGCGGTCGAGATCGGCATCTTGATGGAAGCCTTCGGTCGCGGGCTGGTGTCGGAGCCCTATGTCGCAACCGCGGTGCTAGGCGCGGCGCTGATCGCGAGATGCGGCACCATCGAGCAGAGACAGGCGAGCCTGCCCAAGGTCGCGGATGGATCACTGAAGCTTGCCTTTGCGCATTCCGAGCGCGCGGCACGGTTCGATCTTGCCAAGGTCACGACCAGCGCCAACAAGACGGCGCAAGGCTGGCGCCTCGCCGGCAGCAAGGTCGCCGTGCTCGACGGACACGCCGCCGACCAGATCATCGTCTCCGCGCACATCCATGACCATCGGGGGCCGTCGGGGCGGATCGGCCTGTTCCTCGTGCAGGCGACGACGCCGGGCCTCGTCATCAGCGATTATCCGCGTCTTGGCGGCGGACGTGCCTGCAACATCGAGCTGTTCGACGTGCATCTGCCGGAAGACGTCCTGCTCGGCGACGGCAGCGATGCTCTGCCGGCGATCGAATGGGCCGTCGACCGCGCCATGGCGGCACTGGGTGCGGAAGCCGTCGGCATCATGCAGACGCTGCTGGACACGACGCTGGAATACACCAAGATCCGAAAGCAATTCGGCCGGCCGCTCTCCGCCAATCAGGTGATCCGCCACCGCCTCGCCGACATGGCGATGCAGGTCGACGAGGCCCGCTCGATGGCGCTGCGGGCCGCGTTGAAGGTGGATGCTGCGCCGATCGAGCGTGCCCGGGCGGCGTCGGGCGCGAAGGCAAAAATCGGCAGATGCGCGCGCTTCGTCGGCGAGCAGTCGATCCAGCTCCATGGCGGCATGGGCGTCACCGAGGAGCTCGAGGTCGGCGCCTATTTCAAGCGGCTCGTCGCCTTCGACACGCTGTTCGGCGGCAGCGCGCATCATTATGGCCGCCACGCCCAGCTGAGCCGCAGGGCCGTCTCGGCCTGACACAAGGAGCGCATCATGGACCTCTCGTTCAATGCCGAGGAGCGTGCCTTCCAGGACGAGGTGCGCGGCTTCATTGCGAAGAACCTCACCGAGGAGATGAAGCGCGCGACCGCGCTGACGCCGTCGGTGTTCTCGGACCCCGACATCGGCATGGCCTGGCAGCGCGCGTTGCACCGCCAGGGCTGGGGCGCGCCTGGCTGGCCGGTCGAATATGGCGGGCCGGACTGGACGCCGGCACAGCGCTGGATTTTCGAGACCGAATGCGCACGCGCCGGCGTGCCAATGTCAACGTGATGGGCGTGAAGATGGTCGGGCCCGTCATCATCGGCTTCGGCAGCCCCGAGCAGAAGGACTTCTACCTGCCGCGCATTCTCTCCGGCGAGGACTATTGGTGCCAGGGCTATTCCGAGCCGGGCTCCGGCTCCGACCTCGCCTCGCTGAAGACCCGCGCGGTGCGCGACGGCGACGACTACATCATCAACGGCACCAAGATCTGGACCACGCATGCCCACCACGCCAACCGCATGTTCGCGCTGGTGCGCACCAGCGACGGCCCGCGGCAGCAGGACGGCATCAGCTTCATCCTGATCGACATGAAGACGCCGGGCATCACCACGCGCCCGATCCTCACCATCGGCGGCGACCACGAGGTCAACCAGGTGTTCTTCGACGACGTGCGCGTGCCGGTCGCCAACCGCGTCGGCGAGGAAGGCAAGGGCTGGACCTACGGCAAGTATCTGCTCGAATTCGAGCGCGGCTCTGGCATTGCCTCGGCCAAGCTGCGCGAAGGGTTGAAGGCGATCGCGGATCTTGCCGAGTCGGATCTCACGGGCCGCGCGATCGACAGCCCCGATATCGCGACGCGCATCTCCGAGGTCGAGGTCGACATCGACGCGCTGGAGATGACCGAGCTGCGCGTGCTCTCGGCACTGCAGACCGGGCAAAATCCCGGCGCGGTGTCGTCGATCCTGAAGCTGCGCAACAGCGAGATCCGCCAAGCCGTGACGCGGCTGGGCGCCGACGTGATCGGCCACGACGCCCTCGCCGTCGAGCCGATGCGCCCGCTGTACAAGCTCAACCACGAGCCGGCGACTCCCGAGGAGATGCTGACGGTGATCCCAGAATATCTCAACGGCCGCGCCTACACGATCTTCGGCGGCACGTCAGAGATCCAGCGCGACATCATCGCGAAGATGATGCTGGGGATCTAGCTGGGCTGGCGCTCCACCCTCCGCCGTCGTCCCGGACAAGCGCAGCGAAGCGGAGCGCAGATCCGGGACGACAGCGGAGATTGGAACGACAAGGAGTTAACCCGCCGCCTTCGCGTCCCGGATCGCCTTCCAGATCTTCTGCGGGGTCAGCGGCGTGTTGAGCTGGGTGATGCCGAGCTCGGCGAGCGCGTCCATCACGCCGTTGGTGACGCAGGGCGGGCCGCCGATGGCGCCGGATTCGCCGCAGCCCTTGGCGCCGAGCGGGTTGGTGCGGCAGGGCGCGGAACCGTCCAGCGTCACCTCGATCGGCGGAACGTCGTCGGCGCGCGGGATGCAGTAGTCCTGGTAGCTCGCGGTGAGGAGCTGGCCGTCGGCATCGTAGGACACGCCTTCGTATAGCGCCTGGCCGATACCCTGCGCCACGCCGCCGTGGATCTGCCCCGTCACCAGCATCGGGTTCACGGCGACGCCGACATCGTCGACCGTGGTGTAGCGCACCACCCTGGACACACCGGTCTCGGGGTCGATCTCGACCTCGCAGATATGCGTGCCGTTCGGCCAGCTCGGACCGTCGACCTCACCTTCGGAATCGACGCTGAGCTTGGCGCCGCTCTCCTTTTCGGCGAGATCGAACAGGCTGATGCGACGGTCGGTGCCGACCACGGTGAGCATGCCGCCCTGGTACTCGATGTCCTCGACCGAGGTCTCCAGCACGTTGGCCGCCTTCTCGCGCGCCTTCTGGATCAGATCATTGGAGGAGACCGCGACCGCTGTGCCGCCGACGAACAGCGAACGCGAGCCGACGCTGCCGAAGCCCATGGCGAGATCGGTGTCACCCTGGACCACGTCGATCTTGTCCATGGGAATGCCGAGCGTGTCGGAGATCATCTGGGTGTAGGTGGTCTGCAGCCCCTGCCCCATCGCCATGGTGCCGGAATGCAGCACGACGCGACCTTGCGAGGTCGCGTGCAGGCTGACCTTCTCGGTGTGCGCGCGACCGCCGGTCCACTCGATGTAAGAGGTGAGTCCGCGGCCGTAGAGCAGGCCCTTCTTCTTCGCCGCCTTCTTGCGCGCGGCAAAGCCGTCCCAGTCGGCGAGCTTCACGGCGCGGTCGAGCATGTGGGCGAAGGCGCCGGAGTCGTAAACCTGGCCCGCCGCATTCGTGTACGGCAGCTGCGCCGGCTTGATGTAATTGGCCTTGCGGATCGCGCGCGGATCCATGCCGATCTTTCGCGCAGCCGCGTCGAACAGACGCTCGACGATGAAGACAGCCTCGGGACGGCCCGCGCCACGATAGGCGCCCACCGGGGCGGTGTGGGTCATCACCGACTTCACCTCGAAGTGCACCAGCGGCAGATCGTAGACGCCGGTCTGCACGAAGGGCCCGAGCACCAGCGGGATGATGTTCGCCGCACCCGAGGAATAGGCGCCGGTGCAGCCGATCGACTTGACGCGATAGGCCAGCACCTTGCCCTTCTCGTCCAGAGCGAAGGACGCCGTGGACGTGAGATCGCGGCCGTGCGTGCCGCCGACGAATTCGTCGGTGCGGTCGCCGCGCCAGCGGATCTTCTTGTTCAGCTTGGTCGCGGCGTAGGCGACGATGCCGTCCTCCGGATAGAGGTTGGTCTTCTGGCCAAAACCGCCGCCGATGTCGCCGACCAGCACGCGCACACTGTCCTTCGGACGTTTCAGCACGGCTTCCGCCAGCACGTCGCGGGTCGAGGCCGGGGTCTGCGACTGCACATGCAGCAGGAGACGGCCGGACTTCTTGTCGATCTCGGCAATAGTCGAACGCGGCTCCATCGCGGAAGGCACGAGGCGTTGGCTGACGAGATCGAGCTCGACGGTATGCGCGGCCTTGGCGAAGGCCTCGTCCACCTTGGCCGCATCGCCGTAGCTCATGGCACCGACGATGTTGTCGGGCGCCTCCGGCCACACCACGGGCGCGCCGGGCTTCACGGCCTCGACGGGATCGACCACCGCGGGCTGAACGTCGTACTCGACGACGATCGCTTCGGCGGCGCTCTGCGCCTCCACGCGCGATGAAGCCACCACTGCCGCCACGGCCTCGCCAGCATAGCGCACGATCTCGTGGGCCAGCAGCCGGCGCGGCGGCACGGTCATCGGCTTGCCGTCGGGGCGCTTGAAGATGTTGAGCGTCGGGATGCTGCCGATGTCGTCCTTGACGAGGTCGGCGCCGGTGTAGATTGCGGTGACGCCGGGCATTCCGGCCGCGGCGCTGGTGTCGATCGAGACGATCTTCGCGTGGGCGTGCGGCGAGCGCAGCACGTGCAACCACAGCGCGTCGTCCGCCGGCTTGTCGTCGATGAACTGCCCCTTCCCGGTGAGCAGCCTCTGGTCTTCCAAACGCTTGACGGGCTGGCCCGCTCCGAAACGCAAATTGCCGGGAAGAATGTTCATTATGTCCTCGATATCCGGAAAACGACCGCGGCGGTTTTAACCGATTTTGCGGGCCAGACAACCGAGCCGCGGCACATCTGCAATGCGTGCCGCGCCGCTTTTAGCCGGGCAAATCGCGGGTTAGGAACGTTCGATGTCGATGATGCCCACATTCACGTCACGGGTGTCCGAGCCCCGCTTGACCGTGAGGCGAACGGTCTTCCCGGCGCCGGCCTGCTCCAGCGCATCGGTCAGGTCGGAAAGGCGCCGCACCGGCTTGCCTTCGACAGCGGTGATGATGTCTTCAACCGCTCCAGTCGAAAGGTTGACACCGCGAATCCCCGCCCGCTCGGCAGGACTACCGGGGGCCGTCCGCACCACGATCACCCCTTCGACGCCAAGCCGGGTCGAAACATCCTCGCCGGCGGCTACGATGCCGATGCCGGGTGTCGGCACGCGCCCGTTGCGAATGAGCTCGGGCACAATCCGGTTCACGACGTCGACCGGGACCGCGAAGCCGATGCCGGCGTTCGAACCGGACGGCGATATGATCGCCGTCGTAACGCCGATCAGCCGGCCGGCGGAGTCCAGCAACGGTCCGCCCGAATTGCCCGGGTTGATCGCGGCATCCGTCTGAATGACGTTGGCAATCTCACGGCCGCCATGGGTCGGAAGCCTGCGCTTGAGCGCGCTGATGATGCCGCTCGTCATCGATTGGTCCAGTCCGAACGGATTGCCGATCGCGAAGGCGGATTGCCCGACCTTCAGGTCGCTCGAACTGCCGAGAGCCACCGGCGGCGGAAGCTCGCGCACGCTGCGGATCCGCAGCACCGCAAGATCGTAATTGGGAGCCGTGCCGACGAGGTCGACCTGGGCCACCTCTCCCGAGGCAAAGCGCACGGCGATCTCGCCGCCACTGGCGACGACGTGATTGTTCGTCACGAGATGCCCGTCGCGATCCCACACGAATCCCGTGCCGGAAGAGCCGCCCTGGCCTTCCTCACCCATGAGAGGATTGGCCGCGGATTTCACCGCCACCTGGACGACCGAAGGAGACACGCGCTCGAAGATTTCGATGGTCGCCTTTTCGCCATCGGACAGCGGACCGCGCTGCTCGACCGCGCGTGCGGAGGGCGCCGCCCATGGGACAGGGACATGCAGGATCTTCGCGGCAGTGACGGCAAGCAGCAGGGCGGCGAAGGCTGCCGCGGCAATCGCGTAGCGACGATTCATCGGTGACCACCGTCTCCAGTGCTGAATGCGGCCTTGGGATGCATATGCATGGGGTGACAGATCCGGCTTACGCTGCAACGTCGCAAACGAACGGAAGTTTCCCGGTTGGGCAGGTAAGGGCTTTTCTGGCTCATGCACGGGTGCCGGGGCATATTGCCGCGTAGTAAACAGCTAGGTCAGCTCGCGCAGCGCCATTTCCACGACCTTCCTTGCCTCGGCCGTGAGCGGCACCTGCGGCGAGACGGGATCGCCGACGTCGTAGCCCTGGATCGAAAGGCCCGCCTTGATGCAAGCGGCGAGGTTGAAGCGGGCGAAAGCTTCGTTGATGCGCCACAGCCGGCGCTGCAGCGCCATGGCCTCGTCCCACCGTCCGGCCTTGCAGAACTCGTAGAGTGCGACGCTCTGGCGCGGAATGATGCAGGCCGGTCCCGCCATCCAGCCGCGGCCGCCGATCAGCATCACTGCGGCGGGGATATGGGCCGAGGCGGAGAAGACCCGCAAGGCATCGCCGCAGCGGTTCATGATCGAGAGCAGCCGGCCGGTGTTGGTCGAGGCATCCTTGATGTAGCCGATGCGCGGATGTTCGGCGAGGCGCGCAATGACGTCGAGGGTGAGATCGGAACGCTGAAATTGCGGATTGGTGTAAATGACAACGGGGATGTCCACGGCATCGGCGATGGCGCGGAAGTAAGATTCGACCTGGGCGTCGGCGAGTGGGAAATAGGCTTCCAGGATCGCCAGGATGCCGTCGGCGCCGAGCCTCTGGCAGGCTTTCGCCTGCGCCACCGCATCCGCCGTCGAGGTGGACGCAACGCCTGCGATGACCGGCACGCGGCCCTGCGCGGCTTCGATCGTGGTCTGCACGATCGCCGTGCGTTGCTCGGCGTTGAGATAGGCGAATTCTCCGGTCGAGCCCAGCGGCGTCAGGCCGTGCACGCCGGCGCCGATCAGGTCGTCGCAGAGCTTTGCGAGCACGTTGGTCCGCACCGTGCCGTCGGCATCGATGGGCGAGACGAGATAGGGAAAGACACCGTGGAATTCGGACATGTAAGGTGCATTCGGGACATCAGGCCGCCATGGCGCCCCTCAATCGCTGCTAACACGGGGCAAAATCGCCAGCAAGCCTGTGCATTGACGACTTTTTAAGGACGTTGCGCAGCAACGATCGTCTCGTGTCCCTTCCCTACCCCTTATTAGGAACAAGCAGAGATGGTGCCGGCCATGACTCTGACAATGTTGTCCAGATTCCTGCATCCCGATCCGCGCATCCGGCGCGAGCTCGTGGATCTCCTGTACACGTCGCTTCCGCAGGTGTCCGCCATTGGCGTCACGTCGGTGACGGGCGCGGCCGCGCTGACGCTCATGAGCGGCGATACCGGCTATGCCGTGATCTCGGTCTTCATCTTCATCACGGCCGCAGCCCGCATCGCTTCCCTGTTCCGCTACAAGTCGCGCGCTGCGCAATTCTCCGATGCCGACGTGATCCGCTGGGAAGGGCTCTACGGCGCCGGCGCGTCCGCCTTCGGTCTTGCGCTGGGCATGTTGTCTTATCGCGCGCTCCAGCTCGACGACGGACCCGGCGCCTGGATCGCATTCGGGCTTTCGATGTCCTTCTGCGTCGGCATGGTCTCGCGCGCGGCGATCCGACCCTGGATCATCCTGACCACCGCCGCGGTGCTGTTGATGCCGACCATCCTGGCCGGCCTGCTCCGCCCCGAGCTCGCCTACAAGCTCGGCGCGGTCATGCTGGTGTTCTTCTGGCTCACATTGCGCGAGGCGTCCAAGCATCTCAGCGCCGCCTTCGTCGAGCGGCTCGAAGCAAAGCACCGGCTGGCGCGCCAGGCGACCCACGATTTCCTGACGGGATTGCCGAATCGCGCCGCGTTCTTCCAGGCGCTGGCGGAGACGCGCGGAAACTTCGCCATCATCGCCATCGACCTCGACGGCTTCAAGCCGGTCAACGACCGCCACGGCCATCACGTCGGCGACGATCTGTTGCGCCAAGTGGCGGAGCGGCTGTCGTTCTGCATCGGCGGGACCGGACTTGCCGCGCGCTTCGGCGGCGACGAGTTCATGATGCTCAAGCCGGTTGCCGCAGGCGAGGACGGCCGCGAGGAAGCACTCGCCCTGGCGCGCCGGGCCATTCTCGATCTTTCGATCCCGTTCCTGCTGACCGACATTCCGGTCCGCATCGGCGCGAGCGCAGGAATTCTCGTCAGCGCTGGCGCCGCAACCGCCGGTGCGACGGCGCAGCTTCTCGAGCAGGTCGACCGCGCCCTCTACGCAGCGAAACGTGCCGGAGGCAGCCGCTGCGCATGGGCGGATGAGGACATCCGCCTCGAACGCGCAGCAGGCTGAAGCTGCCGCCTTCGATCACGCCTTGAGCAGCCGCACCCGCGTGCCCCATGGATCGATCGCCTCCACACCATTCGCAAGCGTGGTGAGCTGCGCACCGCCCTTGCGCAGGCGTTCCTCCTGCGCGGCGAGAATGTCCTGCTTCGCCGTCACCAGCGAGAACCATGCAAGGCCCGTGGTGGCATCATCGCGCCGGCCCGCGCCCTGGCTCTGCCAGACATTCAGGCCGAGATGATGGTGATAACGGCCCGACGACAGGAACGCGGCGCCGCTGCGCTTGCGCGTCGGATCAAGGCCGATCGTGCCGTGATAGAAGCTCTCGGCCTGCGCGAGATCGCCGACGCGCAGATGCATGTGGCCGACGCGCAAGCCGTCCGGCGCCTTGGCATAGTCGGCGACGCGTGTATTGGTCAGCGACAGCAGGTCGGGGATGTTGAGCTCGTCGGTCGCCATCTTGACGCTGCCCTCGCTCCATTGCCATTGCGAGGGATCGCGGTCGGCATAGACCTCGATGCCGTTGCCCTCGGGGTCGTCGAGATAGACGGACTCGCTGACGAGGTGATCGGCAAAACCCGACAGCGGCACGCGGTGCGAGGCGGCATGCACCAGCCAGCGCGCGAGGTCTTTTCGCGTCGGCATCAGGAAGGCGGTGTGGTAGAGGCCGGCGGCATTGCGCGGCTCGATTCCCGCATCGGGACGGGCCTCCAGCACCAGCAGCGCCATGCCGGCCGTGCCGAGCTTCGCGGCGGTCGCCGAACGCTCCATCACGGCAAGCCCGATCACGTCGCGGTAGTAGTCCGCAACCTTGTCGAGATTCTTCACCCGCAGCGTCACCATCCCGACCCGCATCGGCGTGCGGCTGGCAAAGGTCGGCCCGCCGCCTTGAGGAACGCCCTCGGCGCGCGCCGCGGCTGCGGCCGCCATCGCGAGCGAGGTTGCGCCGGCGAGTTGCAGCAGAGTGCGGCGGGTGAGATCGATGGTCATCGGTCAGGGCCCGTTCAAAATGGTTGAGGCCATGCGGCGCATGTCGGCCGATTGCTACACGTTCCCGTGAGCGGGTCCCAATCACATGTTCGTCGGCCGCGCGGAGGGAAGTCCTGGCCACCCGGCCAGTTTCGCACGCGCCTGCGATATCCCAGATTGAGGGCAGCTTACAGGAGCTTGCCATGACCGCCCCTACTCCCCTGTCCTCCCTGTCGTTCGCGCTTGCGGACGTGGTGACGCGCACGGCGCCGTCCGTCGTCTCCGTGCGTTCGCACCGCTCCCGCGCCACCGGCTTCGCCTGGAAACCCGGCCTGATCGTCACTGCCGACGAGGCGCTGGCGGACGAGGGCGCGGTCGAGATCGGCCTTGCCGACGGAAGCACCGCGGCCGCCACGATCGCCGGCCGCGACCATACCTCTGACATCGCACTGCTGCGCGTCGATGCCGCCGTCGCGCCGGTCAAGCTCGCCGCGACAGTCCCGCCGCTCGGCGCCTTGTCGGTGGTGGTCGCCACCAATCGCGAGACGCCGAGCGCCGCGCTCGGGATGGTGTCGGCATCCGGCAAGAGCTGGCGCTCCTTACGCGGCGGCGACATCGATGCCCGGATCGAGCTCGACGTCCGCCTGCGCGGCAGCCAGCAGGGCGGTCTCGCGCTCGATGCATCGGGCGAGGCCTTCGGCATGGCCGTGCTCGGACCGCGGCGCGTCCTGGTGATCCCGACGGCGACGATCGAGCGCGTCGCGGCGCAATTGGAGGCGCGCGGTCGCATCGCGCGGGGATATCTCGGCCTCGGGCTCCAGCCGGTACGGCTCGACGACGGCATCGGCGCCATGGTGATGAATGTCGACAAGGCCGGCCCCTCGGCCGCGGCCGGCATCCGTCAGGGCGACGTGATTGTGGCAGTCAACGGCCAGAAGCTGTCCGGCGTGCGGGCGCTGGCGCAAACGCTCGGACCTTCGAGCGTCGGCGCGGTGGTCGACGTCGCAGTGCGCCGCGGCGGCGAGCCGGCCAGCTTCAGGGTCACGGTCGCCGAGAGGCCGGAGGCGTGAGCGAGGACAAGACGGCCGAGATCGTGCTCGCGCTGGAGATCGACGACCCCGCCCTCGCCGATCGCCTGACGGCGCTGCTCGGCAATATCCCCGGGCTTCGTCTCGCCGCGCCCGGCGAGCAGGCCGCTGCGACGATCGTCGCGCGCGATCCGCGCATCATGCCCGAGGACATCGCGCTAACGCAGCGCGAGCTCGACGTGCTGGCGCTGATGGCGGAAGGTGCCTCGAACAAGATGATCGCGCGTCAGCTCGGCATCTCCGTGCACACCGTGAAATTCCATGTCGGCTCGTTGCTGGACAAGCTGGACGCGACCGGCCGCACCGATGCAGTCGCGCACGCCGCGCGTCGCGGCGTGATCGAGCTTTGACGCCGCCCAGCCTCACGGCGCTGACGCCGCCGGGAAGCTGAGCTTGACCGTGAGGCCCGGCGCATTGTCATGCAGCGCGATCTCGGCGCCATGAAGGTGCGCGACCGCGGCGACGAGGCTGAGGCCGAGGCCATTGCCCGGCGTGTAGCGGCTCCGTTCGAGCCGGTAGAAGCGCTTGAAGACGTGATCGCGCTGCCCGGCGGGAATGCCCGGACCGTCGTCGGCAATCGTGATCACCGCAGCGCCATCGGCTCTGCGGCAGGTCACGGTCACCTGCCCGCCCTTGCAGCCATGCTTGATCGCGTTATCGACGAGATTGGCAATGGCGTCGAACAGCAGGTCGCGGTCGCCCGTGATCGCCACGTCGCGTTCTCCGGCAAGGGTGAGCTTTGTAGTAACCTGCTCGGCGGCGGCATCGTAGAGCTCGACGACCTCGCCGGCGATCTCGGCGAGATCAAGGGCGCGGAAGGCGCCGGTGCGGGCGCGGGTCTCGATCTCGGAGATCCGGGTGATGGAAGTGAACATGCCGAGCACGGCATCGAGATCGGCGATGGTGTCCCCGATCAGCGCGGCGTCGGTCTCGCTGTTGCGCGGGGCGTGATAGGCCTTTTCCAGCCGGCCGCGCATGCGCGTCAGCGGCGTCCGCAGATCGTGCGCGACGTTGTCGCTGACCTGCTTCACCTCGCCCATCAGTGTCTCGATGCGGTCGAGCATCTGGTTGAGGTTTTCGGCGACGCGGTCCCACTCGTCGTTGCTGCCGCGCAAGGGGATACGCTGGTCGAGGCCGGAGAGCATGATGGCGCGGCTGGTGGCGTTGATCTGTTCGATCCGTCCGACCGTGCGCCGCGTCACCAGCACGGCCGCGAGCCCGGCGAGCACGAGCAGCAGCATGGCGACCGCGACCATCGCGAGCTCGATCATGCCGGTGAAGCCGTCATGATCGACGACCGTGCCGAGCCGGCGCTCTACGTAAGCAAGCGTCCCGAAATAGACATAGGCCATGATCGCCGCGACGATCAACCCGAACGCCGCGATCGCGATCAGCGCGAGGCGAAAGGTCGAGGAGCGAAGGGTCTTAGCCAGGAGCACGGAGGCAATATCCGATGCCGCGGATGGTGTGGATCAGCGGATAGTCCTGGGCATCGTCGACCTTGCGACGAACACGCCCCACATAGACGTCGATGATATTGGTCGACGGATCGAAATGCAGGTCCCAGACGTGCTGAAGCAGCATCGCGCGAGATACGACGCGGCCCTCGTTGCGGACGAGATATTCGAGCAGCTGGAATTCGCGCGGCAGCAGCGGAATCTTGCGGCCGCGGCGGGAGGCAGCCCGTGCGATCAGGTCGATCGCGAGATCGCCGACGCGCAGCAGCGTCTCCTTGGCGATGGTCTCGCTGCGGCGGCCGAGTGCTTCGAGCCGCGCCAGCAATTCGGTGAAGGAGAACGGCTTGACGAGATAATCGTCGCCGCCGGCGCGCAGGCCGCGCACGCGGTCGTCGACTTCGCCGAGCGCGGAGATGATCAGGAAGGGCGCGACGATGCCGTCGTCGCGCAACTGGCGCATCACGCTGATGCCGTCGATATCGGGCAGCATGCGGTCGATGGTGATCACGGCATAGTCACGCGCGGCGCCGTGGCTCAGGGCTTCGCGGCCATTGGCTGCGAGGTCGACGTCGTAGCCCGAGACGGTCAGCTCCTCGACGAGCTGGCCTGCGGTTTCCGGATCGTCCTCGACGACCAGGATGCGACGGTGACCTCCGCTCATGACAAGCTCCGCGCGACGATCGCCACCAGACTATCCCGTTCCGGGGCTGAGCGGAACCGCCCGGTGGCGATCGCGACAATGGTGCGGTACGGCGATGCGACTACCAGTAGTCTCCGCACACATTGACCCATTGCCACCCATAGGGCGTCCAGCTCCTGCTCCAGCAGCCGTCATTGTAGCCGCCGTAGAAATAGGGCGCACCGAAGACGCCGAAACGACGGAAATGGTGATGATGGAAGCCATGGCGGCCGTGCCATCCCGCGCCGGCGAAGCGCGGCCCGATCGCCGCGTGCGCGAAGCGCGCCCCGCCGAAGGCAGGCCCGCCGGCGTGAGCAAAGCGTGCGCCGCCCATGCCGCCGGCACGCATGCCGCCGAAGCCGCCGGCGTGCATGCCACCACCGAAATGTCCGCCACCACCGAAATGGCCCCCGCCACCGAAATGGCCGCCACCGCCAAAGCCGCCATGACCTCCGCCGCCGCGCGCGAGCACCGGTGAAGCGACTGCCATCGTTGCTGCGATCAAGATCGCCGTGAGGCTCTTGAGAAGCCTGTTGTTCATCGAAACGTCCTCCTTGCAGCGCGGCAGTCCCCATGCCGCGCGAGGAGGATTAGATGAGAAGAAGGAGCAGGCGCCTTCAACTTACAAATGCGCCAGATTCTGACTCACAAGTTAGGGAGGTCCGGGCCGCTGCCGCGACGGAGCCGCGCTCGCTTGCGGGAGTGGGCTGGGAGAGGGTACTTCCGCGGGCAAGAGCCCGACCGTGGAGAGAGCCCTCACCCGCGGGACGATGCTTCGTATCGCCCGGCGCGCGTCGACCTCTCCCGCAAGCGTGAGAGGTGAAGCAAGCGGCGAGACAGTCGCTCTCGAATTACCTCACACCCGCTTGCCGCCACTCTTCTCGGCCGCACGGCGCAGTGCCTCCGCAAGCGCACCGCCGCCCGAAGACTCCTGCTTGCGCGGAGCCGATGAGGTCATGCGGGCGGGATTGCGCGAGCTGTTGTCGCGCTGCATGCCGGGAGCGTCCTTCTTGGCGCCGACCTCGTCGTCGAGGCGCAGCGTCAGCGAGATGCGCTTGCGGGCGACCTCGAAGTCCAGCACCTTCACCTTGACGATATCGCCCGGCTTCACCACCTCGCGCGGATCCTTGATATAGGTCTTGGACATCGCCGAGATGTGCACGAGACCGTCCTGGTGCACCCCGATGTCGACGAAGGCGCCGAAGGCGGCGACGTTGGTGACGGTGCCCTCGAGGATCATGCCCTTCTTGAGGTCCTTGATCTCCTCGACGCCCTCCTTGAACACCGCGGCCTTGAACGCGGGGCGCGGGTCGCGGCCCGGCTTTTCCAGCTCGCGCAGGATGTCGGTGACGGTGGGCAGACCGAAGGTCTCGTCGACGAAATCCTTCGGCTTGAGGGTACGCACGATCTCGCTGCTGCCGATCAGCGCCTTGATGTCGCTCTTGGTCGCCGCGAGAATCCGGCGCACCACCGGATAGGCTTCCGGATGCACGCCGGAGGCGTCGAGCGGGTCCTCGCCGCCGAGGATGCGCAGGAAGCCCGCGCACTGCTCGAACGCCTTGGGCCCGAGCCGCGGCACGTCCTTCAGCGCCTTGCGCGACTTGAACGGGCCGTTGGCGTCGCGGTGCGCCACGATGCTCTGCGCAAGACCTGCGCCGACGCCGGACACGCGCGCAAGCAGCGGCGCGGAGGCGGTGTTGACGTCGACGCCGACGGCGTTCACGCAGTCTTCGACCACCGCGTCGAGCGATTTTGCGAGCTTGGCCTGGCCGAGGTCGTGCTGATACTGGCCGACGCCAATCGCCTTGGGCTCGATCTTGACGAGCTCGGCCAGCGGGTCCTGGAGCCGCCGCGCGATCGAGACGGCGCCGCGCAGGGTGACGTCGAGGCCGGGCAATTCCTCCGAGGCGAAAGCCGAGGCCGAATAGACCGACGCGCCGGCTTCCGACACGACGATCTTGGTCATCTTCAATTCGGGCAGGCCCTTGACGAGGTCCGCGGCGAGCTTGTCGGTCTCGCGCGAGGCGGTGCCGTTGCCGATCGCGATCAGCTCGACACGATGCTTCAGGGCGAGCCTGCCGAGGGTCGCCAGCGACTCGTTCCACTGCCGCTGCGGCTCGTGCGGATAGATCGCGGTGGTGTCGACCACCTTGCCGGTGGCGTCGACGACCGCGACCTTGACGCCGGTGCGGTAGCCGGGATCGAGCCCCATGGTGACGCGGGTGCCGGCTGGGGCGGCCAGCAAGAGGTCGCGCAAGTTCGAGGCGAACACGCGCACGGCCTCGGTCTCGGCCGAATTCCACAGCCGCATGCGCAGGTCGATGTTGAGATGCACCTGGATCTTGGTGCGCCAGGCCCAGCGCACGGTGTCGATCAGCCAGCGGTCGCCGAGTCGCTTGAGGTCGGCGATGCCGAACCGCTTCATGATCTTCAGTTCATAGGCGCTCGGCACGCCCGGCGGCGGCGCCTCCGCCTCGGCCAGGATCTGCAGATCGAGGATCTCTTCCTTCTCGCCACGGAACATCGCGAGAATGCGGTGCGATGGCAGCTTGGTCAGCGGCTCGGAGAAATCGAAATAGTCGGCGAACTTCTCGCCCTCGGTCTTCTTGCCGTCGCGCACCTTGGAGGCCATGCGCGCGTTGGTCCACATCTCCTCGCGCAATGCGCCGATCAGGTCGGCGTCCTCGTCGAAGCGCTCGACCAGGATGGCGCGGGCGCCGTCGAGCGCGGCGGCGGCATCCGCAACGCCCTTCTCCGCGTTGACGAAGCCTTCTGCCACGACCTTCGGATCGTTGCCGGGCTCCGCCAGCAACTGATTGGCGAGCGGCTCGAGGCCCGCTTCCTTGGCAACTTCCGCCTTGGTGCGGCGCTTCGGCTTGAAAGGGAGATAAATGTCTTCGAGGCGTGCCTTGCTGTCGGCGGCCATGATCGTGGCTTCGAGGGCTGCATCGAGCTTGCCCTGCTCGCGGACCGATTCGAGAATGGCCTTGCGGCGGTCTTCGAGCTCGCGCAAGTAAACCAGGCGCTCCTCCAGGGTGCGCAATTGCGCGTCGTCGAGCGCACCGGTCGCTTCCTTGCGGTAGCGGGCGATGAAGGGAACCGTGGCGCCGCCGTCGAGCAGCGTCACCGCCGCCTCGACCTGCTCGGCGCGAACCCCAAGCTCCTGCGCAATTTTGTGGTTGATATTTGCCACGCGAGATTCCCTCTATCAAAGCACGCGACGCAGGGCGAAAAGCACCGGCCGCGGGACGCCGCTTATGGACCAACCGAGGTTGATTCATCAAGGTGGGGTGCGCAACCGTCGACAGAGGATTTTTTGCCGGATCGATGCGATCTCGCCACATTCGTGGGGGCGCGCGGCTTCTCTCCTGCGTCGCGGCAGACCAGGATAGCCGATCCGTCATCCTGCTTGACAGGAGCCGCCGTTCAGCGGCTGTTTGCTCCGCCGGGCCCCCGAACTCCACACAAGGACAGTCATGCGTACAACATCGGTCGGCGTCTTCAAGGTCGCCACCACGGGCCCCGGCGATGTCTCCGGTCTCATGGCCATGATCGGTTCGGGCGCGATCGACCCGCGCGAGATCCTGGCGATCCTCGGCAAGACCGAGGGCAATGGCGGCGTCAACGATTTCACGCGGGAATACGCCGTCAGAGCGCTGTGCGCGGCGCTGGCGCCACACCTCGACCTGCCGCCGCACGAGGTCGAGCAGCGCATCGCCTTCGTGATGTCCGGCGGCACCGAGGGCGTGCTCAGCCCGCACATCACGGTGTTCACACGCCGAACCGTCGACGCCCCTCCGGTAGGCCTCTCCGGCAAGCGGCTGAGCATCGGCATGGCGCAGACACGGGATTTCCTGCCTGAGGAGCTCGGCCGCTCCGCGCAGATCACGGAGACGGCGACCGCCGTGAAGGCCGCCATGGCGGATGCCGGCATCAGCGATCCCGCCGACATCCATTTCGTGCAGATCAAGTGCCCGCTGCTTACCAGCGATCGCGTCGAGGCGGCAGCGGCGCGCGGCTGCAAGACAGCGACGACCAGCGCCTACGCCTCGATGGCCTATTCCCGCGGCGCCTCCGCGCTCGGCGTCGCCGTCGCGCTCGGCGAGATTGCAGCCGATCTCCGCGATGAGGACGTGCTGCGGCGCTACGATCTGTTCTCGTCCGTTGCCTCCACCTCATCAGGCATCGAGCTGATGCACAACGTCGTCATCGTGCTCGGCAACTCGGCGGCATCAGCAAGCGAATTCGAGATCGGTCATGCCGTGATGAGCGACGCCATCGACGCCGTCGCGGTGACCGCGGCGCTGCAAAGCGTCGGACTCCGCATCGCGCCGCAGGCAACGAAGGGCCGCGAGCTCGTCAACATCTTCGCCAAGGCGGAGGCCTCGCCTGATGGCAGCGTGCGCGGCTTTCGCCACACCATGCAGGAAGACACCGACATCAGCTCGACACGCCACGCCCGCGCAGCGGTCGGCGGCCTGATCGCTGGCCTTGCCGGCACCGGGGCGGTCTACGTGTCCGGCGGCGCCGAGCACCAGGGTCCCCCGGGCGGCGGGCCGGTTGCAGCGATTGCGCGACTGTCGGATTGATACGACCCGGCATCTTCCGGGGCTTGCGACCTGTCCGCCCCACGCAACCCTGCCCCTCGCGCCGGCTCGCTTGATTCGGACCGTTCCTTGCGAAAGGAAGATAGCCGCTATCCAAGAGGATTTTGACGTCATGACTTTGCCGATGAGCTGGAATGAATGGGCGCAGCACGACGGAGTCGCGCTGGCAGGGCGCGTCCGCAAGGGCGAGCTGACGGCGAAGGAATTGGCGCGGCAGGCCGCGGCCGGCGTTGCCAAGGTCAATCCGGCACTGTCGGGCGTGGTCGAGCTGTTCGAGGACGTGATCGCCGACCCCGCCAAGGATGGCGCCAATCTCGCCGGCCCGTTCGCCGGCCTGCCTTTCCTGATGAAGGACCTCGGGCCGACCATGAAGGGACGGCTCCAGGAGATGGGCTCGCTGCTGATGCGCGGCAATCGCGCCGGCGCGGACACGTTCCTGACCGGAAAATTCCGCCAGGCCGGGCTGAACCTGATCGGACGCACCACGACGCCGGAATTCGGCGTGTGCAGTTCCGCCGACAATCCCGCCGTCTACGTCACGCGCAATCCCTGGAATACCGACTACACCACCTGCGGCTCGTCCGCGGGCAGCGCGGCGATGGTCGCCGCGGGCGTGGTGCCGATCGCGCATGCCACCGACGGTGGCGGCTCGATCCGCATTCCCGCCGGCGTCAATGGCAATATCGGGCTGAAGGTCTCGCGCGGCGTGTTCTCGCTCGCCCCGCATATGTCCGACCTCACCGGCCTCGTCTCGATCCAGGGCTGCCAATCGCGCTCGGTGCGCGACACCGCCGCCTTCGTCGACCATGCGCGCGGGCCTGCGCCCGGCGAGTTCATGCCGTTCTGGACCACGGCGCAGCCCTATTCCGAGATGATCAAGCGCGATCCCGGCAAGCTCCGCATTGCGCTCTCACACACATGGGGCGACTATACCGCCACGCCTGAGATCGCCGCCGAGTTGGAGAAGGCCGGCCGCTTCCTCGAAGGCCTCGGCCATCACGTCGACTACGCCCTGCCCGAGGTCGATTTCCGTGCCGCGTTCGCGGCGCAGACCACCTGCTACATCTCGAATTTCGCGGTGGTGATCTCCAACATGCTCGCTGCGCGCGGGCTGGAAAAACCGCCGGAAGATCTGATCGAACCCATGAACATCCGCATCTGGGAAGCCGGCCGGCACACGAGCTTCGCCGAGCGGGCGAAGATGCAGGGCGTGTTCAACACGACCTCGCGCGGCTTCGGCGCCTTCTTCGAGCAGTGGGACGTGATCCTGACGCCGATCACGGCGCTGCCGACGCCGAAGGTCGGCACCAGGGAATACCTCACCATCTCCGATAATCCCGACGTGCTCGACTGGTTCGGCAATCTCTGGCGCAACTTCGCCTTCACGCCGCTCGCCAATCTCTGCGGCATGCCGGCGATATCGATGCCGATGGCAACCCAGGATCACGGCCTGCCGCTCGGCATCCAGGCCATCGCCAAGCAGGCAAATGACGGCCTGCTGCTGCAACTCGCCGCCCAGATCGAGCGCGCGCTCGACGGCAAGTGGAACGGCGGCAAGAAGCCGAAGGAGCATGTGAGCTGACGGGCTGCGATCGCAGCAACATGCGATCGCGCTCCTGCCTCAGTTCTTTACGGTCGGAATTTCCTCCGGGCGCGGCTGCTGCTGGCCCTGCTGGTACATCGCGAGCGCCTTGTCGAGCGCTTCGCGCAATGCCAGCGCCGCGGCCACGCTGCAACGCAAATGCGCGGTCTGGACAACGTCGACCCTGACGGCGGCGCCGACCGGCATCAGGAGGTTTGCGGCGAGCTCGATCTGGATCGCGCCGTTGTGGTGACCGAAGCAGGATGCACCGTCGAAATAGATGATCGGCGCCCGCTCCGAGCTCGAGGTGGAAATCGTGACGGGCCCCTGATTGGTGCCGGGTGTTTCGGGGTCGGTCATGGGCGCTCCTTGCGGGCATTGGACGAACGAAGCGCCCACCATCGTTGCTTTGGCCCGCCCTGTCGAGGCCAAACCGCCCCCGGCAGGGGTCCCGAGCAAGGCACAATCGGGGTTTTGCGCGGCGGCGGGCACTGGTCTAGAACATCGCCATGTCCACTGAACCTGTCACGCTCCCATTCGAGGAACTCGCCGAAGCCATCAAGGGCCGCCGCTCTGATTACGGCCATATCAGCGGGCTCCAGCTCGACCGCTTCGCGCCCGCCGAGGCATGGTCCAGCCTGCCCTACCGGCCCGTCTTCGTCGGCGACACCGAGACCGGCGTGCTGCACGGCGGCGTCGTCACGGCGATGCTGGACGAGAGCTGCGGCATGGCCGTGCAACTGGCGCTTGACGGCACGCGCGCGATCGCAACCCTGGACTTGCGCATCGACTACCAGAAGCCGGCGACGCCGGGCCTCGACATCAAGGCGCATTCGGTCTGCTACCGCACCACACGCTCGATCGCCTTCGTGCGCTCCACCGCCTATCAGGAGTCGGAGGACGATCCGGTCGCGACCGCCACCGCCTGCTTCATGATCGGCGCCAACCGCACCAACATGCTGGCGGACCGCAGGATGGATTCGCGCAGCATTCCGACGCTGGAGGCGCCGGAGGATCCAAACGGTCCGTTTGCCCGCAGCCCGTTCGCGCGCTGCCTCGGCATTCGCGTCAACGACGACGGCACGCTGACGATGCCGTTCTCGCCGAAGATCATCGGCAATCCGATCCTGCCCGCGATCCATGGCGGCATGACTGGCGCTTTCCTGGAGACCACCGCGATCGTCGGCGTGGCGCGCGAGCTCGGCGCTGCCGCGCCGCCCAAGCCGATCGGCCTCACCGTCAACTATCTCCGCTCCGGCCGTGCCCTCGACACGTTCGCCGACGTCTCGATCGTGAAGCAGGGCCGGCGTATCGTTGCCTTCGAGGCGCGGGCCTGGCAGGACGATGCGACCAAGCCGATCGCCACCGCTTTCGGTCACTTCATGCTGCGCCCGACGCCGGGAAGTGATGAGGAATAAGCGCATTTTGACTTGACGGCCGAAGTTCCGGCCACAACGATAGCGCGTCCCCGCGAGAGGTATTGAATTGCGGCATCCGCTCGACATCGTCGCCATGTTCGCCGCGCTCTGGCTGCTGGCATCGATGGTGCTCGACGCGCTGACGCCGAAGGAGTTGACGGCGGTCATGATCGCGGTCGCCATCGGTCCCGCCATCATCGTCACCGCCGTGTTCTATTACCTGCGCTGCCCGCGCACGGACTTTGCGGTCATGTTCGCAGCGCTATGGCTGATCTCGGATATTGCAATTGCTTTCGTCTCAGCGAAGGCGCTGCCGCATTTCCTGATCGCGCTCGGCTTTGTGCCGGCGCTGCTGGTCGGCATCGCGCTGCACTGGCAGCGCTTCCAGCGCCGCCATGAGCAGATGCCCGTGCCATCGGTGAAGCGGGGCTAGCGCGAATGACTCAAGGTTGAATCGGTCGCCGCGGCTCCTTCACCTCTCCCGCAAGCGGGAGAGGTCGGCGCGAAGCGCCGGGTGAGGGCTTCTCCTCTTGGGGATTATCCCATTGCAGAAAGACCCTCTCCCCGACCCTCTCCCGCAGGCGGGAGAGGGAGCGCACCTGCGTCGTTGCAACGATCAAGCCTCATCTCGTCACGCTTTAGCGCGGCAGCAGGTTCGTCTTCGCAAGATCCAACACTTCGTCGCCGCGGCCGTTCATCACCGCGCGCAGGACCCAGAGGCTGAAACCCTTGACCTGCTCGGTCGTGATGGTCGGCGGCATCGACAGCTCCTGCTTAGCGGTGACGACGTCGAGCAACGCCGGCCCATTGTGCGCCAGCATCTCCTTCATCGCGCCCGGGAGCTCGCCGGGATCCTCGACGCGTTTCGCGAAGATACCCATCGCGCGCGCCATCGCGGCGAAGTCGGGGTTCTCCAGATCGACACCGGTGTCGACGAAGCCCGCCGCCTTCATCTCCAGCGCGACGAAGCCCAGCACGCCGTTGTTGAACACGACGACCTTCACCGGCAGCTTCATCTGCGTCAGCGTGATCAGATCGCCCATCAGCATGGTGAAGCCGCCGTCGCCGGAGAGCGAGATGACCTGGCGGCCGGGCTGCGCGGCCTGCGCGCCGATCGCCTGCGGCATCGCGTTGGCCATCGATCCGTGCACGAAAGAGCCGATCAGCCGGCGGCGGCCATTCATATCGAGATAGCGCGCGGCCCACACGGTCGGCGTGCCGACGTCGGCGGTGAACACGGCATCCTCGGACGCATGGTCGCTGATGACCTTGGCGAGATATTGCGGATGGATCGGCTTGGTTCCCGGCGTGCCCCTGGCGAGCGAATCGAGCCCTTCGCGAGCCTTCTTGTAGTGCGCGACAGCATCGTCGAGATGCTTGCGCTGCGTCTTGGTCTCGAGCAGCGGCAGCAGCGCCTCGATGGTGAGCTTGACGTCGCCGACGAGGCCGAGATCGATCTTGCAACGCCGGCCGAGATTTTCCGGGCGGATGTCGATCTGCGCGATCTGGCAGTTGGTCGGGAAGAACTGCTTGTAGGGAAAATCGGTGCCGAGCATCACCAGCGCGTCGCAGGCGTGCATGGCGGCATAGCCCGAAGAGAAGCCGATGAATCCGGTCATGCCGACGTCGTAAGGGTTGTCGTACTCGACATGCTCCTTGCCGCCGAGCGCATGCACGATCGGGCTCTTCAGAGCTTCCGCCAGTTGCATCAGCGGCGCATGCGCGCCGGCGCAGCCTCGGCCGCAGAACAGGGTGATGCGCTCGGCGGCGTTGAGGAGGTCCGCCAGCGCCTTCAGCTCATCGGCCTCCGGCACGACTTTTGGCGCCGACAAGGCAAGGCCGCGCGCCGTCGACAGCTCACGCTTCGGGGGACTGCGGAAGGCGACGTCGCCGGGCATGGCAACGACGGCAACGCCGCGCAGGCCGACGGCGGCGCGAATTGCATTCTCGAGCACGTAGGGAAGCTGGCTCGAATCCGAGACCAGCTCGCAATAATGACTGCATTCGCGGAACAGATTCTGCGGATGGGTCTCCTGGAAATAGCCGCCGCCGATCTCGGCGGTGGGGATCTGCGCCGCAATCGCCAGCACCGGAACGCGGCTGCGGTGAGCATCGAACAGCCCGTTGATCAGATGCAGATTGCCCGGGCCGCAGGAACCGGCGCAGACTGCGAGGCTCCCGGTCATCTCCGCTTCGCCGGCCGCTGCAAACGCTGCAACCTCCTCGTGCCGGACGTGGATCCACTCGATGGTGCCGCGACGGCGCAGCGCTTCGGTCAGCGCATTCAGACTGTCGCCGACGATGCCGTAGATGCGCTTGACGCCTGCCTGTTCGAGCGTTGCCACGAAAAGATCGGCTACGTTGTTGATCGCCATTGTCGGTCTCCTGCTTCAGCCAGTCGCATGTCTACGATGCGCAAACATCGGTTGCGACACCGCGAGGGACAATAAGCTATGACACGATCATGGCTTGTCTGTTCCGGCTCAATTTTTCGCAATTGCCCGATCGTAGGCCGCGACTGTGACCTTCGCGCGAGCTGCGACATCCGCCGCCGTCATGCCGGGCTTGTAGAGGCTGGAGCCGAGGCCGAACGCCGTCGCGCCGCCCTTGATGTACTCCGCAAAGTTCTGGTCGGAGACGCCGCCGACGGCCGCGATCATCACGCCTGATGGCAGCACGGCCCTGATCGCGGCGATGCCGGAGGCGCCGAGCACGCTCGCCGGAAAGAACTTCAGGCTCGACGCGCCCGAGCGCGCGGCGAGCAGCGCCTCGGTCGGCGAGAACACGCCGGGCATCGTCACCATGCCATGCTGATGCGCGCG
Organism: Bradyrhizobium sp. CCBAU 25338; assembly: GCF_028128965.1. NCBI lineage: Bacteria > Pseudomonadati > Pseudomonadota > Alphaproteobacteria > Hyphomicrobiales > Nitrobacteraceae > Bradyrhizobium > Bradyrhizobium sp. CCBAU 25338. Next base: position 87,657 of record NZ_LFKY01000028.1, read on the forward strand.
CGCGAGCACCTCGGTGTCGACATTGGGCGAGACCATGAGCTTGCCGCCGACGTCGTTGAGACGATCGACATCCGCCGTGGTCAGCACCGTGCCGGCGCCGATCAACACGCCTGATGGCGCCTGCTTCACCGCCATCGCGATGGAGCGGAACGGATCGGGCGAGTTCAGGGGAATCTCGATCGCGGTCATGCCGGCTTCGATCAGCACGCCGACAATGGCCTCGGTCTCCTCGGGCTTGACGCCGCGCAAGATCGCGACCAGCGGCCGCTTCATCGGCGGAAAAGGAACGCTCATCTCAAGAATCCTTCTGCTTCGTCCAGATCGCGGCAGCCGCCATCGACAAACCGCGGCGAACGGCTTCATCCGCATCGACCGGCCTTGCGGTCATCGATAACGCCTCGAAAGCCAGCCGGTACAACACCGCGAGCCGTCCCGAGGCAATCAGCATGACACCCGCCTGCGGCACGGTGCCGGAGAGCCCTGCCGCCAGCTCGACACCGATCAACGTGCCCGACAGCGTCTCGCGCGCGGCGGCCGGCGTGCCGCCGAACAGAAGCTGTCGCGACCGCGCGCCGAACAGGAGATTGGCCGCGAAAGCCGGCGCCTCGTACGCGGCGTTCACTGCCGCCTTGAAGCTCGCGACATCCTCGGCATCGTCTGCGCCGGCGACCGCGAGCGACAGGATCGTCTCGCGCGAGACAGCACTGAACAGCTCGCCGGTCATGAAGGTGGAGAAATGCGCGACCGTGCCGTCCTTCACGCGAACCCATTTCGAATGCGTGCCGGGCATGCAGACCAGCGCCTCGCCCGCGGTATCGAGGCCGAGGGCGCCGAGCAGTTGCGTCTCCTCGCCGCGCATGACATCCGGCGCCTTCGGGTCGCGCTGCGCGATGCCCGGCAGGATCCGGATATCGCGCGCCTCGCCCGGCACACGCACGGCCTGCTTCAGAACGGCAGAGAGCGGCGCCGGCGTGTCGACATAGCCGGCCTCGACCCAGCCGGTGCGGGCACCGGCCATGCCGCAAACGAGCACCGGCAGATGATCCGGCGCTTCGACCGCCGCAAGATGCGATCGCAGCACCGCCGGGAAGCCGGCCTTCGCCGCGGCCAGCATGCCCTCGCCGCTGCGGCGCTCGGCCAGCACCTGGCCGGCGCCATCGATCAGCCAGAGCCGGAAGCTGCTGGTGCCCCAGTCCACCGCGACATAAGCGGGTTCGGTCATGTCAGGTCTCGTCCTCGTCTCACGGCTGAGACGCCGTCTCGCGACAAATGAGACGATGTCTTGCAGGCTCCCGTCGAGATACCGGCTATTGCGCGGGCAAACCAGCGCTTTCTCTTCAATTTGCGGCTCCGCCATGCTGGCACACCGCTTGCTGAAGCTTGGTCGTTCAACGCCGTCAACGCGCGAGAAGACGCGTCAACATCAGAAGAGGAAACCCATGGAGATCGGCTATTTCACGATGCCTTCGCATCCGCCGGAGTGCGGGTTGAAGGAAGGACACGATTGGGATCTGCAGGTCCTGCGCTGGCTCGACGAGCTCGGCTATCAGGAAGCCTGGATAGGCGAGCATCACACCGCGCCCTGGGAACCCAATCCCACGCCGGACCTGCTGATCGCGCAGGCGCTGATGCAGACCAAGAAGCTTCGCATCGGACCGGGCGGCTTCCTGCTGCCCTATCACCACCCGGCCGAGCTCGCCAACCGCGTCGCCATGCTCGACCATCTCTCCGAGGGCCGGCTCAATTTCGGCGTCGCCGCATCCGGCCTGCCGAGCGACTGGGCGATGTTCAACGTCGACGGCATGAGCGGGCAGAACCGCGACATGACCCGCGAGGCGCTGGAGATCATCCTGAAGATGTGGAGCGATCCCGCGCCCTGGACCTACAAAGGCAAGTTCTGGACGGTCTCCAAGCCGGACACGATGTTCGACTTCCTCAAGCCGCACATCAAGCCGCTGCAGGCGCCGCATCCGCCGATCGGCGTCGCCGGCCTGTCGAAGAACTCGGACACGCTGAAGCTTGCGGGCGAGCGCGGCTTCATCCCGATGAGCCTCAACCTCAACCCGGCCTATGTTGGCAGCCACTGGGACTCGGTCGAGATCGGGGCCGCCAAGACCGGGCGCAAGCCGAACCGGCAGGACTGGCGGCTGGTGCGCGAGGTGTTCGTTGCCGACACCGACGAGGAGGCCTGGAAGCTCTCGACCGGCGACATGATGGGCCGGATGATGGGTGAGTACTTCCTGCCGCTGCTCGGCCATTTCGGCTTCAAGGACTATCTGAAGCACGCGCCCGACGTGCCCGACAGCGACGTCACCGTCGAATATTGCGCCAAGCGGAACTGGATCGTCGGCTCGCCGGCGACGGTCGCCGAGAAGATCGAGAAGATCTACGACGAGGTCGGCGGCTTCGGCGTGCTCTGCGTGTTCGGCTTCGACTACAAGCACAAGCCGGAAGCCTGGCACCACTCGCTCTCGCTGCTCAAGAACGAGGTGATGCCGCGCCTGAAGCATCTCGGCTCCGCGAAGAAGGCGGCTTGACCGACAGCGGGTGCGGCGCGATCGTGGCGCACCCGCATTCATTTCGGAGATCTCGGCGTGAGCGTGGACGCAAAGGATTTCAAGCAGGCGATGCGCCAATGCGCCGGCGCCGTGGCGCTCGTCACCGTGGGCGCCGAGCACGGCAAGCGCACGGGATTGACGGTAACCTCGGCCTGCTCACTGTCGGATAACCCGCCCTCGCTGATCGTCTGCGTCAATCGCAACGCCAGCGCCCATGCACGCATCCGCGAGGAAGGCGCCTTTGCGATCAACTTCCTGCACGAGGATCACGCGGTGCTGGCGCTGACCTTCAGCGGCCAGAAGGGCGTCAATGGCGACGATCGTTTCGCCTTTGGCCAGTGGACGCGCGGGGAGACCGGCGCGCCGGTACTGACCGATGCAGTCGCCGCGTTCGATTGCGTTCTGGCGCAGGAATTCGAGACCAGGACGCATTCGATCTTCGTGGGCGAGGTGCGTGACGTCTCGCATTCGGCCATGGCGACGCCGCTCGTGTACTTGCGCAGCAACTTCCATACGCCGCGGGAGATGCGCGAGGGCGTGACGATCGGCGACCTCGACGCGCGGCATCTGAGCTGGACGGATTTCTCGTAGTGGCGGCCCTCTTCCCTTCTCCCCTTGTGGGGAGAAGGTGGCGCGAAGCGCCGGATGAGGGGTATCTCTCCGCGTATTGAAACGAGAATTGGACTCGCGGAGAGAGACCCCTCACCCGTCTCACCGCTGCGCGTCGAGCCACCCTCTCCCACAAGGGGAGAGGGGAAGAAAGACGCCCCTTCGCGAACTGATAGCGACCTACTGCGCCGTCGCGATCTTCAACTGCTTGATCTTGCGATACAGCGTGGCGCGGCTGAGCTTCAGCGCACGCGCCGCCTCCGTCACGCGGCCGCCGTGCTTGCGCAGGGCTTCGGCGATCGTGGCGCGTTCGGCGGCCGCGAGATCGGGCTCCGCCGCCCGTCCGCCGAACGGCGGCAGATCGAGATCGGCATCCGTGATGACACCGTCTTCCGCGGTGCAGCCGGCGAGCCGCAGCACGTGGCGGAGCTGGCGCATGTTGCCGGGGAACGGATAGGCCGCGAGCTGCGACCAGGCCTCGTCCGACAGGCGACAATTCGGCGCTTCCTCACGCGCGATCTGGCGAATGACATCGTCCCTGTCGGCGCGCTCGCGCAGCGCCGGCAGCCGCACCTCGATGCCGCGCAGGCGGAAGTAGAGATCGGCGCGGAACGCGCCCTGCTCCGCCATGCGGCCGAGGTCGCGATGTGTGGCGCTGATCAGGCGGATGTCGACGGCGACAGGCTTGAGCGCGCCCAGCGGCCAAACTTCGCGGTTTTCCAGAACGCGCAACAGGCGCGTCTGCAAGCCGATCGGCATGTCGCCGATCTCGTCAAGGAACAGCGTGCCGCGGTCGGCCTGCACGATCAGGCCCTTCGAACCGTCGCGCCGGGCGCCGGTGAAGGCGCCGGCCTCATAGCCGAACAGTTCGGCGTCGATCAGACTCTCCGGCATCGCCGCGCAATTCAGCGCGACATAGTTGTGACGCGCCCGATTGCTGGCGGCGTGAATGGCGCGCGCGAACACGTCCTTGCCGACACCGGTCTCGCCATGCAGCAGGACCGGCAGATTGTGATCCCCGATGCGCCTGAGCCGGTTCACACTTTTGATCAGGCCGGGATCGCGGCCGGCGAGCCGGTGCAGCGCGTCGAAGCGATCGACTGGCGCATCGCGGCGCGGCGCGAGCGGACGCGCCCTCCCGCGCAGCGGCGGCGCGACATGGCCCTGGCCCAGGGCGCTGCCGTCGGCACGGCGCAGCCGGACGACATCCTCCGCGCCACCTTCGGCCCGATGGTCGAACTCGATGTAGCGCGACAGATCAATGCCGGAGGCGATCATGCCGTCGGTTAGGCCCAGCAATAGACGCGCGGAACGGCAGGCGCCGATGATGCGACGGTCGTCGTCATAGGCGATGAGGCCGCTGCCGCCGTCGCCGGGCACGGTGGCGATCCAGGCGTTGTGGAAATGGCCACGGAAGATCGCGCCCTCCATCCGCCGCGTCGCCTCCATGGTCACAGCCAGCGCAAGCTGGTGCGCGGTACGTTCGAGATCCTCCCGGCAGGAGGTGATGTTCACCGCACCTGCGAGACGTCCGGCCTGGTCGAACAGCGGGGCCACGGCACAGGAGAACATGTGCCACTGCGCGCGAAAATGCTCGTCGCGATGCACCAGGATCGGCTTCTCCTCCGCGAGCGCGGTCCCCAGCCCATTGGTGCCCTCGAAGGTCTCGGCGAAGTTCGAGCCGGTGTAGATCTTCCAGTCCAGAAACATCTTTGCATCGGCTTCGCCCGGCAGGCGGCTGAACAGCATGGTCGCGTTCGCATCCGCGAGATTGACGCAGTAACCGGCGTCGCGCAGCACACGGGCGAGATCGTCGAGCTCGGGCATTGCGAGCCTGATCGTCTGCTCCATCGGCTCGGCGGCGTGCCGGATCTCGGCTTCGGTCAGCGTCTGCGGCGGCCCCTGGCGGGCCGGATCGAGCTTGTGACTGACCAGGCAGCGCCGCCAGGAACTGGCGATCCGCGACGAGGCATCGACGTCGGCCACGTGATTGGCGACGGACAAGACACGGGCGACATGGTTCGAGGCCGAAAGGCTGGCCATCGCGGACGTCTCCACCCTGTATTATTGTGCAAAGTCTGGCACCACGGGCGGGGATGTCAATCGGGAACCGGGAACGGAGGCATGGCGAGCTATCTCCGTGTCGTCATGGCCGGGCTCGTTCCGGCCATCCACGTATTGCCGCGACTGCGAAAGAACGTGGATGCCCGGGACAAGCCCGGGCATGACGGTGTCGAAGCAGAATGCCTGGATGCTCAGACAGAGCCGATTTGCTGCACCGCCCTCACCACGTGTCGATGCACGGCCGCTTCTTCGCCGTCCTCGGCTCGGGCTTCGGCACCGAGCGCAGGCCCGCCATGATCCAGCGCCGGGTCTCGGCGGGGTCGATGACGTTGTCGATCTCGAACACGGAGGCGATCGAGACCGCCTTGCCGTTGGCGTAGAGCTCGGCGACCTTGTTGCGGTAGTAGGTCTCGCGCTCCCCGGGATCGGCGATCGCCTCCATCTCCTTGCGGAAGCCGAGGCGGACATAGCCCTCGAGCCCCATGCCGCCGAACTCGCCGGTCGGCCAGGCCGCGGTGAAGAACGAGGCGTGGAAGCCGCCACCGATCATGGACTGCGCCCCGAGACCGTAGCCCTTGCGCAGCACGATGCCGAACAGCGGGACGGTGAGGCTCGCGCCTGTGACGAACATGCGCGAGACGTGGCGCACGATCGCGGTCTTCTCGGCCTCCGGGCCGACCATGAAGCCGGGCGTGTCGCAGAGCGAGACGATCGGCAGATCGAAGGCGTCGCAGAGCTGGAGGAATCGCGCGGCCTTGTCGCCGGCATCGGCATCGATCGCGCCGCCGAGATGGCGCGGATTGTTGGCGATCAGGCCGAACGGCTTGCCCTCGATGCGGATCAGCGCGGTGATCATGCCGACGCCGTAGTCGCGGCGCAGCTCCAGCACGCTGTCCTGGTCCGCGACGAGGTCGATCACGCTGCGGATGTCGTAGACGCGCAGCCGGTTCTCAGGGATCGCGCGGCGGAGCAGGCGCTGGTCGGCGGCCTCCCAATTCGTAACCGCCCCCTGGAAATAGGACAGGTATTTCTGCGCGACGGACGTCGCCTCCTCCTCGTCCTCGACCAGGATGTCGATGACCCCGTTCGGCGCCTGGAACGAGGCCGGGCCAACCTCGGCCGGGTGATAGACGCCGAGCCCCCCGCCCTCGATCATTGCCGGACCGCCCATGCCGATCGAGGCGTTCTTGGTGGCGATGATGACGTCGCAGCAGCCGAGCATCGCAGCGTTGCCGGCGAAGCAATAGCCGGAGACCACGCCAACCACCGGCACGAGGCCCGAGAGCCTTGCGAACTGCACGAAGGACGGACCGTCGAGCCCGGTCATGCCGAGCCGGTCGGTGTCTCCGGGCCGGCCGCCGCCGCCCTCGGCGTAGAACACCAGCGGCACGCGCCAATCCTCCGCGAGCGTCAGCATGCGGTCGATCTTCTTGTGGTTCATATGGCCCTGCGTGCCCGCGAGCACGGTGTAATCATAGGCCAGGACGATGCAGCGCCCGCCCTCGGGGCCGAATTTCTCGGCATTCACGGTGGCGACGCCCATGACGAGGCCGTCGGCCGGCGTGTTCTTGATGAGATCGTCGAGCTTGCGCCGGCGGCGCTGTGCCGCGATCGCAAGGCTGCCGTACTCCATGAACGAGCCTTCGTCGACGAGCTGGGCGACGTTCTCGCGCACGGTGCGCTGATTGGTGTTGCGGCGGCGCTCGACGGAGGCCGGGCGGTTCTCGTCGAGCGTATTGGCCTGGCGCGCGATCAGCTCCGCGAGATCGGGGCGGATGTGGTCCAGATCGATGTCGGCTTCCGCTGCGGTGCTATCAGCCGCAACATCAAGCGGTTCGAGATACAGGATCGGCTCGCCATGCATCAGCGTGACCCCGTCGCTGGCAAGGAGCTTCATGACCCGGCCGCCCTGCTCGGCCATGACGAGATGCTCCATCTTCATGGACTCGATCACGGCAAGCTGCTGGCCGGGGCGCACGATCTCACCTTCCTTGACTTGGATGGTGACGATGGTTCCTTGCAGGGGCGCTGCGACCATCACCGCGCCTTCGGGCACCACTTGCGCGACGTGCGCCTCCGTGCCGTGAGCACCGCTTCGCTCGGTCGCAGCGAAGTAGAGCGGCTTTGCCGCGCCCTCGGCCGCCCCGACGAGCCTGCCGATATTGCGATCGATGAAATCGGTCGCGATGCGGTTGATCCTGAAATCGGGATGCGCGAGCACCGCCTGGAGGAAAGCGATGTTGGTGACGACGCCGTCGATCCGGAACTCGCGCAAGGCGCGGGAGGCCTTTGCGACCACGTCATGCCAGGCCTCGCCCGGCGTATGCACGATGACCTTGGCCAGCAGCGAATCAAAGGCGGCACTGGTCTTGTAGCCGGCATAGCCAAAACTATCGACGCGCACGCCCGGGCCCGACGGCGGCTCGAACACGGCAAGCACGCCGCCGGTCGGATGGGTCGCCCCCGTCTCGTCCAGCGTCTCCATGTTGACACGAAGCTGCATGGCATAGCCGCGCGGCTTCGGGATCGATCCCTGCGCAAGGCCGAGCGCGGCCAGCGTGCTGCCTGCAGCCACCGCGAGCTGGGCGCGGACGAGGTCGAGCCCGAGCACCTCTTCGGTCACGGTGTGCTCGACCTGGAGCCGCGGGTTGGCCTCGATGAAGGCAAAGCTGTCCTCGGCCGTGCCGTCGACCAGGAACTCGAAGGTACCGAGATTGTCGTAAGATGCCGCCGCAGCAAGCTGCTTCGCCGCCTCGATGATGCGGCCGCGCAAGGCGTCGCTCAGCGAGGGGCTCGGCGCCACCTCGATCAGCTTCTGGTGACGGCGCTGGATGGTGCATTCGCGCTCCCAGAGATGGGAAATCGCACCATGGTGGTCGCCGATGATCTGCACCTCGATGTGGCGTGCCTGCCGGATCAGCCGCTCGGCATAGACGCCGTCAAAGCCGAACGCCGCCCTGGCCTCGGACTGGCAGCGCGCATAGGCTTCCGCGAGATCGGGCGCGTTCTCCACCACGCGCATGCCGCGACCGCCGCCGCCGGCCATCGCCTTGATCACGATTGCCGCGTTGCTGCCGAGCGACGCGAAAAAGGCCGTGATCTCCTCGAGACTCGACGGCCCGCTGGTGCCGGCGATGATCGGCACGCCGCAGCGCTTTGCCAGTTGCCGCGCCGCGACCTTGTCGCCGAACAGTTCGAGCGCCGTCGCCTTGGGGCCAACGAACGTGATCCCTGCGTCGGAGCAGGCCTTTGCGAAGGCCGCGTTCTCGCTGAGAAAGCCATAGCCGGGATGCACGGCGTCACAGCCCACCGCTTTGGCCGCCTTCACCACGGCGTCGATGTCGAGATAGGCCCGCGCGCCGCGGCCGGGGATTTCGACCGCCTCGTCCGCAACGCGCACATGCAGCGACAGCGCATCGTCCGCAGGATGGATCGCGACCGTCGCGATGCCGGCATCGGCTGCCGCGCGCGCGATGCGAATGGCGATCTCGCCGCGATTGGCAATCAGGAGCTTCTTGAACGACATGATCTCTCTCACTCAGACAGCAGCAGGCAGGCTTGGATTGAGGTCCTGCTTCTTCACTTTGCCCGTGGCCGTCAGCGGCAGGGCTTCGATGATGCGGATCTCCGGGACCTTGTAGACGGCCATGCGCTCGGCGCACCAGCTGCGCAGGTCTTCCGCAGAGACGGTGCCGACCGCGTCCGGCTTGAGCTGGACAAAGGCAACCGGCACCTGCCCCTTGTCGGGATCGTCACGGCCGACCACGCCCGAGCCCAGCACCTTCGGATGCTGCCCGAGCAGTGCCTCGATCTCCGGCGGAAACACGCTCATGCCCTTGACCTTCAGCATTTCCTTGCGGCGGCCGAGGAAGTGCAGGAAACCATCCTTATCGATGGTGCCGATGTCGCCGGTGCGCAACCAGCCATCGATCAGAGACTCCGCGGTCGCCTCCGGCTTGTTCCAGTAGCTCTTGAGCAGCGACGGCGTGCGTACGCGGATCTCGCCTTCTGCACCAAGGGGCTGCAGCGCGCCGGTCTCGAAATCGGTGATCTTGAACTCGGCACCGGGGACCGGCAGCCCGACGAAGATCGGTTGGTTGTTGAGGTCGAAATCGTCGTCCTGGAAGCCGGCCGTGAAGGTGTTGGAGGTGTGGGTTTCCGTCATGCCCCAGGCCGCCTCCATCAGGATCGTGCCGGTCAGATCCTTCCAGCGCTTGCGATAGTCGGCGTTGAGCTTCTTGACGAAGGAGACCACCCGCACCTGCTTCAAGGACGACAGGTCGAACTCGCTCCAGCGCGGATGGTCCATCAGCTCGACCGCGCCGTCGACCGGCATCGCGATGATCGTGACCTTGTATTTGTCGATCGCGGCCATCGCGCCGACGGCATCCCAGCGTGCGAGCAGGACCAGCGTCGCGCCGGAGAACAGCGGGAAGATCAGGCCGAAATTCTCGCCCGCGATCCAGAATTCCGGAAAGAACGACAGGAACACGCTGCTCTCGTCCGACAGGACCGAGATGCCGTAATTGGCGGCGGCCGTGTAGACCATGTCGCGATGGGTGTGGACGCAGCCCTTGGGCATGCCGGTCGTGCCGCCCGTGTAGTTGAGAGCTGCGACATCATCGAGCCCAGGCGGCGGTAGCGGCACAGGTGTCGGCATCGCAGCGAGCGCCGGCAAAAGATCGGTCGCGCCTGGAACCGCGACGCGCGGCGCACGGATCGAGTCTGGCGCTGGAAATGCCGGCCGTGCAGGCACGACATCGGCGAAGCTGGTGACGATGATCTCACGCAGCCGCACCTCGCCCCTGACCTGCTCGACGACCGGCATGAGCTGGTCCAACGCGACGATCACCTCGGCCTGGGTATCGTTCAGCTCGTAGGACAGCTCGAACGCGCGCGAGAGCGGGCTGACGGGAACGTGGATCGCGCCGAGCTTCAGGATACCGAAAAACACGATGTGGAACTGCGGGCAGTTCGGCAGGAAGACGGCGACTCGGTCGCCCTTGCGCACGCCTTTGGCCTGCAACAACGCCGCGAAGCGGTCGCTCTGCCGGTCGAGCTCCGCGTAGGTGGTGACGTGACCGTAGAAGATCACTGCTGGACGCTCCGGACTCCGCTTCGCCCAGGCGCGCAGATATTCCGTCAGGGGAACTTCGCCGTGCAGATAGTTCGGCGAGCGCGGCATGCCCTTCGGCCAAGCCTTATCCCACAACCCGCGCAAGGCAACGAGGTAGTCTTTTTCGTTGAGGCCTGCACTCATGGCGTCTTTCCCGTGCTGCTTTTTCTTATCGCGAGAGACGCAACGTGCCGTCACGCGACCGCGTTACACGTCGAGCACGGCAGAGTTCATGTCAAGGAAAACAGTTTTCCGCAGCACGGCCGATGCCGCGGCGCGGAAAAACCAGACGTTACGCCCCGACGAGGCGAATGATCCGCCGCACGGCTGACGGGATCGGCGCAATGACGGGCACGGTGAAGATCGGCTGAAGCGCGCCTGCTGCTTCACCCAGCGGACCGCCGCCGATGATCACCGCCTCCGCACCGTCCTGCGCAATGCAAGCCTCGACCGCGCCGGCAAGCGCAGTGCGCAACAGCGATGGATCACGCATCAACTCGTGCGGATCGCCTTCGGTGAAGCGTGTGCCGGTGTAGTGCGATCGCAATCCCAGCGCGTCCGGCAGTGCATCGATCTTCGCTTTCAGCAGCGGCGTCGTGGTCGCCACGCCGAAGCGTCGGCCGTTCTCCGCGGCTTCCAGCATCGAGGACTCGCCGATGCCGACGGCGGGCAATTTCGTCGCCACCTTGATCCCGGCGAGACCGGGATCGCCGAATGCCGCGACGATGATGCCGTCGCACTCGCCGCTGCGGGCACGCGCGATCTCCTCGACCTCCGGCGCTGCTGCTTCCAATGCATCCGCCGAGACGATCATCGTGGGCGCACGCGTTGCCGTGGCACCGGCAATGTCGAAGCCATCCGCGGCTGCAGACTTGGCAATCGCCACCATCATCGCGGTGGTCGCCTCGAGGCTGTTCGGATTAATCAGGAGGATACGGCGGCCGGCCATGCTAGCCGCCCGCCCGCGCCCGTGCGCCGATCTCCTGGAAGATCGCGGTGAGCTCGTCGACCTCATCCTCGCCTTCCTTCGGCCGGATCCGCTGCTCCATCTCCTCGATGTGATGACGCATGGCATGGACCGCGCCGGCCTTGTCGCGGGCGAGGATCAACGCGCCGATGTCGGGATGGGCGTCGGGCGAGCAATCCGGCTCTCCCGGCTGCTCGAAGGTCGCAATCGCCAGCGACGTTCGCAGCATCAGCTCGCGCGACATTTCCAGCAACACGCGGTTGCCGGCGAGCTTGGCGACCAGGATGTGGAACTCGGCCGTCAGCGACAGCGAGGCCCAGCGGTCATTGCGATCGTGACGCGCCTCGCGCTCCATATGCGCCTTCAGCTCGGCCTTGCCGGCTTTGTCCAGCCGGTCGACCGCGGCGCTCACAGCTGCGGTCTCGATGATCCGGCGCGCGGCAAAGATGTCCTGCGCCTCCTCCCAGCTCGGCCGGTACACGAAGGCGCCGCGGTTGGGGATCTGCATCACCACCTTGCGCGAGGCGAGATGGGACAACGCCTGGCGGATGTGAATCCGCGTGGTACCGAAGGCCGCGGCGAGCTTGTCCTCGCCGAGCTTGGCACCCGGCTTGAGCCGCTTCTGGCTGATCGCGGTCAGGATGCCCTGGACCACCGGATCGTCGTCGATGCTGCGCGGATCGACGGCCTCCGGCTCCCTATGTTTCGGCTCGGAGCGCTTCGGCTTGCGCTTGAGGGGACGGGTTCGCTTCATGCGTTGCTTCTACAGGATTCTGGAATGCTGCCGGAGCCCATTTTTTATACAAACTGGCCGCTCGACTGTTTACAATATAGTCACAATATTGGCGCCAATATTTGGCGCCTAAAAATTGTCGCAATGATCACAGGACTTTAGCGGACGAGCCGCGCTGGCACGGCGATTGCTAACCCCCTCGCGCAGGACAACGCGAAGGATGGAGCTGGCGTTGAGCGATGTACGCGGACTCTCGCTGGATCTGAAAGGCATCGGCCACGCCTTCGGCGCGACCGTTGCGCTGGACGAGATCGATCTCACCGTTGCGGCCGGTGAGTTGATCGCCCTCCTCGGTCCGTCCGGCTGCGGCAAGACCACGATGCTCCAGATCATCGCGGGCTTCCTGCGTCCGTCTCGGGGCGAGGTGCGCTTCGACGGCGCGCGGGTCGAGCATATTCCGGCCAATCGCCGCCGCATCGGCATGGTGTTTCAGAACTATGCGCTGTTTCCGCATCTGACTGTGTTCGAAAACGTTGCCTATGGCCTGCGGGCGCGCAAGACGGCAAAGGACGTGGTCGCGGCGAAGGTCGAACAGATGCTCGGCCTCGCCCAGATGGCGTCGTTCGCGCGAAGGCTGCCCGGAGAGCTCTCCGGCGGACAGCAGCAGCGCGTCGCGCTGGCGCGGGCGCTTGCGATTGATCCGGGCCTCGTCCTGCTCGACGAACCGTTCTCGGCGCTCGACAAGAATCTGCGCCTCGACATGCAGATCGAGATCAAGAGCCTGCTGAAGACCTTTGGCGTCACCTCCATCATCGTCACGCACGACCAGGAGGAGGCGCTGTCGATGGCCGACCGCATCGTCGTACTGAACAAGGGACGCATCGAGCAGATCGACAGCCCGGACACGCTCTACGACCGCCCGGCGAGCCTGTTCATCTCGAGCTTCATCGGCCACACCAATCTCCTGCGCGGCACCGTCACCGACGCCGACCGCGTGCAGCTGGACGCCGGGCCCGAGATCGATCTCGGCCGTTCGGCTCGGCGCCGGCGCGGCACGCCGGTGACGATCTCGGTCCGGCCTGAAAACATCACGTTCGGCGCCGAACGGCCCGGCGCCATCCCCGTCACGATCCGCGCCACCGTGCCGCTCGGCGCCGTCAGCGTCACCGAGGGCGTCACGGCGAGCGGCGAAGCCGTGAAGGTCAGCCAGGCCCGCGCCGCCGGCCTCGCAAAAGCGCAGGCCGGGGAGACAGCCTGGCTCGCGATCTCCGATGTCTCGCGCGTCAGCATCTTCAGCACGCCGGTCGACGACGTTTCCAAGCATCAGCAAAGGAGTGTTTGACATGAGCCTATCCCGGAGATCGCTGCTCACCACAGGCTCGGCCGCGCTGGCGGCAGCCAGTCTCGGATGGCCGACATCATCACGCGCGGCCCCCTCGATCGTGGCAACGACCTATCCCGGCAGTTTCGACGAAGCCTTCCGCTCGGTGGTCGGGCCGGCCTTCAAGAAGTCCAGCGACGGCGGTGTGACCTTTACGCCCCTGCTCGGCGTCGACCAGATCGGCAAGATCCAGGCATCGCGCAACACGCCCCCCTTCGACGTCGTGCTGTTCGACGAGGGACCGCTGATCCCGGCGATCGCGAGCGGCGTGCTGGAGAAATTTCCGGTCGAGCAGTCGAAGTCATATGCCGACATCCCCAGCGTATTCCGCCATCCCGACGGCTACGCCCCTGTCATCACCGCGCAATTGATCGGCATCGCCTACAATCCGAAGAAGATCACGACGCCGCCGACCTCGTGGGAGGATCTCTGGAGACCGGAATACAAGGGCCGCGTCGGCATCACCGGGCTCGGCTCGAGCCTCGGCACCGCCTTCATGGTCGAGATCGCGAAGCTGAACGGCGGCTCCGAGACCAATATCGAGCCGGCCTTCGAGGCCATGAAGAAGCTGCTGCCCAACGTCGGTGCGATCGCGGCGTCGCCCGGCGCTCTGGCTGCGCTGTTCCAGCAGGGCGAGATCGATATCGCCTTCAATTTCTGGAACAACGTGGCACTGCTCGCCGCCAAGGGCGTCGACATCGCCTTCGCCAAGCCGAAGTCCGGCGCGGTCGTGATCCGCACCAGCGCCCAGATCGTCAAGAACAACCAGGATCCGAAGGCGGTGCTGGACTATCTCGACACGGTCATGTCGGTCGAAACGCAGAAAGGCCTCGAGGCGGCGCCCTGGATGATGATGCCGACCAACAGCAAGGTGGCGCTGACCGGCGCCAATCTCACGGTCGCCAAGAGCCTCGACGATCTCATTGCCAGCAATGTGCTGCTCGACTGGACCAAGTTCCAGCCGCTGCGCGGCGAATGGATCACCCGCTTCAGCAAGGAAGTGAAGATCTAAATGACGCCGGCAAGCACGATTGCATCACGACAAATGCTGCCGGTGATCCCACTGGCGGCGTTGTTCCTGGCCGCCTTCGTGCTGCCACTGATCGCGCTTGTCGCGATCAGCCTGTTCCGTACGCCACAATTCGCAGAGCTGTCGCTGGCGCAGTATCTGCGCTTCTTGTCGGACCCGTTCAGCATCAAGGTGCTGACGGACACGCTTTGGCTGGGGGCGGAGGTCGCACTGGCGACGCTGATCCTCGCCTACCCGCTCGCACTCGTTTACGCCGCGAGCGGCCAGCTCATGCGTACCTTGATCACGTTCCTGATCATGCTGCCGCTCCTGACCAGCACGGTGGTGCGCACCTTCGCCTGGATCGTTCTCCTCGGCCGCGACGGCATCATCAACACGGCGATGCTGTCGCTCGGGCTGTGGCAGGCCCCGGCTCGCTTGCTTTACACCTGGGAGGGCATGGTTCTGGCGCTGACCCAGATCCAGCTTCCCCTGATGGCGCTGCCTGTCATCAACAGCCTGCTGCGGCTCGACGGCAATCTCACGCGCGCGGCGGAAGGGTTGGGCGCAAGCCGCGCCCGCGTCTTCATCACCATCATCCTGCCGCTGACGCTGCCGGGCGCCATCGCCGGCTGGCTGCTCGTCTTCGCTGCCGCTGCGACCGCCTTCATCACCCAGACGCTGGTCGGCGGCGGGCGCATTATCCTGATGCCATCCTATATTTACCAACAGGCGGTCGGCGTGCAGGACTGGCCGTTCTCGGCGTCACTGTCGCTGATTTTCACGCTGGCCGTGACCGGCATCGTCTTTGCCATCGGCGCGCTGTCGCGCCGCTACGTGCGAGGCGTCGATGCAGCGTAGCCTCATTGATCGCGTCTACTCCGGCATCATTGGCGCCATCACCGGCTTCGGGTTGCTGCTGCTGCTGGCACCGACGCTTGTCGTGCTGATCATTTCCTTCACCGGTGGCGTCACGCTGAAATTCCCGCCGCCGAGCTGGTCACTGCGCTGGTATGTCGAGCTGCTGCAATCGCAGGAAATCGTCGAGCCCGCGTTAACGAGTCTCAAGGTCGCAGCGGCGGCGACAGTCCTTTCCGCAGTGCTGGGCGGCGCGGCGGCACTCGGACTGGCACGGAGCCGGTTGAAGATCGCGCGCGTCCTTGACGCCCTGTTCATGTCGCCGATGGTGCTGCCGGCGATGGCCTTCGGCCTGTCGCTGCTGCTGGTCTTCAACCTGCTCGGCATCCGCCTGTCGGCGGCGACGCTGGTGCTCGGCCACACCATCATCTGCGTGCCCTTCGTCATCCGGATGGTCGGCGCCTCGGTGCAGCAGCTCAATCCGGTGCTGATCACCTGCTCGCTCAGCCTGGGTGCCAGCCGCTGGTACACCTTCCGGCGCGTCACGCTGCCGCTGATCCGCCGCGGCATCGTCGCGAGCTGCTTCGTCGCGTTCCTCACCTCCTTCGACAATGTTCCGGTGTCGCTGTTCCTCGCCGATGCACGGACCGAGGTCCTGCCGATCAAGCTCTGGGCGATCCTCGAAGGCAGCCTCGACGTGCGCGTCGCCGCCGTCTCCGGCGTGATCGTGCTGCTGACCCTGGCCGGCCTCGTCTGCGCCGAGATCTTCGGAGGCGTCAGCCGCCAGATCGGGAGCCGCTGATCATGCCGATCGAACGCGATCTTCGCGGATATGGCCGGGCCCGTCCCGATATCGTCTGGCCGAACGGCGCCCGCGTCGCGGTCTCGCTGGTGGTGAATTTCGAGGAAGGCGCCGAGCTCGCGATCGAGCAAGGCGATGCGGAGACGGAGCACTACGGCGAGGTCGCCTCGACATCGCCGCCGGGCGTGCGCGATCTCGTGCAGGAACAGGTGTTCGACTATGGCATGCGCGCCGGCCTGTGGCGATTCCTCGACGCCTTCACTGAGGCCAAGATCCGTTCCACCTTCATGATGTGCGGCCGCGCCGTCGAGCGCGTACCGGACCTTGCCCGCGCCGTGGTCGAGGCCGGGCACGAGCCGGCGGTGCATGGCTGGCGCTGGCTGCCGCACGCGCTCTATGGGCATGCCGAGACGGAACGTCGTGACATTGAGAAGGCGCGCGACGTCATCGCCCGCGCGACCGGTCTCACACCGGTCGGCTTCATGTCGCGCGGCAGTCAGAGCGCATGGACGCGCGATATCCTGATCGGGCTCGACTTCGCCTACGATTCCAACGCGCTCGACGACGATTTGCCCTATTGGAGCCTGTCGCCACAGGGAGCGATGCTGGTTCTGCCCTATGGCTTCGACACCAACGACATGAAGTTCTTCCACCCGAATGGCTTTGTGCAGCCGGAGGATTTTTCAAACTATGTCAGCGCCGCACTCACCACGCTGGTCGAGGAGGCAGAGCGCGGCCGCTCCGCGATGCTGTCGGTCGGATTTCATCTGCGCATTTGCGGCCGCCCGGCGCGCTTCCGCGCCGTGAAGACCATTCTGGCCGAACTGGCGCGGCTGGAGGGTCGGGTCTGGGTCGCAACACGCGCCGACATCGCGGCGCATTTTCGCAAAGTCGCGCGCTAGGCCGCCCGCACGCCGCAACGAGCGTGCTGACCCCGTCCAGCGATTGCAGCTTCTGCGTCAGCCGGCTGCTCAATTGCAGCACGAGGCCGGCGGCGTGGCCGGTCTCCGCGGTTGCACCAGTGACGCCGGAGATGTTCTGCCCGCAATTCCGCGGGAGATCTGCCTGCAAGCTCCTTCCGAGATACGAGTGCTTCCAATCTAGAACACCTCGACATCGCCTCTCCGAGCGTTGACTTGGAAGGGTCTCTGGCGGAACGATCGGCGCAGATCATCCGCGCCAGCTCTGCCGCGCGCGCAGCCAAAGGCCAGAGGCTCAATGCATCAATCGACACATACCAGGCCCCTCGACCTTCCTGCGCTGAGCGCAGCGGAGCGGCTCTTCATCTGGGGTTTCAGGGCGAAGGCACGCCGCGGAGGCGCCGTTCCGACCGCGGCCGACGTCAAGGAGGTATACGACCATTTCCGCGTGGGCGACGCCGTGCCCTCGCTGGAGTCCATCATCGAGATCTTCGCCTGCACGGCCCATACGGCCATCGAAGTGCATTGCCCGACTTGTCCACGCATGTCGGACAGCGAGCACGGACTTCTGCGTGCCATCGCCGCTGCGCAGCAGGAACGGATCGAGGTCGCCCGCGAGCAGTTCGAGTGCTGGCTGCCGCCCGTCGGCGCCGATTGGGCGCTTGCGCCGGTCCAGGGGCTTGCAACGATCTTCCGCATGGCCGGTCTCATCCTGCCCGACCGGCAGGTACGGTCTTTCGACCAAGATCGGATGATGGCGATGAAGAGCTGGCTGGTCGGAAGCCCCACGCTGCACTGACGAGTACATTCATGATGCAGGATGCATGCGATTCCGTTGCAGTCCCGGACGCCGGCCGGTCGCAGGTCTGTCCGCTCAAGGCTGCGCTTGCGGCGCCACGAAGCGTCGAAGGCTACGATGACTTCTGCCGCATCGCGCTGTCGCTGTGCCGGTTCATCGGAGCGGCCTACGCCACCGGCGCTTCCGATTGCTGGGAAGCGGCCTATCGCTTCGCGGACGAGGCACCCGGCGTTGCCGACAGCCCGCTGCTGGTCGCACGGGCTGCCGCACTCGTCAGAATCCTGCGCAGCGGCCGACCGTGCGAGCTGTGCTTCATGCCGCCGTCCTGCCGGCGCCTGTCGAAGGACGAAACCGAGTTGATGCGGCTGCTGGCGGCAGCGCGCCGCAAGCAGCCGGGCGAGCTCGAATCCGCCGTCTGCCAATTCGTCGGCAATGAGAACGAGATTGCGACCACGCGGGCAGTCAACGCGCTGGCGTTCTGTTGACGCTTTGACGGGTTCCAGTCGCATCTGGAGCGGCCTTGCGCTAGCATGTCGCCATGGAGGCGCAGTGCTCGATGCCCTCCATGAAACCTCCAGACGATCCCAGCGCAACCACCGCTGGGATCGTCGTTCTGGATGGCGCCGCGACGGTCCCCTCTTGAGAATTGACCGCCGGAAAGGTCTGATGGGGTGCGGGAGAGGACTCCCGCCAATGCAGCTGCGCGGCGCGCATGGTGCTCCGCCGGTCCATGAAGAGACGGCCGAGAAGCCGGTCGAGCCGGAGGGGAGTGACATGGCCGTATTCCGCGGGAGCTGCCTGTGCGGCGAGATCGCCTTCGAGGTCGAGGGACCGTTCGAGCGCTTCCTCAATTGCCATTGCTCGCGCTGCCGCAAGGCAACTGGGACGGCGCATTCCTGCGAGGTGATCGTGAAGGCGCAAGCACTGCGATGGCTGCGCGGTGAAGCATCCGTCATTCGCTTCGACCTGCCCAACGCCCGGAGCTTTGCCACCGCATTCTGCAAGATCTGCGGCAGCCCGATGCCGCACCTCACGCGCAGCGGGCGCGAGGCGATCATCCATGCCGGCGCGTTCGACGAGAAGCTGGACGCGACACCCGACCGGCATGTGCACTGGACCTCCCGTGCGGATTGGTATGCGCACGGGGATGCGCTGCCGGTCGAGGATTGAGGGGTCGCCCGATTTGAGCTGATACGTGTGCGATAGCGGCGGATCGCGCTAGTTGCCCGCAACGCACGCCTCCATGATGCCGTCGAGCTCCTTCTTCGAGAGCACCCCAAGCTCGGCGATGAAGACGATCCGCGTCCGTGCCGCGCCCGCTGCAGGCGCATCGCCCGGTGCGAGCGTGGCGCGACCGCCGGCGAACTGAAACACCATCGGGCGTCCGGG
This sequence comes from Bradyrhizobium sp. CCBAU 25338, assembly GCF_028128965.1. Taxonomy (NCBI): domain Bacteria; kingdom Pseudomonadati; phylum Pseudomonadota; class Alphaproteobacteria; order Hyphomicrobiales; family Nitrobacteraceae; genus Bradyrhizobium; species Bradyrhizobium sp. CCBAU 25338. The sequence goes on from NZ_LFKY01000028.1 coordinate 106,862, forward strand.
CTGCTCGATGCTCTCGAACAATCCCTTGGCGCGCGCCAGCTTCGGCGCCAGTCGGTTGATGGCCTGCTGCAAGCGGGGCAGCGAGACCGGCTTGTCCGAGGTCCAGCTCAGCGTCTCGAAGCGCTCCTCTGCCGGTCGCCGCGGGCCCACTTCGCGCGGCACGGGCGGGCGATCGATTTCCGCGGGAAACAGCAGCGCGGCAGGAATCTCGCCATGCTGCGCATCGACCACGACGGCGGGAATACGCAGCGCGCGGATGGCCGCGCGCATGCGCGCTCCCGCGTCTGCGTCGGCCAGATCCAGCTTGCTGAGCGCCACGATATCGGCGACCCGCAATTGCGAACGCTGGAGCGCATCGTCGAGGGCCGAGGGCGGTGCCGTCGCGTCCATCACGCAGAGCACCGTCTCCAGCCGCGCCTCGCGCAGGATCACCGGGTCCATCAGATTGCGGACGATGTCGGCGGGATCGGCGACGCCGCTGGTCTCGATGACGATATACTCAGGCTTGGGATCACGCCGCAGCAGCGTCGAGAGCGTGCGCAACAGATCACCCTCGAGCGAGCAGCAGATGCAGCCATTGGCAAGGCTGACCACGCCGTCGCTGGCGCCCGCGATCAGCTCCGCATCGATGTTGATCGCGCCGAAATCGTTGACCACGGCGGCGATCCGCCGCCCCTCCGCATGCGCCAGCAGATGGTTGACGACCGTGGTCTTGCCGGCCCCCAAAAAACCCGTCACCAGGAGAATGGGGACCGGCATGGGTCAGCCCTCCACGACGGGGCGGCGCACCGGCTTACCGGGCCGTGCCGCCACATCCAGCACGCCGTCGGAGATCAGCGGCTGGCCGCTGACCACGAGATGCCGCACGCCTTCCGACGGTCGGTTCATCGCGGTGAAGATCGCACGGTCCGAGAGCTTCTCGTAATCGAACACGACGATGTCGGCATCCGCGTCCTTCGCGAGCCGGCCCTTGGCGCGCATCGCGGGCGTGCTCTGCGACAAGATCTCCGCCGGGATAAGCGCGCATTTGCGCACGCCTTCCAGCAGCGACACGGTCTTGCGCTCGCGCACCCATTCGCGGATGAATTTCGTGAAGCAGCCGGCCGAGCGCGGATGCGAGGTGGCATCATCCGGCAGCGGCCAGGCATCGCCGGTATAGGCGCTGCCGTCGGACAGCGTCCACGGCATCGCATCGGAGGCGATGGCGCCGCCGGGATACAGTACCGACATGTCAAGCAGGTCGCGATGATGCGCATTGTTCTCGGTGTCGAGGATGTGCCAGAGCACCAGCGACGACGGCTCCTCGGCCTGCGCCTTGAGCAATTCCTCGCGATCGTGGAAGCGATAGCCATCGGTGACGCGCTGCACGGAATCGTAGCCGGTGCCGTTGCGCTCTACGAACTCGGGATCGCTGAAAAAGGCGGCGGCCAGCACGGTCGAGCCGGTGCCGTAAGGATAGGCCTCGACCGTGATCGGCAGACCCTGCGCCTGCGCCTTCTCGATCAGCACGCGGCAACGCTCGACGTCGGTCTTGCTCGACGAGTTGAAATGGCAGATGTGCATGTGTGCGCCGGTGGCGCCGGCATAGCCGATCAGGCGGATATAGGCTTCCGCCGCGCTCTCGGGGTCGATGCGCGACATGAAGGCGACGTGGGTGAAGGTCGGCACGTCCTTGGCGGCAGCCAACTGGCACACCGCGGTCAATTCCTGCACGCCGGCGCCCGGCGCGTAGGCGTTCAGGATGCCGATACCGATGCCGCCTTCGTCGAGGCCGCGGGCGAGGCGCTCGAGAACACCGGCGACCTCCGCATCGGTCGCGACGTTGTCGATCCAGCGCCGGTCGCGCATGGCGTTGCCGAATGCCTCCAGCGAACTCTCCGCATTGGAGCCCGTCATCGCGCCGATGCGGGCAAAGGCCCAATTGGTGGCGGCGCCGTAGTTCAGCACGCGGCCCTTCCGCGCCTGGCGCTCGTACCACGACCCGACCGGCAGCACGCCGGCCTCGAGATCGAGCGTCGTCGTCACGCCGTCGAACGCCTGCATGCGGTCGGCCGGGATCGATTGGCCGTGGGCATGCAGGTCGATGAAGCCGGGCGCGACCACGAGGCCGGTCGCGTCGATCACCCGCTCGGCGCCGCCGAGGCCCGTGCCGACGGCGGCGATCCTGCCGTCCACCACCGCCACATCCCCGATGGCATCCATCCCGCTCGCGGGATCCACCACCCGGCCGCCAGAGATCACCAAGCCGCTCATGTCAAAACTCCAAGAAGTTGAAAGCCAGAGCCCCCGAAGGCCCGGCAGCTTCGGAGGACGAGAGCGGCCGCATCGCGCACCGTCCCGACGCGCATGATGCAGATTTTTGCGGGAACGACCACCGCCGCGGATGCCGATGCTGCATGCGTGTTGGCTGCGCGGCAATGCCGGATCGCGCGGCTGGATGCAGTCTCGGGTTGCATGCCGGGCGATGCCGAGCTATGGGATGCGGACAAATTCATTTTCTGGAGGCGATCATGTCTACGACTGCACGCTTCCCGGGTTCGCCGCGCGATATTTAGCGCGTCCATCCGGGATCGATTCCCGGATGAGATCACAAGACCTCATATCAGATCGAATCAACGCGGCCTGTTGGCGCGCGATTGTGAACCTGTGTCATGACAATCAATGTCCTGCCGGCCCCCTACCAGGTGGCCGGGCGTTCCGAGCTGCTCGAACGGCGGCTTCGGCGCTATCATTCGCGCGTCCAGGACGCGGTGCGCGCGCTGGTCATGCGGCACCCGCGCCTGGCTGACCTTGCCGCGAGCTTTCCTGCGTTGCTGTTCGCGCTCGCCGTTCCGCGGGCACGGCTCGATCCCGCACGCGCGATCGCGGGCGTGATCGATGGCGTCGCCCTCGCGCAAGCCGCGGTGTTCGCCGATCTGCCCCTCTGGCTGCGCAAGCTGCCGCCCGAGGCATTCGTGCGTCCGATCCCGCGCTTGCCTGACGGTGAGCTGTTTCGCCGGCAGATCGCCAACCACCTTCCGCGCTCTCCGAAAATGGCACCGACATGGCTTCAGCTCGTGTCCGAGGCCGCCGAACTCGCGCACGAGCCGATGGCCGCGTGGATCGCGCGCGAGTATGTGCGCGCGCCGCGGCGGGTGAATCCTGCGCGATTGCGGCGCCTCTGTCTTTGGGTGTGGTTTTCCAGCGAACCCGCGACGTCCGGACATCGGTTGATCGAAAGACCGTGGAGCCCGGACATGCGGATCGATGCCGCCCATTCGGCCGCGCACGATTGGCGGACAATCGCGACCTTACATGTGAACCTCGGCCGTCTGCCGATCGCCGACATGTGGCTGCGAGCCGGCCATGTCGCGGGCTACGAATTCGTGCCGCTGGATTCCATGGCTGCCATCGCTGAAGAGGCGAAAGCGATGAGAAATTGCCTCAACTCCTATGGCCCGAACCTCGTACACAACCGTTCTCGAATCTGGAGCATGCGAAAGGACGGCGAACGGGTCGCAACGCTGCGAATCGCTCGTCACTATCGCGATCCGCTGCCGAACATCGTCGAGCTCAAGGCAGCCGGCAACGGCGATGTCTCGCGCGAGCAGTGGTGGGCGGCGCGTCAATGGCTGCACATGCATGCCCTTCCGGAGATCGACATGGGACAACGCGAGTGGGGAGCGACACCGCTCGACCGCGAAAGCTGGGTGTCGCTGTGGCGGCCATACTGGCTCGCCAAGCGCCGGATCCCGGACTGGCTGCCGATGGCCCCATCGCGCGACGCGCTCGAGCGCTGTGAGTTGAAATGGTGCGTGGCGAAATCCATCGCTGTCAGATCGACATGCGTTCGCATCCTCGCGGCGTGATCTGCCCGAGTCATGTGGTTCGCCTCACCCTCGCGGAAAGAAAGGGCGCAGGGAAGACCGGGCGCCGGCCGGCACCCATAAGACCCCCGTGCTGAACGAATGCACGCGCAATGCACAGGGGAGACACAGGGCAGCCGAAACCAGGCCTTCCCTGCGCGATGGTTTGACGGCGTATGCCGCGCTCTCCCGGGAGCCGAGTTCCTTCTGGCCTCCCTCGCCTCGACGAAATTCACGGCACCGCGCCGGTTGACGCGAGCGACGCCTTCGCCGGGGCTTGACCGTAGCAACGACGGCCAGGACCACACGGTTTCGCCGTACGCAGGCCATCCGGCTTCGCCGAGAGGCTCCGCCGGACATGGGCGCCGTCCGTCTTCGCGGTCCGCGCCATGCTCACGAGGTTCATCCCGCCCTGCACGCAACAAACCGCCTTTAACGCCGCCCGCGTCCACCGCAACCCGGCCCGCGTTCGTGACGACGTACGACCGCCCCTTTCGTGGGCTGGGATGGCCGACACATACGACAAATCCGAATTTCGGTAAAGTGGAATATTTTCGCAAGGAGGGATTGACAGCGGTTCCGGCTGGTTTGCCCGACGAGGCAGGGCAAGAATTATTCCCTCGACATCGCCGGTAGCGAGCAGCTTCTCGTAATCTCCCAGCGCGGCTTGGACGGCATCGTCGGTTGGCTCAAGAAGCTGCATGTCACCCTCCCATCAATGCAAGCGACCTTCCTTTTCGCAGCCTGCCCGCACCGGCACCTGCTGCTTCGGATTGACCCTCACGACCTCGGGATGCTTGGGCTCGTAAGCCGAAACAAAGGGGACCATGATCAGTCCGAAATCAAGCCCCTTCTCCCGAGCTGCGATTTCGGCCTTGGCCCCGAACATGCTGAGCGGACCGGAATAGATGCGCATGGTCGGCTCGACGCTTTTCATCGCAGTCTGCCTTCGATTGGGGAGCTTGCGGTTACGGCCGCAACAGCGAGCGCGAGGTTGGCGACAGCCGCAAGACTTGCGGCCTGCCGTACAGCCTGCGGACCAAGGCAGGGTAGACGTCCGACCTCCAATGCCCGTCCTGGCCAATCGCCGTCAGATATCGATGATACGCATCAATGCTGTCGTAGGCGGCAAATGACACCACCACATGCTCATTCTCACGCAGCGGCAACCGCGGGAAACCGTTGGCACTGTATTCGCGCGTGAAAAGGCCGACGATTCTGGCGCCCGCCCGCGCCTGCGACGGCTCTACGGCGTTGCGGAGAAAGTCGAGGAAATCCGGCTCCGGGCGGTCGGGGAGATAATACAGCGTCACCACGATCAGGCCCGGGGCAAGTGGCGATTCGAGCGCCGGGCGTAGCGCTGGATTGTGCAGGCGAAATGCGCGCTCGGGGCAGATCGGCTTCAGCATCAACGCGTCGGTACTGTCGATCATGTTTGACCTGGCTTGCTCGCCGCAACGCGCCCATGCCTCACTGTGAAAATAGAATTCATTCAGCGCCTGCATCCTCGAGGTCAGGCTATCGAAGCCGCGCATCCATACGAACTTGTTGGGATCGCCGAGGTCCCTGAACTGCCCGATCAGCGTCATGCCGCAGGCCTCCTGCGTCTCCACGAACTGACCGTCGAACAGGTTGATGAAATCGTCGCGCGTTCCCGGATAGAGCGTGTATTGCCGGAGATCGATAATCGGACTGGCGAACGCCTCCGTCAGGCTCTCTGATGCCCGCGTCATGCAACTCTCCATGACATCTCCCGAAACAGACCGGTTGATCTGTTTGTAATACAGACCGGTTGACCTGTTCTGTCAAGGTGCTATTTTCCGGAACTGAAGCCTTGAGGATTACGTTGATGCCGGCGCCGGCGCGCAGCCGATCGAACACCCCCGACGAGACCAAGCGCCGCGTGCTGGACGCCGCTGCCGCGGCCTTCCAGTCGCGCGGCTATCATTCGACCACGACTCACGAGATCATGCGCGATGCGGGGGTGACGGCCGGGGCCATGCATCATCATTTCCCGACCAAGAAGAGCATTGGACTCGCGGTCATCCGCGAGCGGGTGTCGTCCGCGGTCGAGCAAACCTGGATCGAGCCTGTGCGGTTGGCTCGAACCGGCGCCGAAGGAATCAGGCAGACGTTCGCCGCCATCGCCACCACACTGGACAAGCGCGGCAGCGTGATTGGATGCCCGCTCGGCAACCTCGCCATTGAGCTGTCGTTGGCTGACCCTGACTTCCGCAGGGAGATCCAGGACGTCTTTGACGGCTGGCAGCGGGCGATCGCCGACAAGTTCAGGGCCGATCGCAAGTCTGGCGAACTGAGGCACGATAGCCCCGACGAACTTGCGACCTTTGTGGTGGCTTCCTACTCGGGCGCGATGGCGATCGCAAAAGCCCGGCAGGATTCGCTGCCGCTCAAGAGCTGTGCAAAGCAACTCGCCGCCCTGTTCGAGGATCACGCGCGGCGGCAGCGATCGAAGAGAAGATAGAGTCTCGAACCAAAAGCTCACCGGATGCCGGCCGTGAGCGCGATGCAGTCCGTCCGACCACAAAGCGGCTCTGCCGTCTTCTCGCCCCCATTGTCATTCAGGGAGTTGGGCGGGGCGGCTTACGGTGGGCAAAGTTCCCAAAGGTTCCGTGTGATCGTCCGACGTCTTCTGCAACGCGACTCCCGTCATGCCGTTTCGCGCCGCGCCCTCCTCGGCGGACTGGTGTCGGCCGGGAGTGCCCTTGCGCTCGGTGGATGCGCCGGCCTGGGCGCCACCGGCGCGCGCTTTGACGCATCGTCCCTCTCCGCCGATCCCACCTTGCTTGTCGCCACCACGCGCAAGCCCGCGAACGGCGGTCGTACGAAACCCTGGTTCGGGCCGGAGCGCGCGACGAGCATGACGGTCGCGCGGGCCAGGCTGGTCGCGCCGGACGAGAGCCGTCTTTCTCTCGCCTCCGTAGGACTCGGGGATTGGCGTCTTGATCGGATCGAACCGGTGTCGGCCGACGCCGGCGATCTCGCCGCGCAGGCCGGCGGAGGAGACGTGCTGATCTATGTGCACGGCTTCAAGCAGACATTCGAAACCGCGGTGCTGGACGCCGCCCATCTCTCCGATGGGATCAAGTTCCGCGGCCGGACCATGGCGTTTTCCTGGCCCTCCAGGGCAGGATTGTTCGACTATGCCTATGACCGCGACAGCGCGATGTGGTCTCGCGACGATTTCGAACGCGTGCTCTCGGCGCTCGTGTCGGCTCCGGGCGGCGGCCGCGTGCACATCGTTGCGCACAGCATGGGAACCATGCTGACGCTCGAAAGCCTGCGTCAGCTCTATGGGCGATACGGCGATACGGTCACGAGCAAGATCGGCGCGGTGGTGTTTGCCGCGCCCGACATCGACATGGACGTGTTCTCGTCGGCGGTCCAGCGCATCGGCCCGCTGGCCGGCAAGATCACCGTGATTGCCGCGACGAACGATCGCGCACTGGCGCTGTCCGGACAGATCGCAGGCGGAATGACGAGGGTCGGCGCGGCCGAAAAGGCCGCCATCGCGCGGCTCGGTGTGCGCGTGGTCGATGCCTCGCAGGAAGGCTGGGGCATCATCAACCACGACCTGTTCCTGTCGAATGCGGAAGTGCAGCGCGTGATCCGCCGCTCGATCGACGGCACGACGGCGTGAGAGAGCGGCTGTGCCGCATGAGATTGATGCCTTGCAATCGATGACGCCCAAGCGACGTCAATTACGACGGTAATCTTTGCTCGGCGATGATCCGCACGGGTGGAAAGACGACGCAGTCCGCCACGTCGAACAGCACTTCAATGCTGCGATCAAAGGCCCGCGCAAAGGCCATCGCATCATCGCGCCGTTCATCGGCAACGGCAGTGCCGAGCGTGCAATGGGGCGTCCAGGCGCTAGGCGGGTAATGAGGACGACAATGTGCTGGATCGATTGCCGCGCTGATGGCGCCGTGGATGCGAACCAGGGTTTCGTCGACCTCCGGCTCGGCCCAGAGAACGAGCGGAGAGCCTTCGAACCAGCAAATTCGTTTGAACGCGATCCGCAGTTGCGTCTCGCCGGCAATGGCTGCCTGCATCACGTCCCACGCAGCCTTCTCGTCAGCCCGAGGCGAGTCGTAGATGGCAAATGTTAAATGCGGCCGATACCTTAGGGCGCGCATCGAGGGCTCGACCTCGAACGCGGCAACCTGATCCCACAGCCGCTCGATCTCGCCTGCTGAATCGTTATCGGCCCGGATATTGATCGCCAATGCCAAAGGCTCACCCAAGGGGCGGAACAATCACGCTTGCGGTGACAGTGCACTTAATTGCCATTTCCATAAAGAGCTGGCTGCATGGGTTCGCCGATATCGAGTAGCGAACGACGGAATTGAGTGCACTGTCACCGTAATGTCGCCAGGTGCAGCGGCCGCGCTTCGCCCGCGGAGCAGACCGGCCGGCTGATCGATCTGGCCCTGATCTGCAGTTCAGCAGCGACTCGACCTTCGTCCGGGCCTTTCGCCGGAAGTTCGGCCTGACACCGGGCGAGATCCGGGATAAGTCGCAAGCCTGGCAGCGCGGCGGCGGCGCTCCGCCCGCGCCAGACGATATCTTCTATAGCCTCTCAAAGCACTGACAGCGACCACGACAGCTAAGCGCGCTGGCGGGGCCACCATACGCGGCAACCTGGCCCGGGCCGCCCGATGAGTTTGCTCGTTGCCCACTCATTATTTGCGAGCGTCACCACGCATACCGAACGGCACCCTTGCCGGCGTAGCTGCGGGTGACGTTGGAGAACTCACCCTCGAAGGTGGCCACCAGCGAAACGCCGTTGAGCCATTTCACCTCGGCGGATGCGGTGGTGAGCGCCGCGTCGGGCGCCTGCGCCGCACCGCTAACCACGAACGACCCGCCCGGCAGCGCCTGGAAGGTCGCCGCGATCGAGCGCTCCGGATTGAAGTCGTGCGCCCACGCCGCGCGTCCCCGCAGCGTCAGAACCGCATCATCGAGCGCGAACGACCTATCGGCTCGCAAGCCGAGCTCCGACCGCGAGGCCGTGACACTCTTGGCGCCGTAGCTCAATGCAAAGGTATTGGCGCCCGACAGCGCCTGCTCGGCGTAGGCCGGCAGATCGAAGATGACGAACTGGCTGGCCGCATAGGGCGTCAGGCCCATCCACGGCATCGCGACGCGATAGCCGCCCTCGACGCGGCCCGAATACGCATTGGCGTTGAAGCGCGCCTGCAACTGATCGATCCCGGCGATGGTGACGGTGCGGCTCGTGGTGACATCCTGCCAGCCATAGGCCAGCGCCGCCGAGAGATAGGCCGCACCCATGGTGTGCCGCACGAACGCGCCGGCCTGGAACAGATCGGACCGCCCGGTGCCGCCATTGGCGACGCTGAAATTGGTGCCGCCGCCGGCGAGTGCGAAGCCCGCAACGGTGTTCGGCGAGAACCGGTAGTCGGCACCGACGGCCGTGCCGAACAGGCGGCTGGTCGCGGTGTTCGATCCCGTCGTGGCGTTGCCGTCGGTGGTCTGCGTACCGCCATAGCCCGCGGCCCACACGCTCCAGCCTTGCGTGAGGGGACCTGCCGTCACCGGGGCCTTGCGAAAGATCGCAGCATAGGCGTCCCGCTCGGAGGTGGAGCTTTTGCCGCCGGTGGAGGCGTAGGCTGCGACCGCGGCCGCATCGGCGAACCGCGCAGCGCCGGTCGACGCCGATACGCCGTCGCTCCGACCGAGCACGAACGGATCGGTCATCGCGCCCATGAATTGAGACATCGCGTTGAAGGTCGTCTGCTGCGACCCGCTGGCGGCCTCGCCGGAGAGCTGGGCGAGCGCGCCGGCGAGCGGAGCGCCGGACAGCCCAAACACCGTGACAAAACCGGGGGGCAGCGTGCCTCCACCATTGAAGAAACCGTTGATGGCATTCGCGACGTTCGACGGATTGGTCGCGAGCTCCTGCCGTGCGCCCAGCGCCGCCTTGAGGCTCAGCAACACATCGGTCGAGCCATAGCTCAGGCTGGCCGTGAAATTGACTGGTAGACCGCTTGTCGTAAGCAGATCGAAGGTGGTGCCGCCGAGCCCACCGGCCGCGGACAGGATCGTATAGTTGCGCGCCATATAGCTGCCGGGGGCGAATACCGCGTTCACCGTGCCGGCGAGCGTGGCCGTTCCGGTGATATTGGTGCGGTCCGCGGCGTTCGGCGAAACCTCGACAGCATAGCTCGCGCCCGTGTCGAAGGTCAGGCTGCCGCTCACCGAAATCGTGCCGATGGAATTGCCGGGCGCCAGCGTGCCGCCACCGGCGATGACTGTCGACGACAAGGTGCCGGTGCCCCCGACAGTCCCTCCTGAATTGACGGTCAGCAGGCTGGACGACGCGATCGAGCCATTCACCGCGAGCGTGCCGCCATTGACCGTCGTCGCGCCGGCATAGGCATTGATGCCGGAGAGGATGGTCGTTCCGGTCCCGATCTGCCGGAACGCACCGCTGCCGGAAATCACGCCGGGAAGCGTCAAAATATCGGAGCGATCGATCGCGAACACGCCGTTGTCGACGACATCGCCGACGAGCGATCCCGTCGTTCCACCATTGCCGAGCCGCAACGTGCCGCTCGCAATGATGGTGCCGCCGCTATAGGTGTTGGTGCCGGTCAGGACGGTCGTGCCGCTCCCATCCTGCCTAAATATGCCGCTGCCGGAAATCACGCTGGCGAGCGTCAGGGTATCGGAGCGACGAATCGCGAACACGCCGTTGTCGACGATATCGCCGACGAGCGATCCCGTCGCGCCGCCATTGCCGAGCTGCAACGTGCCGCTCGAGATGATGGTACCGCCACTATAGGTGTTGGTGCCGGTCAGAACGGTGGCGCCGCTCCCATCCTGCCGAAATGTGCCGCTGCCAGAAATCGCGCCGGCGAACGTCAGGGTATCGGAGCGATCGATCGCGAGCACGCCGTTGTCAACGACATTGCCGACCAGCGATCCCGTCGTCCCGCCATTGCCGAGCTGCAACGTGCCGCTCGATATGATGGTGCCGCCCGTATAGGTGTTGGCGCCTGAGAGCGTGAGCGTGCCGGTCCCGTCATAGGTCAGGCCGCCGGCGCCGATCGCGATCGTGTTGCTGACGAGAATCGCGCCGGCGCCGCCGAACGTCAGGGTTTGGCCGGCGCCGGTGATCGCCCCGGTCAGCGACAACCGGCCGGCATCGGAATCGATGCGCGCGTCGGATCCCAGCGTAATGGCGCCGGCGAAACTGTTGTTGCCGGACATGTTGCGCAGCGCCCCGCCGTTCGCGACGCCGCCGCCTTTGAGCGTCAAAGGCGAATTGCCGATCGACAGGCCACCCTGGAGCTCGAGCGAAGCACCGCTCTCCACGACGGTGCCGCTGAGACCGCCGAGAAGGTTGGCTCCGTTTGAATTGCCAACCAACAGGGCCCCGCCATCGATGGCAAGGGCGCCGCCAGAATTCAAAGTCAGGCTGCTTGGCGCGAACAGCACGGTGCCGGTCGCCGTCGCCGAGCCGAAGGTAAGCGTCGTTCCCGTGCCGCCACCGTAGGCGAAGCTACCGCCGAGTGTCAGCGTGTTGCCCGCGGCGGCACCGATCGTGGCTGAATTACCAACTGCGATATTGATGCCGTTACCGAACGTGCCGCTGAATTGTGCCGCCAGCGTCGAACCGGCGGTCCCGCCGGTAAACTCTATCGTGCCAGTGCCCAGCCCGCCGGCATTATTGATGACCGTCGTTCCGCTAACCAGATTCGTGGTGCCGGTGAAACCACTGTTCGAACCGTTCAGCGTCAGCGTCCGTGCGCCGGCGTCGATCGAGAGGACTCCGGAGCCGACAAGGGCCGTGGTGTAGGGAATACCGAAGGTTGCGTCGACGCCGGCGCTTCTCTGGTCGATGGTCAGGCTGGCGCCCGCTTCGATATTGACATTGCCGTTGATGAAGGAGCCGGACAGCAGTTGCAGAACGTTTGAGCCGCTGAGAAAGTCAATCGCAGGGCGACTGCCGCCATTGCCGGCGGCGATCGTTCCCGCATTCAGGATCGTGAGATTGCTTCCGACGACGGCAGCTCCCGCCAGGGAAGGATCAAAGCCGCTGGTATCGCCGGCGCTGCCGCCGTAAATGACGCCGAAATTGTTGAGAACACCGCCGGCGGTGAAAATGGCGCCGACACCGCCGTCACCGGCGTAACCAACCCGCGCACCATCGGCGGGCCCGCCGGCACCACCGGAACCTCCGGAGATCGTCCCGAAATTGGCGAGCGTGAGAAACGTGGTTTCGACGACGCCATAGCCGCCGCTTCCGCCGCCTCCGCCGCCGCCTCCGCCAAGCCCGGAGGACGTTGCGACCCCGGCCTGCCCCTGGCCGCCCGCGCCGCCACTGATCGTTGATCCCGATGACACGGACGTAATGTTGGTGGCACCATTCGTGCCACCGATGCCTCCGGCGCCGCCGGAGGCCGAACCGCTGCCGTCGAGTCCACCGGCCCCACCCGCGCCGCCGCCGGCGGCACCACCGCCACCGCCGCCGCCGCCGAAATCGCCAGTGCCATTCTGACCGGCATTGCCCGTTTCGCCGCTATGTCCGATGGCGCCTGATCCGCCATCGCCGCCGGTCCCGGTCCCGAGGAAGCTCCCGCTTCCTTCAGCGCCGGCGCCGCCCGCCGCAAGCGCTGGACTGGATGGCCCGAGCGCAAGGACAAAAACCACCGAGGACAACGCGGTGCCGCTCAACAAGCCGATGCCCAGTTTCGAACCTCGCCTGACGCGCGCGCGCAACTTTGCCATGAATCCCAACGCCCCCGCGCCCTGCGCGCTTCATGCGATCGATGTCTTCGCCGAGCACTAGCAGGCCGGCCGACCGGGCAATGTGCCGAGCGTCTCAGGTGCAGATTCCGAAGAGTACTGATGCACGCACGACACATGACTTCAGATTCCGGCCCAACGTCCGACCTCACGTCGGCCGCCAACATCGTCGCGAGGGAAACGCCCGTGCATCCCCGGAAATTACGTCAGGGCTTCAACGGCATGCGCGGTCGCCGGCGTGAGAATGGCGCGCCATTCAGAATAAAACTGCGAACTCGTATGTGATTGACGTTCCGGTGGTATTCGACAAGGCGCATCGATCGAGATTCGATCACCGCGCGTCCGCAAGGGCCGCGGCTCGACGAGCAGGCCCTGTCGTTCGTAACGGCGGCGAGTTCTGCTGAAGCGTACCACGACGGCATATCGGGTACTGTTCGCCTTCACGCGCCGCGTGAGCAGGGCATCGCCTGCCGGCAGAAATTCGAGATCATCGAGGCCAACGCAGTGCAGACACGCCGGGCCGGGAGGCTCCATCATCAGGAGACCACCGGAGCCGCCGCAGCGATGGCATGTCCACTCCATGTTCAACGGCTGGATAACAACCAGTTCCGGGCCGCGGCTTGCCTTCTCCGCCAGGCGTTCGCGCTTCGCCTCGGAGAGTTGCGGCGACACCCAATGTGTCCGATACGACGCCTCGATCCCGGGATCTCCGCTTCGGCTGAAGCGCAGCTCCCGGCATTGCGGCGTACGATCGACATAGGCTGTGGGGCTTGCGATCAGTCCTTTCGCGGTCGCCCAGGTCTGGAATAGCTGCATGGCTTCGGCGATACGCGACGGATCGATCTGGACAACTTCCTCCAGGCAGGCGACCTGCCCGCGCTGCCAGCGCTCGACCGCTCCGGGATCAAGCCACCCGATCCCGATGAGGATGTCGGTGGCGCTCACAAATTGCCGGGCGGCCAGCGCCCTTTCGCCTGCCATGGCAACGCGATCGCCAAGTGGAACCCGATTCTTCCGGCCCATTGTAACTCTCGGTACGCGCCTTCCAATCAACGCCGGACCCGACCCGCTCGTCTCGAGGGGCGGATCAGTTTCACACTGTCGATAATGGACACTGCTGTTTCGCGAATCAATGCGCATCGCTAACGATGACGAAAGCTGGCGACCCAACCCGGGAGAGTTTCATGGCACTTCCCCTCGCCCAACAGCAGTCGATCTTCGCCTCGGGCGCCGACATGCCTTCGACGCGCAAGGACATCCTTGCCCGCTACCTGCACCTTCGGGAAATCTCCAAGAAGGTTCACGAGGAAGTCCTCAAGTATATATCCACCGATGCCTTACTGAATCACGCACGCAGGCTCGGATTGGCGCAAGGAAAGACGTTGCTTCTCGAAGACATGGACGAGATGTACTACGTCTACGACCTTGCCATTTATACCGCACCGGCGGATCGTTCGCGGGCGATCGATCGCTACGCGAAGTCAGCCAGGTTCGAGGCGCAATCCGACGAAGCGGTGATGCTGGACGCAATGCGTCGGTCGCAGTTCGCGATACTCATGATCGAGCAGCGGCACGACGAGGTGGGCCTGATCGCCACCGATATTGTTCGCAACTCGAAAGTATGGCTGCTCGACGTCGGGCTCGAAAGTTCGATGGACGATGGAGAACTGATCGCCACCAGGCTCCTTACACCTGGGACATTCTCGATGACTGCCGGCGTCATGGTGCCGTTTGAAATTGAGATGCTCGATCCGGTTTGCAGGCTGCTGCCGCAGCACCTGGGCAACAGCAGGCTGAGCCGGATAGTCGACGACAGGCGCTTCGCCGAAGCCGTCTACAAGGTGGCTCTCGCGGGCAGCGTCATGGATCGCATGGGATATCTTGATATCCCCGATCGGCTCTGACCTCGGATCGGCGGATTCGCGAACCGGTGAGCACCCAACGCCAAAAGACGAGCGATCAAGTGTTGCGCTGGGGAGGATGCTTTCTCAGCGCAGCGAATGGACGACTGAAAGGGAGCGGCCCGCGCCCTAGTCCAGATCGTAAATGACCGCGGGATTGCAGCGTGGCGCGCCACCCAGAACAAAACTGCGAACTCTTATGTAATTGAAATTTCGATATAATTTCAAACTTCGACGAAGGTGCCAGTATGTCGGAGAACGAGCTTCATATCGAGGAGAAAATCGCGACGGAAATCTGTCCGAGAGCCAGGAGGCGCGCTTGATGCCGGCACTCGATACGAAGTGGTCCGGTCTATTGACGAGGTCAGGCGCTCGGGTTGTAGTCGCGCCTTCTTTCGCCTTACCATCCAATTCCAGGAGCCCCGAGTGCCGAATGTTCAGTGGAATAAGTTCATTGATGATCACAACGACCGCTATTGCGTCGCGGTGCATTTTCAAGACTATGCGCAGCTCAAGAAGCGCGTGAAAGGCACAATTACCACTACGGAAGGTAAGGTATACCCCACGCCGAACGAGCTTGTCCGCGCCGTCGCCAAGCGCTTGAAGCAGGACTATGCGATCAAGAGCGAGAACGCATCGCAACTGATCATGTTCGCCGATAAGGCCGA
>NZ_LFKY01000029.1:0-137722 GCF_028128965.1 Bradyrhizobium sp. CCBAU 25338
ACTGGTTGGCGATGCTGGCTCCCTCGCCGGCGCCCTCATCGGCCATCGACTTCTTCGGCGCGGCCTTCTCCTTGGGCGCCTTCTCCTTGGCGGCTTCCTTCGCAGCAGGAGCCGGGACTTCGGCAGCCGGCGCGGGCTCGGCCTTGACTTCAGCCTTGGCAACGGGCGCGGGCACCGGCGCCTCGATCGCGGTCTCGCGGAAGGCGCGCTCGAGCTCGTCGAGCGAGACCTCGCCGGGACGCAATGGGCGCTCCAGCGTCTGCTCGATCAGCGAGCCCGAGGTCAGCTCCTTGGCGGGTGCAGGCTTTGCCTCGGCAACCGGCGCCTCCGGCGCCAGCGGCGGGGATTCGGCGACGGGAGCGCTAGCAGTGCCGGCCGCCATTGCCGCCATGCCCTGCTCGACCATCGCTTCCAGCTTGTCGATGAGGTCGCGGTCGTTGCCTTCAGGCTCGGCTTCGGTCGCCTCCAGGCCGGCCAGGATCTCCTTGATGCGGTCGATCGAGGACAGGATCACCGTCACCGCCTGCCCGGTCACCGGCATGCCGTCACGGAATTTGCCCATCAAGGTCTCGCCGGCATGCGCCAGCGCTTCCAGCCGCGGCAGTCCGAGGAAGCCGCACGTGCCCTTGATGGTGTGGACCAGGCGGAAGATGTTATCCAGGATCTTGGCGTTGTTCGGCTCCTGCTCGAACTTCACCAGCTGATTGTCCACGGTGTCCAGGCTCTCGCTGGTCTCCGTCAGAAACTCCCGCAACAGATCATCCATGAGCTACGCCTTACTGACCTGGATTTGAACTCGACGCCTGAGCCACCCTTGGCACGGACGGACGCCTATCCTCGATCGTTAGACATCCCCTTTCACAGTCCCGTTAATTTCATCCTCCGTCCTACTACGGATATTGAAGCGAAGTTTGCGGTTCGATCGCGTGCCCCAGCGCTTTTCGGCAAAACCGGCTCGACGCCGCCGAGGAGTCGGCGTGCGAGGTAAACGGGCCGATAACAGCCCGACGAGGCGCGCGGGAAAGTCCTGCTCGCGAAGAGCATTGGAGACGGCCTGCGGGAGGTTGAACCGAACCGCCCGCAGCCGGCGGTGTTCTCGTGACCTGCGCTTCGCGGTATTGCCGCGACGTGCGCGGTCCGCGCATGAGGTAAACGAACTCTTACCCTGCAGCCATAGCGGCTCGTGCCGCGCTAACCTGGCCGCAGCCGAGGCAATGCCGCCGCCACGATGCTCTGGCAGGCAATGCGGCATGACGATGCCGATGATCATCAGATCGAGCTGGGTCGTGTTCGAGCGAGCGCAGCCCGGCTTCACCAGCCTCGACCATCGTCACCCGAAAATTGTTGGACTACGCCACAACCTTTAGGTTAATATCTGCTAGAATTACAACTGAGCGACGAACGGGCACTGCCGACGGATCCGATGGACGCGTCGTGCTGTTTCCCGGAACTGCTTCCATGCTTGAAATCGGAGCTTTCCTTCCAGTCGCTGCCGCAAGCGCGCCGTTTTGCAAGCACGAAGCGCCGCAGGAAGCGATTGCCGCGGCCGGACAACCTGTCTCAATTGCCAATATATCCCGGCCTGTACATGATTGAACTTACCGCGCAGGGCCGTGATTTCGCATGTCGCGATTCGACGGTGCAGGAACAGGGGAGGCAGCTTTGGCAACGATGGCGCGTCCACCGAACGGATTCCTGTCCGCACTGTCGGCGGACGATTATGAATTGATCCGTCCGCACCTGCGAACGGTTGATCTGCCCCATGACGCAGTGCTGGCCGAGACCGGCGAGACGCTCAAGCGCGCCTATTTTCCGCACCGCGGCGTCATCTCGCTGGTGGTGGAGCTGGCCGGGGACGAGCATGTGCAGGTCGCCATGATCGGCCGCGACAGCCTGCTCGGGACGCTCTCGATCATGGGCGAGGCGTCTGCATTGAACACCGCCCTTGTGCTGGTTCCCGGCGTCGCCTCGGTGGTGGATCTGGACCCGCTGCGGATCGCCGCCGACCAGAGCAGCACCCTGCGCACGTTGCTCACGCGTCACGGGCTTGCGGTCTACGTCCAGGTGCAGCAGACCGCCGGCTGCAACGCCGCCCATCCGGTGGAGTCGCGGCTGTCGCGGTGCCTGTTGCACACTCATGATCTGTCGGGCGACTCCCGGCTGCTGCTGACCCAGGAGACCATGGCACGGATGATCGGGGCGCGGCGCAACAGCGTGTCGCTGGTCGCCCACGCCTTGCAACAGGCCAATTTCATCCACTACAGCCGCGGACACATCCAGATCATCGACATCGAAGGCCTGCGCCAGACGGCGTGCGCATGCTACGCCACGGTGAAGGCCCAGTACGACCGGCTGCTCGGCATACGCTGAACGCCGCGTGCGATTGGTAAACCGCCGGCTAATGCCGGTCTTCAAACACCGGCCATCCTGCTACCGGAACTGAAATTCCGATGCCGTAGACACGGGACGTACCTCGCGCCGCCACGTGCCGCGCGACAACGAACGATGATCAAGGCAAGCAAGCCCATGTTTGACGCATCCGTCGCGCCTGCGCAGAACGCGCTTGATGCCGAGCCCGCGCGCGAGCCGCGCGCGTACGAAGCGCTGGTGCGCGAGATCGGCGAGGATGCCGCCTGTGAAGTGCGCGATGTGTTCTGGAGCGAGACCCGTGCGCGCCTGCAACTGTTCCGCACGCTCTCGCTTGCGCAGCACCACGCCCGGATCGCGCGCGAGGCGCATTCGCTCAAGAGCGCAGCCGGGACGTTCGGCTATGTCAGGCTCGCAGCGCTGGCGTTGCGGCTGGAAAAGACCGCGGAGGGCCTCGGCGAGGCCGAATTCCGCGCTCTCCTGGACCGGATGGATGCCGCCTACGCCGCCGCGCGCGCGCAAGAGCCGCAGGTCTAGCTAGAGCCATCTTCCTTCCGATCGAAGTCGGACGGGAATCGCGCAGCATCTCGCATTGACGCGTTTTTCTTGCGCGAACCGGTATCCACTCCGCTCGAAGACGCTCCGGCGCGGACCGCGCGAAGCCCGCCGTACTTCTACGGTTTGGGATGTTCATAGATGGCTAATCATAGGAGGTGATAGTCCCGGGGAAAACCAGGAGGGTTTCCAATGTTCAAGTACGAGACGGCAGACCAGAAAGAGGTTCGTCGCTTCCGCATCGCACAGTTCAACGGCCGGATGGCGACAGTGAAGGCCGGCGAGTCCACCGTGACCGGTTTCGTGCGTTCGGTGCTTGAGCAGGAATCGAGCGTGCCTCCCCGCTGGACCATCACGATCATTCCGAACGCGCCGAAGGAAGAGATCAAGCCGCTGCGTCGCGTCTCCCCCGCGCGTCCGTTCGCCGAAGATTATTTCTGAGCAGGACGGGTTTCCGAACGTCTCGAGAGATGTCGCGGGCGCATCGCCTGCCGGCGACGCAGCACGCCCGCCTCAGTCGATCGAATGCAGTAGCGCCGCACGGACGAGATCCGCGGTGTTGCGCGCACCGAGCTTGCGCATCGCCTCGGCGCGATGGCTCTCGAAAGTGCGCGGGCTGATCTGCATGCGAAGCGCGCCCTGCTTGTTCGAATAGCCTTCGCTGATCAGCCTCAGCACCTCGCGCTCGCGCTTGGTCAGCCGCTTCTGGCCCGACGGACCGACTGGCTCGGCGCTGGGCACGCGCTGCGGCTGCAGCGCGCGGGCGGCCTTCGATTGCGCCTCCTCGGTGCTGGACGGGATCGGCAAGCCGCCCTTGTGAGGGCCGGCAAGCTGCTTGACCAGACCGCAAACGCGCTCGGTCTGTACCAGCGCGTTCTCCACCACCCGCTGCAAATAGGCACGATCGCCCGTAGCAGGCACGAGCTGATCGCTGTGGTGCTTGATCTCGCCCATGTAGAGCAGGAGCGCAGTCAGGGGGCCGTTGAGCTCGCGGGCGATGGCCGCGGCCATTTCGTCGGCCGCCTTGGCACGGGCGGCGCTCAGGCGGACGAAATCGGGCTCTTCAGCCGGCGCAGCGCCGACTTCGTCCCATTCCGACGGCCGCGAATCAGTGGCCGTATTATTCGGTGACCCCATATCACTCGTTTAGCGGAACCGAGGCCGGTCTGTGCTTAACTTTTTTCTCCGTAAGACTACGGTGATTTGGGCTCTTTTGCGCTAAAAAGGCGGCTTCGGCACAATTTGTGCTTGCGTGCGGCCGCCCGCGATCGTGCAGCGGTTGAGTTCCGGCCGACATCTTAGGCGGTCAGACGGAAAACTCCCTTGATGGCCGCCTCCGACCGATGCCCGTCCCCCGGCTTTTACGGATTAATTAACGGCGACTTGCTTCTCTAGGGAGGTTGAGCGCGCAAATGCCTCCACGCATTGGGCCCGCAAGCCAGCGGGACACGCTGCGAAAGATGCGTGCCATGAACGAGATCGATCGACTGTCGGAATTCCTGCAGAGGCTGACGCCGCTGTCGCGCAGCTGTCTGCTCAGCGAGCTCGAGCGGCTCGAGCTGTGCGGCATCGACATGCCGGGTTCGGCCGACATCCAGTCCCGCTTGCGCGCCGAGTTCCGCAAGGACGGATCGACCCAGGCACGCGCCACCAACCCGTCGCGCTATTTCTTCGCGCCGCTGCAGCTGCTGCTGATCGACGGCGCGCCCGAGCATGCCAATCTGGGCCGGATCTCGCGCAACACCCTCACCCCGATCTGGGAGTGGATCTGCCGCGACCTGCTGCCGACCATGGCGCGCGACTACATCAAGGCAGTCAACGACCAGATCGCGGCGAACGACCCGAAGGAGGTGCAGAAGATCGCGTCGACCTTCCAGACCAAGGTCGTCAAGGTCCTCGAGAGCACCCTCACCTCGTCCGAGAGCACCGAACTGGCGCGAGCCAAGCTCGCGCAATACACGGCCTCGCGCACTGCCTTCGACGACGTCGTGAAGATGCTGCATGTCTTGCGCGCCGGCGATGCGCTACCGAAGTTCAACGAGAAGCTGCCCGAGAGGATCGCGAAATTCGACGACGGCCAGGTCGCCCAGACCACCGCGCAGCTCGACGCCTTCAAGAAAGCCCATCCCGAGGCGCTGCCCTTCGCGCTGGCGCTGGTGGCGCGGCGTCTGAAGACGTCCTGGCAATTGGTGCGGCTTGCCACCAAGGCTGCTCCGAGCAAGGCCGCCGCGGACATTGCCGCCACGCCCTATGCCTGCGTCGTTCACATGGTCCTCGACCGGCTCGACGACAAGCGCCTCGCGCTTCGTATCGCGCTCCGAAACAACCGGGTGCTGGTCGCCCGCGACCTGCTCGCCGAAATCTACGACACCGAATATGCGCTCAAGGTCCGCATCGACGGCATCGAACATTGCGACTGGGGCGTCCGTCTCCAGCAATTGATGGACGCGATCGCGAAGCTGGTGTCCGCCGAGGTGAGCCGCTTCCCCGCCAATGTGGGCCACATTCTCGGATCGCGGCGGCTGCGCAGCCACGACACTCTCGGCGGCAAGCTGACTTATCTGGCCTGGAAGGGACGCGACGCGATGCAGGACGGTGCGGCGGCGTTCCGCAAGTTGATCGGGCAAAACTAGGCGCGCGGCGCGCGCGGCAGGCTCAGGAAACGGTCGAAAAACCGCCCGGACAGCACGAATCTGAACCACCAATACATCATTCGCCGCATCGTCATTGCTGTAGTCCTCGACAGCCCACCACCGGCTGCGCGGAGCAATAGCGCAGGTGCAGCAATGTGCGTGTGATGTGCTTCACATTCTCGGCCACCGGACCGGTCGCGTTGTCGCAGAACCACCGCGCGCGAAAGCGCAGTATGCGCGCATGGCGGGAAGACGAGCTCTTCCGGTGCAGCCGTCGCTCCGATGCGCGGCAAGAGCTGCCGAAGTGGAATTGCCGATGAGCCCGGCTCGACGAGATGGAGGATGGTGGGCGTTGCCAGTGCGCGCGCTGACGCTCACGTCGACGACAATGGCGCAGACGTCACCCCCGCAAGGCAATTGCACACCGACCAACGACAAGCACCACCAGCCGCGCCCCTCGAGCGAGCAGGCGGGCTGGCGTGACACGAGAAAGTCGCCGGCAATCAATCCTCCGCCGGCCTCATCGCTGCGTCGGCGACCGCATTGCGCGACGCAGTCGAGCGGCAAACTGCACGCCCATTGCGCGCGGCAGGCATTTCACGTGCGTCGACCGTCGTTGTGCGTGCGATGCCTGGGGATGCGGATTCTTTTCGAAGATTCTGTCGAAATATTAGCTCGAATTGCAGAGCTTAACGTTACCCAAATTATTCAAGAACGATGTGAAGCTCTCCTTATTTGAACCCACGCTCGCCGTTTAAAAAACCGTCACGGAACGGGAGTGGTGGACGATGAACGATGGGATGACTGAACTCGTCGGACGGAGGCCTGTGACCTTCGGACGACGAAAGGTGACGCCGCGCGCCTGCGTGGCCGACAGCAAGCGTCACCTGCGCGCCTTTCTCAGCGAGGTGCTCGAGGATCTCGGCTTCGTCACCTGCGAATGCGCCAGCGCAGACGAGCTGCAAACCGTGCTCGCCACCGAGTTGCCGGACCTGATCCTGCTCGGCGTCGCAGCCGATGGCATCGAACCGGGACGATTCCTCGAGATCCTGGTGCGCGAGGCATTTGCCGGCAGGGTCCTCGCCGTCGGTGCCCGCGAGTCGATCATCGTCAAAGCCGTGCGGCAGGTCGGTGAGGAATACGGCCTTGCGATGCTGCCGCCGCTGACCACGCCCTTTGCCGCGGAGACGCTGCGCGAGCGTGTTGCGATGCTGCTGCCGGAGGAGCCGGCGCCGAGTCCGGCGGTGCATGTCGGCGAGGCCCTGCACGCCGGCTGGCTCGAGCTCTGGTACCAGCCCAAGATCGACGCGCGCACGCTCGTCCGCAGCGGCGCCGAGGCGCTGGTGCGGATGCGGCATCCGACCTGGGGCGTGGTGCCACCGGCCTATTTCATCCCGGAGCCGCACGATCCGCATTTCCGCGGTCTGTCGGAGTTCGTGATCGATCGCGCCGTGCAAGACTGGCACTATCTTCTGGAACAACAAAGCCCGGTCGATCTGTCGATCAATCTTCCCGCCTCCTATCTGAGGGAGCCGCACGCGGTGCGCGATCTCTGCCGGCGCGTGCCGACGCATCCGGCCTTCGGCGGCCTGACGGTCGAGATCGACAGCGACGAGGCGATCCGCGAGCTCGATCTCCTGACCGAGGTCGCGCGCGAGGTGGGCCTGCACAATATCGGCCTGTCGATCGACAATCTCGGCACCAACTGGCCGTCGCTGATGGAGCTCGACAGAATTCCCTTCGTCAAGCTGAAGGCCGATCGGCAATTCGTCACCGGCAGCGGCGGTGACCGGCTGAAGCGCACGGTGTGCCGCCACATCGTCGAGCTGGCGCAGAGCTTTGGCGCGCGCACCGTGGCTCAAGGGGTCGAGAGCCGCGCCGACCTCGTCGCGGCGAACGAGCTCGGCTTCGACCTCGTGCAGGGCTTTCTGTTCGGCAAGCCGATGCCGCTGAAGAAGTTTGCAAGGAGCGCGCTGACGCGGACGGTGATGGGGGAGGCGTAAGGCACAGCCTCACGCAAACCGCCGCGCGAAGAAGACGCAGACGACCACGAGCGCGGTCGCGGCGATCATGCTCCAGGCGACGGGCTCGCGCAGCAGGAAGCCCGCGAGCGCGAGACCGAAGAACGGCTGCAGCTGCTGCAACTGGCCGACACGGGCAATGCCGCCGACGGCGAGCCCGCGGTACCAGAAAATGAAGCCGACGAACATGCTGAAGACGGAGACGTAGGCGAGCCCGATCCAGGCGGGCACAGTGACGCCGCTCCAGGTCGACGGCCATGTCAGAATCGCGAGCGCCACCATCAACGGCAGCGCGAGCAACAGCGCCCAGGAGATCACCTGCCAGCCGCCGAGGCGGCGCGACAGCGCGGCGCCTTCGGCATAGCCGAGGCCGCACAGCACGATCGCGGCCACCATCAGGAGATCGCCGGCGAGCGACGCCGAGCCGTCGCCAGCGAGGGCGAAGCCGGCCACCGTTGCGCTGCCGAGCACGGCGAACAGCCAGAACAGCGGCTGCGGCCGCTCACCGCCGCGCAGCACACCGAAGATCGCCGTCGACAGGGGCAAGAGGCCGATGAAGATGATCGAATGCGCGGAGGTGATGTGCTGAAGCGCGAGCGCCGTCAGCAGGGGGAAGCCGACCACGACGCCGACGGCGACGATCGCGAGCGAGGCGAGATCCTTCCGTGCCGGCCGCGCCTGACGGAGCAGGCCGAGCAGCGCAGCCCCCAGCAGCGCGGCGATCACTGCGCGCGCGGACGTCAGGAACAGCGCCGAGAAGCCGCCGACCGCAACCCGCGTCGCCGGCAACGACCCGCTGAAGATGATGACGCCCAGGAGACCGTTGCCCCAGCCGCTGCCCGCAGATTGCATGTCACCTCATTCCCTGGCGCGGCCATCTATCCGCTTCGACCGTGGCGAAGCCAGCGACAATCCCATACAATCTGACGAAACTGTATTGGTATGGAAGGCGATACACATTGGGCGCCGACACGCGCATGAAGGGCCGTAACGGCACGCGGACCGCGGACGTGATGAGCGCGGTGCGCGCCAAGGTCGCGGGCCGCGTGCTCGGTGCCGGCGACCGCCTTCCCTCGATCCGCAGCCTTGCCGCGACCATGGACGTTTCACCCTCCACGGTGGTCGAGGCCTATGACCGGCTCGCGGCCGAAGGCCTGATCCGCGCGCGCCGCGGCTCGGGCTTCTATGTCTCCCCGACGGCAACGCCGCCGCTCGCGCTGGCCGAAGTCGAGCCGCGGCGCGATCGCGAGGTCGATCCGTTCTGGGTGTCCAGGCAGTCGCTCGACGCCGATGCGGCCGTGCTCAAGCCCGGTTGTGGCTGGTTGCCGGCAGACTGGATGCCGGAGGCCGGCTTGCGGCGGGGCGTCCGTGCGCTGGCGCGGGCCGACGAGAGCCTGCTGACCGACTATGGCAGCACGCGCGGCGCACTGGCGCTGCGCCGGCTGCTGATCACGCGGCTGGCCGACGATGCAGTTGAGGCGTCAGTCGACCAGCTCATGCTGACGGGCTCGGGGACGCAGGCCACCGACCTCGTCTGCCGCTTCCTGCTCCGTCCCGGCGACACCGTGCTGGTCGACGATCCCTGCTACTTCAATTTCCGAGCATTGCTGCGCGCACATCAGGCAAGGATCGTCGGCGTGCCCACCACGCCGTCGGGCCCGGACGTCGCCCGCTTCGAGCAGATCCTCGGCAGCGAACGGCCGCGGCTCTACATCACCAACTCAGCTCTGCACAATCCGACCGGCGCGACGCTGTCTCTTGCGACCGCGCACCGGCTTCTGACCGCGGCTGCCGCGCACGACCTCACCATCATCGAGGACGACATTTTTGGCGACTTCGAGCCGGAGCGCTCGCCGCGCCTTGCCGCGCTGGACGGTCTCACGCGCGTGATCCGCATCGGCAGCTTCTCCAAGACGCTGTCGGCTTCGGTGCGCTGCGGCTACATCGCGGCCCGCGCCGACTGGATCGAGCATCTCGTCGACCTCCAGGTCGCAACCAGCTTCGGCGGGCCGAGCCCGGTCGCGACCGAGATCATCGCGAAAGTCCTGGTCGGCGGCAGCTATCGCAAGCACATGGACGAGCTCAGGCAGAGGCTCACGCGCACGCGTCGCGACGTCGCGCGAAAACTTCAGGCCCTGGGGATCGAGCCGTGGCTGATGCCGCGCGGCGGCTTCTTCCTGTGGTGCCGCCTTGCCGACGGGTTGGATGCCACGGCTGTTGCGCGTGCCGCGCTCGAGGAGGACGTCGTGCTCGCGCCGGGCAACGTGTTCAGCGTATCGCAGTCGGCGTCGCACTTCATGCGCTTCAACGTGGCACAGATGAGCGAGCCGCGAATGTGGGACGTGCTGCGGCGGGCTTTGAAGTCGGCACCCGGAATCACCGGCAGCTAATACAACGGCTCCTCATACACCGGCTCGCCGTCGAGCAGCAGACGCTTGATGGCGGCGCGGCCGGAGGGCAGCACGGCGGCGACGACCCGCAACTTCTGCTGGTTGCGGGCCTGCTCGAGCTTCCGGCCCTCGCCCTCGGGCACGAAGTAGCTTTCCAGACCATATTTGATCATCAGCTTGTCACAGAAGGTGCGTCGGCCGGATCCACAGGACCCGCCGTAATTGGCGACGCGACCGCGGATCAGCACTTCGCGCGCCGTGACCGTGACGGGCTCGGCATGCACCGAGACCGCCGCGTAGAGGCCGTTAGCGTCGGGTGCAAGCTTGACGAACACGACCGGATTGCGTGCGTCGGCCGGCTGGCCGGCGAGCGCGCCGGCCGGCAGTTGCGAGATGTCGTAGCGGAGCACGACATAGTCGCCGCGCAGGAGATCGCGGGGATCGACCGGCTGAGTCTGCAAGGTCACCTCGGTGCCTTCGCGCAGGATCTGCATACGGTCGGCAACCATCAGGACCAGCAGCGCACATTGAACGAGGATGGCGGCGACGAACAGCGCCGCTTTCGGGATGCGCTGCCAGAACCCGGCGACGGACGCGATCATCTCGTTCATCGCTCGGCCCTCGGCAGCATGCGGTTGAGCGCGGTTGCGAATAGGACGGCCACCACGCCCGCGGCGGCAAGGAAAGCCGATCGGCGCAGCAGCGAGCCCTTCACGGCCCAGGTGATGCCCGCAATGACGCCGGCGATCCCGAGCCAGCCGGCAACGATGCGCGGACGCGCTGCATCGAGCATGCCGGACACGACGAGGCACAGCATGGCGCAGAGCAGCGCGGCATAGGCGAACCAGGGCTCGCCGGCCGCGGATGCCGGCCAGAGCGGCGCCGCGACCAGCACGAGCCCGATCGCGCATCCTGCCAGGACTTCACCCGGGCGCCTGGTGATCGCGGCAGACACAAGCGCAAGGATCACGCCGGCAACGCCGCACAGGATCGCCCAAAGCGGCTGGGATGGCACCGTGGCAGTCCGGAGGCGGATGATGTCGTCGACGGTCGTCACTTCCAGGACGGCAACGCCGGCCAGCGACAACGCTCCGTAGATCGACAGAACTGTTCCGAGGCAGAGCGCCCGCGGCGAGGGTGCTGCGGCGATCGCGAGCCCGGCGCCGAACAACAGGGCCGCACCGTTCGCGAGCACGAATGACGGCTGGGCTCCATCGAATTCGAAGCGGAGCGACGTCGCAATCCACCACGGCAGCACTGCGAGCGCGACGAGATGAGCCGCAGCGCGCGAATTCCAGGCGAAGGCGAGGCCTGCTGCGACCAGCCAGGCCGCCACGAACGGAAGATGCAGGACGTCGGGCGCATCGTAGATCCGCATGCACGTCCAGATGCTGGCGGCGACGAGACTGACCGCGAGCGCACCGCGCGAGCCGGTCAAGAACGCGGCGGCAAACGCGCCGATCGACCACAGCAGCATGCCGCCGGCAAAATCCTCGCCGAGATGATACATCTGGCCGACCAGCGCGATGCCCGCACCGAAGATGATCGCCCCGATGCTCGCGCAGAGATCGGCGAGACCGTTGCGGCCGGTCGCAGCGAACCAGGCGCCGAGCGCGCCGGTGACGACCATGCCGGCGAGCAGGATCGCGAACCGCAACAGCCGCGCGATCTCGGTCCAGTGCGCCGCCACGAAGGCGAGGAACGCGGCCGCGATCAGGAGGCCGCCGACGATGGCGACGACCACGGCGATGTTGATGGCGGCCGGAAGCGGCGGCAGCGCATTGCGGATGGAGGCGGCCGCCGCCGGCGCGATCACGCCATCAGCTTCCCATTGCGCAAGATCGGCTTCGAGGCGCTGCCGGTAGGATTTGTCGAACATCGTTGGGGATCACCAGGGTCCCGCCGGATGGCGGCACGTTGCTAGGTCGGATCGCGCGAGGAGTGGGTTCAAGCGGGCGGCGGGCTGAGGGTCTTTCCGGCAGCAGCCACAAAAAGCACGAAAACAACCCCATGCACAGTAGACGGCGGCTGCAAGATCAAGGACTTACGCAAGGCCGAAGCCGTCTGCCAATCACAGCGATCCCCCTCGATGCCGATCGATTGGCGAAAAGGAAGTAATTCCCGCTTAAATTGAATCAATCCATTTGAAATCATCAGCCGGGGAATCAGAATTTACAACTGTCGGTTGAAGCGACGATTACATTGACGCAAGCGCCATCCTGCTCCATCGAGGGAATTTTTCCAGCGGCACAGATTCGGGTCTTTCCCGATTTCAACCAGCATGAGAAACTCCCGCCAAGCTGAGCAAGCATGAAGTTCTGCCCCCTTGCCGCGTCGATTCTGCGTTCTGGAGTCGCCCCGTGTTTGGTGCTGGATCATATCCTTCGATTGCCGGAGCTCCATCGAGCCACCCCGTCTTTGCTTCAATGCCGTTGCTATCGAGTAGGCAGCCTTCGCACTGCCCGGCTCGCGAGAGCCAGTGCCGGGAATTCCGGCACGGCACTGACGATCACGTAATAGCCGTTCGCACCTGAGGGCAGGATCGCGAGGTCCTGTATTTCCTGTCCGGAGCAGGCCATGCATCGTGAGCCGTGGTTGCATGTATGGGACAAGAACGAGTCCTGCGACCGAAAGACGTTGCTCGAGTCGCTCGCCGGCGCGGGCATTCGCCCACGCCCGTTCGATTCCAGTTCGGAGGGCGACGGAATTCTGTGCATCGCGCGGTTGAACGAGGACATTTGCGAATTCGTTCGCGAGCACACGCGCAATCACGGGCGGGTCCTGGTGCTGGAGACCGCTGGC
The DNA here is from genome assembly GCF_028128965.1 of Bradyrhizobium sp. CCBAU 25338. NCBI lineage: Bacteria > Pseudomonadati > Pseudomonadota > Alphaproteobacteria > Hyphomicrobiales > Nitrobacteraceae > Bradyrhizobium > Bradyrhizobium sp. CCBAU 25338. The sequence continues at coordinate 12,769 of NZ_LFKY01000029.1, forward strand.
GCGGCCGCAGACGGTGCGCAGGCCTGGCAGCTGTTGCACGCCGGCGCATCAGACCTGTTGACATGGTCGTCGGCAGCCGGCGTCGCCGAACGCATCAAGGCGCGGTTCGCGCGCTGGCAGGCCGTCGACGCGCTCATGCAATCCGCAGCGGTAATGGACCGGCTGGTCGGCGTGACCGCAGCGTGGCGCGCGACGCTGCGCCAAGTCATCGAGATTGCCCGCTTCACGTCCGCCTTTGTCCTGCTGACCGGCGAGAGCGGCACCGGCAAGGAGTTGCTCGCGCGTCTCGTCCATCAGCTGGATTCGAACGCGGCCGAAAGCGAGCTGGTCGTCGTCGACTGCACGACGATCGTGCCGGAACTATCCGGCAGTGAGTTCTTCGGACACGAACGCGGCGCCTTCACCGGGGCCGTGGCGATGCGCGACGGCGCTTTCGCAGCGGCCGACGGCGGTGTGTTGTTTCTCGACGAGGTTGGCGAACTCCCGATGCCGCTGCAGGCGCAGCTGCTGCGCGTCATCCAGGAGGGCACCTACAAGCGCGTCGGCGGCAACGTCTGGCGGCACGCCGCGTTTCGCCTCGTCAGTGCAACCAACAAGAACCTGATCGAGGCGATCGCGGACGGCTGTTTCCGCAACGACCTGTACTATCGCATCGCCAGCTGGGTGGTCCGGGTGCCCAGCCTGCAGGAACGACACGAGGACATCCTGCCGCTGGCGCGGCATTTTCTGCGCGTGTTCCGCCCCGACATTCCGGACCTCGACTTCGAGCCCGCGGTGCGCAGTTTGCTGCTCGCGCGGGTGTATCCGGGCAACGTCCGGGATTTGCGACATCTTGTGGCGCGCATCGCGAGCCGCCATGTCGGACCGGGCCCGATCACCGTCGGCGATGTGCCTGTCGACGAATATCCCGTAATCGGCGCCGGAGATGGCCAGTGGCTCAACGCGGATTTCGAGCAGGCGATCCGCCATGCGGTCGACATTGGAGCCGGATTGAAGGAAATCAGCCAGGCCGCCGCCGAAACCGCCATACGCATCGCCATCGACAGCGAGGACGGGAGCCTGCAGCTCGCCGCGCAGCGCCTTGGCGTGACAGACCGTGCGCTACAGATGCGACGCGCCGCGCGGCGCGCTCACAACGGCAATTCGGGCACTTAGTCGAGAGGATCGGTCGAAGCGTTTTGCCGTAGCGCGATGACCGCCGGCAATCCGGCTTCGAATTCGAACGTGTCCGGTGGGATCCGGAAGTTGCTTGCCACAGTTCCCCTCGTTTCTCCGCGGGTCGACCGGCTTGTTGCGACGCGCGATCGTTTCGATGAGCATCATCACTTGAAGCAAGGGTAGAGGCTGAGAGGATTGATCTGCTGCTTTGCCACCCAATCTCTCAACCGCCGGACACGCTGCGACACTGCGCTTTGTCGCAGCTCGAACATCTGATTGATCATGCGTATGCCGCCACGGATCCTCTCCTCGAGGATGGTCATGTCGCGCCAGATCTCCTTGTCGGTCTTTTTCGGACCTGGTTTGGCGAGGTGAGGGGCCTGGCCCCAGGCCCGAACGGACGGGATCAGGAACTCGATCGCGTCGCTGAATTCCGGTTCTGTCATGTCGACGTACCGATCGTACCGGTCCACGGCGTCAGCCGTCAGATACCGCATGTCGTTTCCAGGCCGTGCAATCTGGTCAACAAGACACAGGATTCGCCGTCGCTTCGCCTCGTTGACGGGCATGCCGAACTGGTCCCACTTGCCGGTGCGCCCAAACAGCTCGCGGGCTCTCAGGATGACCCGCCCGATATATTCGGGGTCTTCCTCGATGTTGGGCGTGGGGGCCGGGAAGCGCGCTCTGACAGGCTCCTGAGCAAATGAAATTTCGCGCTTGCTCTCAATGAGCACGCCACGGTTTTGCGCGCGTCCCTGCACCGCGCTGTTGTCGGCAATGTAGGAACCGGGCGATGCCGCGGCAACTCCGACCTTTCCTCTCAGATACCTCCAGTCGGAGCCGGCAAGCTGCTGGAGCAATTGCGCCATCTGTCGAGCGCGGCCGAGACGAAGGGCTCGGTTGTCTTTCTCCCGGCCGACGCAATCGCTGTAACCGGTGATCGAGATGGTGGTGCTGGGATTGGCGCGAGCGACCTGGATGATCTCCTTGAGCCAGCTCCTCAGCGCGGCGTCTCTTCTCAGGGACGCTTTCGGAGCGGGCTGATCGACGCCGAAATCCATGACCAGCAAGCCGCCGCTGCTGGGCCTGGTGACGTCGGATGGCAGATGCCCTTGCGCGGTTCGGGACCTCTCCACGTCGCCCCGCTGATACGGCGGACACACTGCCCGGGGCGTCGGCGCTTCATATTCAGCGAAGGCGCCTTCGGACTCGGCCCATCCGGTTTCGTACTCGTCAAACTCCGGCTCGAATTCGAACGCCTCGGGTTCGATATAGAACTCCTCGGGCGTCGCCTGGCCCTGCGCCGGCCACAGGTTGCGGGTGCGGAACGGCTTGGAGATATTGAATGGGCTCGTCATGTCACCCTCCCGTTGTCGTCAGTACGTTACGGGCCTGATCGCCGGCCACGACCGGGCGCGGCCCCGGTGACGCGGATGATCTCCGACTTCATGATCAGCACCCCGCGGTTCTGCGCGCGCCCGGCAACCGTGCCATTGTCGGCGATGAATTCGTCCCTCGGTGCCGCCCAGGCGTCGAGCCTCGAGCTGAGGAATGCGCGGTCAGGACCCGCGAGCCGCAGCAGCAGTTCCTTCACGCGTTCGGCCCGGCCGCGGCGCAGGAAGCTGTTGTTGTTCTCACGCCCCACGCAATCGCTGAAGCCAACGACCGAGAGACCGACCGCGGGATTGGCCCGCATCTCGGCGATTGCGCTCGCAAGCCAGGCCTGCAGCGTGGCGTCATGGGCGAGGCTCGGCTTGGTATGGCGCCAATCGACGCCGAAGTCCGCGACCAGCGCCTGGCTTGGCTGCGGGAAGACATCGGCAGGAAGGTGACCCGCCTCGGTCCTCGACTTCGCGACCTCGCCGGGCGCGTAGGCAGGACACGGACCCGTGAGCCGCCTCGGCGTATACCAGCCCTGTTCGTATTCGTCCTCGAACTCGTCCTGTTCGCCCTCGTAGCCGTATTCCGACTCGAACTCGAAGGCCTCCGGCTCGATAAAGAACTCGCCTGACTGGCCGGTGGGTGGCGGCGCTGGAGGCTCGGCCGGCGCGGGACTTGGCGGCTCAGCGTCAGGCGGCGGCGCCATCTGTACCATCGGCGCAACAACCGGAGGCGGTGGCGGCGGCTCGACATAAGCCGGCTCGGGGTATTGCGGTTCGTCGTAAGGCTGCGGGTACCGCATTTGGCCGTATGGCCAGCCACCGCCATACCAGCGACGCCAGCGGCGCCAGCGCGGGGCTATGCCGGCCGTATAGGGCTGCTGCCAGTAGCCATAACGTACCGGCTGCTGCATCCCGTAAACCTGCGATCCATAGACTGGCCGCGCCGACCACCACCGACTGGCTCCAAAGGGACGCGAGCCATAGACAGTCGAACGATAGGGACGCGCCGCGTAGTAGCGCGAAGCCTGGCCGGACGGCGAGTAACGGAACGACGGTGCGCTGACGCGCGATGTGTATGGCCGTTGCGGGTAAGCGCGCGGCGGCAGACGCGACAACCGTCGCCGGTGATCGCGGATCTCCGCTTCGCCGAATTCGGCTTCATCGGACTCCGCTTCGCCGAATTCTGCCTCGCCGAATTCGTCCATCTCGGAATTGAACTCGAAATCGCTGCGTTCGCTCTCGAATGCCCTGTTCATGATGTCCTCACTGACAGTTTGGTTGCGCGACCGGAGACGAGATCCCAGTGATGCTGCCGCGGCCGGCCCTTCACCGGGACCGCTGCATCGCCAACCGGTTCTGAAGGTGGATCGCCGGCATGGTGTGGTCGACCATCTCGGCGTTGGTGAGATCCATGCCGGTGACGGCACGGTAGGCGTGCAGGTATCCCTGGACCTCGGGTCGCCAGGAGCGGGCCCAGTTCTTCGCCGCCTCCTCGTTGTTGACGTCGATCCAGTCGCCGTAGCGGATCGTCAGCAGGATCTGCTCGCCATAGACACCGAGGTCGCGGAAGTAGGTGACCGGAATGTCGGTCCATCCCTGCAGCGCCTTCATGGTGTCGACCGTCGCCATCCACGGCTCCTTGTAGGGCACCATGCGGCGGCCCTGCAGGAAGTCGCGCATCTCCGGCCGCGACAGCAGCCATTGCTGCATCAGCATCTCGGCGCGCGCCGTCCACGGCAGATCGCCGAACTGGTTGTTCGCGCCTTCGGCCAGCAGGATGTGCACCTCCTGCAGCGCGTTGAGCAGCGCGAAGCCGTCGGCGATTACCGTCGTGTCGTTGTCCTCCTTGTAGAAGATCGAGCAGCGGTGCAGCAGATGGTGGAATGCCTCGAGGAATTTCGACCGGCTGTCCGCCGACCGCAGCGGCGGCACCGCCTTGCCGTAAAGCTGCAGGCCATACTGATGGTCGTATTCATAGGCGCGGCGCTTCACGGACAGCAGGTTCGGCTCGTCCTGAATGTAGCCCCACAACAGGTTGCCGAGCGGACGCAGCGGATCGATCTCGAGATGGGCGAGCGGATCGCGGTCTCCCCGCGCCCGCACGTTCTGGAAGCGCCGCGCGATGGCGCCGATGCTCTGCACCAGCATGCCTTCCTCGTGCCAGTACGACCAGATCAGCTCGAGCAGGCACGGCACCTGGATCCGCGAGCTGAGCACGCCATAGCAGTGCAGGCTGGCGATCTCCGTTTCGCCCTGGAAAGCGCTATCGAGTACACGCTTGATGTAAGGCAGCTGTCCGTGCGGGATGTAGGCGCAGAGCCGCGCGCGCAGATCCTCCAGCGTCACCTGCTCGCCGAAGCGCAGCGACTCGTCGTCCGGATCGAGATTCTTGATCTCCGCATGACAGCCGCCGCATTCCAGCAGCAGGAACACCTGCGTAGCGGTCTTCAAGAGCTCGTAGGCTCCGACACCGTAGCTGAACGGCTGCAGATCGCGCGCGTCGCGCACCAGCCGGCTCGCGAGCATCGAACCGCGGCCGAGGAGGTCGGTTTTCTGCTTGCAGAGCACGCCTTCGATGAACTCGGCATAGCGGGCGCCGCTGATCTGCCCCGTGCAACTGCGGATCAGCGACCAGAACGCCTGGTCACGGGTGCGTAGTGCGGCCGGACGCTGCAGCGACACGCGCAACGTGTCGCCGCGGCCGAGCGGCTGCGCCCTGACGCGTCCCGTGCCGGTCAGCACCACGGGATCGTGCCCGGACGTCACGGCGGATCCCCGTTCGTCCACCAGCCAGGCGCTGACGGTGTGCGTGCCGGCGAGCATCCCGCTCGTATCCCAGAACGCCTTCGTGACTGAGGTGTTGTCGCGGCGGATCGTCCCCTTGTTGCCGGCGTCAAACCGCCAGTGCAGCTTGGCGCGCTCTACGGGGGGGCCTGCCACTTCGAGGTCGATCGGCTCGCCCTCTTCAACGCCCCTTTCGCCGTCATTGACCTCCAGATGCCACTCCGGCCCGCCCTCGGCCCGGGTGGCTACGGTGTGGATCCACGTCTCACCGATCACGTGCGGCTTCTCATTCCTGGCGGCCACTGCGACGGTCGCGTGGTAGACGGCCGTTGACATCTTTTGCGGCGTCCATCGTGCCATTCGCGGATTGTGCGCATCGAGCTCGATATCCACGCCGTCGATTGCGAACACCGGGGGGCCGTGCTCCGCCGTGATCCTCTCCAGCTCCAGATCCGAGAGATTGACCGTGAGGGTCACCGTGTCACTACTCCGCAGAACCAGGTTGGCACTCGCCTGGAGCTCGACCGTCTGAATCTTCTTGATCATCTGATCCTCCTTTGAGCCTTCATGCAGCGCGGGCGCGCGCAACCGGCGCGGCCGCACAGATTTCCGACATGTCCAACGTGGCGCGCAGCGCCCAGAAGGCGAGCAGCTTGCAGAGCAGCAGGCTCTCGTCCTCGGGACTGAGCTTGCCGTCCGAGCGCGCTTGTCCCATCACGGCAAAGACCAGCGTCGGCTTCGCGCGATACATTTCCGATGGCTGCGCCTGCCAGGACCGGAACAGCGCAGCGAGCCGCGCGGGCTGCCGCGCCCCGGTGTCCATCACTTCGGCGAGCGACCGGCCGCGCAACGCCGGCGGCCGGTGGTTGATCAGCGCGGCCGCAAAAGCGGGCATGGTCGCCTGCAACTCCTGCAGCAGCGCCTGCATCTCCGCCGCCACGCCGTCCGGTGGGTAGAACGACTCCCATGTCGCGCTCAGCCGCTGCCATTGCGGGTGCGGATAGAGCGCATCTCCGATCGCCGCGCTGAGCTTGACGCGGATCCACGGCATCGGATGCGGGTCATCGGCGTTGAGGCGAAACACGAAGGCGCGCGGCAGGCTGACGACACCGATGAGCCCGAGGGTGGACGCGATTCCGACCCGCGCGACCGACCAGAAATCGGCGACGATCTCGGAGATCCAGCGTTCCCACAATTGCCAGGCGCGGCGGGCGGCTCCGGCTCCACGCTGCAGCCGCCACAGCGCCGGCCGGAGCGAATTGACCAGATCCAGCAAGGCTGCCGCCTGATGCCCGACCTCGTGCACCAGCGACGACGCGATGCTGGTGCCGACCATGCGCTCGCGCGGAACGCGGATGATGGCCACCGGACTCTCGCCGCCGCCGGGCATGCGCGTGCGCGCGCGCCGTATCGCTGCGCCGATGTCGCGATCGAGATAGCAGATGACCGGCGGCGGATCGTAATAGCCGGGCAGCGCGAGGGCCTCGGCCGCCACCACGTCGAGCCCGGACAGCCAAACGCCCGACTCGTTCTCGCTACGCTGCGTGATCACATCTGCGAAGGTGTCGAACTGGGTCAGCACCGCGTTGAACTTGAGACGCAGCACCGCGAAACGGCGCTGCGCCTCCTCGGCGCTGACCTCGTCGCCAGCCGCATTCAGCCAGGCCAGGTAGCGGCCGACCATGAGCCTCAGCTCGCGGCGCCCGGCGAGCAGGAAGCGGTCGATCGCGACCTCCGCGGCCGGGAGCAACGCCGCTGCGGGCAGCATCGGCTCCTGCAGCGCAAACGGCTTGACCAGCGCCAGCCGCGCCAGCAGGGCGCGCGTCTCGTGCAGCAGCATCGATTTTGCGAAGGAGCCGATCACGATACCCTGCCCTAGACGCCGTAAAGTACGATCTTGTTGCCGCGACGCCGCCAGCGGCCGCGCTGACCGCAGCGACATGGTCCGAGGTCGGGAGCGGGCGGCCGCAGCAACGCCGGAGCCAGCGCATTCGCCGCCTGGGCAATACCGGCTTGGGCCGCCTCCATCGCCTCGACATGCGGCCCCGCCGCGACCGTGTTCCTGACGGCGTCGGCGCCGACACGCACGAACTGCCGCGCGCCGGCGAATTCGCGATCCTCCTGTTCGAAACTTTCCGCTTCCATCTCGTTGCCCGCCATCGCCGCGAGGCCGTTGCCGATCTGCGCACCGAGCGGCCCACCGACGAACGTGCCGAGCGCACCCGCAGCGTGCGGCAGGATCTGCCGGACCGCGCCTTTCAGGATCCCGCCGATCGCCTGGCCGGACGGGGAGCTCACGAAGCTGCCGAGCGCACGCCCGGCCTTGCGGATCAGGTCGCCGAGAAACTGATCGAGCTCCTCCTCGCTGTTGACTTCCATCAGTTGCGCGGCGAGCTCCATCTCCTCGGCTTCGTTGAATACGGTTTCGCCGAGCCATTCGAGCTGACCGGCTTCGTAGTTCTCCAACTCGGGATCGGTCTCGAGCTGAATGCGGCCAATGTTGTGCATGCTGTCCTCCGCAGATCGAATGTGGATGGGTCCGCCCGAACGGTCGCGTTGCGACTGCCGCCGACGTTTGCGGCCGCGCGGGATCGTGTAGCGCCACAATCCCGGCGCGTTGCGCCGCGCCGCAGCCGCGATCGCGAGTCGAGCGGTTGTCGCCGGCTCCTGCGATCGCGGTGCCCCGATCGCGTCGCCCACCGCCTCGCTGGCGAAGCGCACGAAGCGTTTTGCCGCTGCAAGCTCGCGGTCCTCCGGGCCCAGTCCCTCGAGCTCGAGGCCGAATGCTCGCCCGGCCATGGAGGCTAGTCCGCTGCCTATCGAAGCGCCGAGGGGTCCGCCCGCGAAAGTCCCAAGCGCGCCGCCTGCGAGCGGCAACGCCGTTTTGATCACACTTTTCAGCCGGGGGCCGATCGCCTTGCCGAGCGGCGAGTGCACGATCGAGCCGGCCGCGCGGCCGACCTTGCGAATGAGATCGCCGAGGAACTGGTCGAGCTCCAGCTCGTTGCTGACCGCCAGCAATTCGCTGGCGAGGTCGAGCTCAGTCGATTCGTCGATGATCTCGCGGCGATCCGAATCCGCCAGCTCCGACGCCTCGGCCTCGAAAGTTTCCCATTCGGGACTGTATTCGGTGAGTGGGCTGGGCATTCCGAATTCCCGGGGCCAGGCAATCGCAACCGCGCGACGCTCATCGTCCCTCTCCGTTTCGCAAGGCGTGTGCCAGCCGCGCGGTCATTGAAAATGCGAGGAAAATCCCGCGATGGCCCTCGCCCGCGGGGAAGATGGATTCGCCGTAGCGGGGGAGCTGGCGAAATTGCCTTCGGGCTATCCCCGGCGACGCGGAGCCGCATAAATGCGCAGGAGGGGGCGACGTTGCGCGCCGGTTGTTGGCGGATTCGGTCCTCGATCGGGCCCCGATCAATAGGCAACTTCTCCGCAACCATGTGCCGGCTAGCGCTGGCGCGCGGCAAGTCTGCTCGAAGCGATTGACCGACGTTCGCCGGGCCTACAGCAGCATGCCGCCGGCAAAATCCTCGCCGAGATGATACATCTGGCCGACCAGCGCGATGCCCGCACCGAAGATGATCGCCCCGATGCTGGCGCAGAGATCGGCGAGAACGTTGCGGCCGGTCGCAGCGAACCAGGCGCCGAGCGCGCAGGTGACAATCATGCCGGCGAGCAGGATCGCGAACCGCAACAGCCGCGCGATCTCCGTCCAGTGCGCCGCCACGAAGGCGAGGAACGCGGCCGCGATCAGGAGGCCGCCGCCGGCGCGAGCACGCCATCGGCTTCCCATTGCGCAAGATCGGCTTCGAGGCGCTGCCGGTAGGATTTGTCGAACATCGTTGGGGATCACCTAGCGTCCGCCGGACGGCGAGACCTTGCTAGGTCGGATCGTCCAGGCGGTGGGTTCAACCTCCTCCTCGCAGCAAGGTTATCGCATATGGCTCTTTGCGCGAGCTGAGCGCGCGCCTCGTCCTTCGAGACGACAGCTTCGCTGTCTCCTCAGGATGAGGCTAAGCGGCATCGGAGCCCGCTGAAACCAGCGCCACGCACTCGGTCCTCATCCTGAGGGCCCGCCAACGGCGGGCGTCTCGAAGGATGGCCACAAGCGATATCACTCTCATGTGCGATTACCCTGCTCCTCGCAGCCGGCCTATTGAGCCGGCGAAGGAATACGACGCAGGACGTCGTCATAGGGCGCGAGGTCGAGATAGGCCGTCACCTCCGCGGCCTTGCCGTCCTGCATGCGCAGGATCCACGCATAGCTGTTCGCGTAGGACTTGCCGTCGCGCGCCACGCCGCCACCTTCCCAATGCGCGATGACGTGGTCACCGTCGGCAAGAATCCTCACGGCTGTCGGACGGACCGGTGTCGACAACCGGGTCGCGAACGGGCGGACCGCTCGATCCAGGAACGCATCGCGCCCTCGGAACTCGCCGGCGCTTGGACCGGATCCCTTGATGCGCCACACCACGTTGTCATGCAGCAGATCATTGAAGAAGGTGGTCCCTCCCGCCGCCCAGCGATCGAACGCATCGGTGACGATCCGCTTGTTGTCGTCCTGCACCGAGCTGGCCTGCCCGCAAGGCGCGGCCGTCGTCAGGCTTGATGCCGTGAAGATGACCGCGTAGACGCACCACGCGAGTGCGCGATTGACCATGGCAACCATTGTGTCTCCCATTCTGGTGCAAAATGCCGTCCTGCCCCGAAGTGATGCACGCGCGGCCGGTCGCGTTGTTGCTCGATCTACCCGCGCCGCGCGACGGTGGCGCCGCCAAAGATGAGCTGCTCGACCATCGGGCGGCGCAGGAAGCGGCCTGGAAAAATGGGATCTGGCGCGGTCGCCTGGTCGAGGCGCGCCAGCTGGTCAGGAGACAGCGTTATCCCGACCGCACTGAAATTGTCTTGCGCCTGCTCCAGCGTGCGGGCTCCGATCACCGGTGCGATGACTGCGGGATTGGCCAGCGTCCATGCGATGGCGACCTGCGAGGATGTCGCGCCGAGCTCCCAGGCGATGGCTCGCACCGTCTCGGCCGCATCCAGCGATCGCGCGGTGAGTAGGCCGGATGATGCGATGATCGAGGCGCGCGTCGTTCCGACGGCGCGCTCCTGGGAATCCCTGAGATCGGCCCTTGTGTACTTGCCGGTGAGCACGCCGCCGCCGAGAGGCGACCAGGGCAGCACGCCCAATCCGAGGCTCGCCGCCAGCGGAATGAGCTCATGCTCGACCGTGCGCTCGACCAGATTATATTCGATCTGCAGGGCAACGAAGGGCGACCAGCCGCGCAGATCTGCGATCGTCTGCAGCTGCGAAATGCGCCAGGCCGGCGTGTTGCAGATGCCGACGTACTGGACCTTGCCGCTGCGCACGAGATCGTCCAGAGCGCGCATCACTTCATCCGGCTGCGTCGTCGCATCCCAGCCGTGGAGGTAAAGCAGGTCGATGCGGTCGGTGTCGAGCTGCCGCAGGCTCTGCTCCACCGAACGAACCATGTTGAGCCGGTGGTTGCCGCCGGAATTGGGATTGCCGGGGTCGCGCGCCATGGTGAATTTGGTTGCGAGCACGAGGCGGTCGCGCTTGTCCCGGGCGAACTGGCCAACCAGGCGCTCCGAAGCACCATTGGTATAGTTCACTGCCGTGTCGATGAAATTGCCGCCGCGATCGACGTACAGGTCGAATATCCGACGTGCCTCGCCGGCGTCGGCGCCCCATCCCCACTCGGTCCCGAAGGTCATCGTGCCCAGTGCGAGGGGAGATACCCGCAAGCCGGAACGACCGAGCAGGCGGTAGTGATCAAGTGATGTCATCAGAGCCTCCATCGTATGGCGGAGACGTAATTTCCAACGAAAGTTGAGACAAGTTGGCCAATGATGACCGGGGTGGTAAGCTCAGCTAACCAATGAACACCGACCTGAACCTCGTCGCCGTCTTCATCGCGTTGCGGAAGCGAATAGCTTCCGTGGCGCCGCCGAGCGGCTCGGCGTGACCCGGTCCGCCGTGAGCCAGGCCATCCGACGCATGGAAGACCGGTTGGGCGTGGCTCTGGTCCAGCGAACGACCCGGAGCGTCAGTCTTACCGAAGCGGGCATGCGCCTGCACCAGCGCGTGGCGCCGGCGGTCGCCGAGGTCGAACAGGCGATCGATGGTGCGCGCGATCGTGACGCGCAGCCGACGGGGCAGCTGCGACTGGCTGTTTCGTCGATCGCCGAGCGATTCATTCGCGGGCCGCTGCTGGCCGAGTTCGCGCACGCCAATCCCGGCGTGCAGGTCGACGTGACCGTGACCGATGAGGAATTCGACATCGTGGCCGGGGGCTACGATGCAGGCGTCCGGCTCGGCGAGGTGATCGAGCAGGACATGATCGCCGTGCCGGTCTCAGGCGATCAGCGTCAGCTCGTCGTGGCCGCTCCGGCCTATCTGGAGCGGTTCGGCGCCCCCTCTCACCCGCGCGAACTTTCGCAGCATTGCTGCATCGGGTGGCGGCCGGCGCCGCACGTGGCTCCCTACCGCTGGGAATTTACCGAGGCGGGGCGCGAGTTCGACGTCGCGGTGAACCCGAGGATCACGACGAACGACATGTGGGTCATGGTGCGGACCGCCTGCGCGGGAGGCGGCCTGACCTTCGGCATGGAAGAGACCTTCCGGCCCTATATCGAGCGAGGTGAGCTGGTGCCCGTGCTGGAGGAGTACTGTCCGTTCTTCCCAGGCTTTTTCCTCTACTTTCCGGACCGGCGGAATCTTCCGCCGAAGCTGCGTAGCCTCATCGATCACGTGCGTTATCGGCCGGCCAGAAAGAGTTAGAAACTGCTGGCGGGCCACGCCCGAACAAGATGCACCGCGATCGCCAACTCGCGCTCTCGACAAAACCAGTCATCCAGCAAACCGTCAGCTGGCAGGGCCACGCGCCATGTCGATCAACGCCTTGAACGCGGCCGAGGGATTGCGCCTGCTAGGATAGTAGAGACACAGAGGTGCCAGTAGCGGCGTCCAGTCCTCCAGGACCCGAACGAGACGCCCCGCCTCGATGTCTTCGCGCACATCGGACTCCATGAAGTAGCCGATGCCGACATGGTCGAGCACCGTGATGCGCGAGAGGCTGGCCTCGTCCAGCGTGACAGGCCCTTGAACGTCGATCTGGACGGACTGACCCTCCTTTTCGAATTGCCAGCGATGCAGCGCGCCATTCGGCAGCCGGATGCGCAGGCATGAATGGCGCAGCAGGTCGGGAGGCACGCGGGGCTTACCGTTGGCTCTGAAATATTCGGGCGATGCGACCACGGCAAAGCTACGGGGAGGACCGACGGGAATGGCAATCATGTCGCTCGGCACCAGGTCGGCGCTCCTCAGGCCGAGATCGAACCCTTCGGCAACGATGTCGACGATCCGGCCCTCGGTGACGAGATCGATGTGAACGTGGGGATAGCGTCGCAGGAACTTCAACAGGAGCGGACCAAGAACCTCCCGCGCTCCTGTTGCGAACGCATTGATCCGAAGCGTTCCGGACGGGATTTCCTGCTGCGAACGGGCAGCCCCCATCGCATCGTGAAGCGTCTTTACGGCAGGCCCGACCTGATCGACGAAGTTCCGTCCGGCATCCGTCAGGGACACACTGCGCGTCGTCCGATTGAATAGTCGGACGCCGAGTTGGCGCTCCAGTTTCCCGATGACGTTGCTCAGTGCGGTGGTCGACAGGCCAAGTTCCAGCGCCGCTGCCCGGAACGATCCGCGCCGCGCGATGGCGAGGACAGCATCAAATTCGATCAGGCCGTGTTTCGGCATTGTCCCACTTTTCGCAACACCCCATGCCGGTTTGCCCCGATTATCGTGAGTGATGTCTATCTCTAAATCAACCGTGTCACGTCAAGGAGCCGAGCGATGTCGATCGAACTACCCAAACCCATAGCCGACTATGTCGAGGCCAACGCACAGCTCGACGTGGACGGCATGCTGAAGCCGTTCGCCGCCGATGCGGTCATCCTGGACAACGGACACCGTCATGAGGGCCACGCCGAAGTGCGGACCTTGCTCGAAGAGGCGGTGATCGGCGCGAAGGCGATATTTGTGCCGGATACCGTTCGCCACGAGAACGGTCAGGTCGTGGTCGAAGGCCTTGCCCATGGCGACTTCAAAGGCAGCCCCATCCGCTTCACCTATGGTTTCACGCTCGAAAACAATGCCATCAAAGCCTTGGAGATCACGCTATGACCATCAAGGCTGATCCGACCGAGTTCGCGGGAAAGCGCGTGCTGATCAGCGGCGGCAGCAAGGGTCTGGGCCGCGCCACCGTCGACCGCTTCCTGGTCGGCGGCGCCCGGGTGATCACCGCTGCCCGCGGAACCATGGAGCCCGTCGACGGCGTCGCGTTCGTCCAAGCGGACCTGACGACGGCCGAGGGAGGGGAAATCCTGGCCAAAGCCGCGCTTGAGCATATGGGCGGCGTCGACATCCTGGCCCATGTGATTGGTGGCTCGTCCTCGCCGGGCGGCGGCTTTGTTGCCCTGACGGACGATCATTGGCTCGCCGAGCTGAACCTGAACCTTCTAGCCACAGTCCGCCTTGATCGTCTTCTCGTTCCGCAGATGATCGAACGGGGCGCCGGCACGGTGGTGCGCGTCACCTCCATCCAGTCAGTTCTGCCTCTTCCCGAGTCGACCACCGGCTACGCCGCCGCCAAGGCTGCGCTCAGAACCTACAGCAAGTCGCTCTCCAAAGAACTGGGGCCGAAGGGCGTGCGGGTCAACGCCGTCTCCCCCGGCTGGATCATGACCGAGTCGTCCGTCGACATGCTGAAGCGTCTGCAGGCCGCAAATGGCGGCTCGATCGAGGAAGCGCGGCAAGTCGTCCTCGACGGTCTGGGCGGGATCCCGATCGGGCGTGCGGCCGAGCCCTATGAGGTCGCCGACCTCATCGCCTACCTGGCCTCCGATCGCGCCGCAGCGATCCACGGCGCCGAGTTCGTCATCGACGGCGGCACGGTTCGGACCGTCTGAAGTCCGGCCCCGACGTTCGCCCTCCGCGGCGGGCGCCGGGAAGCGGCTCCAGGTTAGAAATGGCAAGTGTCGGTAGCCGACGTCGAAGGCTTAGCTCGGAAATGTCGGCTTCGTCTCAGATGCCGGCATTCAAGAACTGAGCGCATAGGCGACGGCTCAAGCGACCGAAGCGTCGGCATATGGCGGCGTATCACAGAATGGCGGAGAGGGAGGGATTCGAACCCCCGATAGGCTTGCACCTATGCCGCATTTCGAGTGCGGTGCATTCAACCACTCTGCCACCTCTCCTGAAGGCGCCAAGTTAGGAGCTGCGGCCCCTGTGGTTGGGGGCGTTAATAGGCGAGGATGGCGGGCCAGACAAGGCGCGGGAGACGAAAATCGGAATGGTTTTCGCCGAACCCGCGACGGTCACGGTGCTGACGGCGCCGATTGCGGATTTTGGCGCGCGTTCGAGCCTTTCGGCCCGGAGTTTTCGCGCTTCGCCCGGCGCGGGGGCCGAGGCCGCAGACGCGAATCACGGCTCGAAGGAAAACAGACGGGGTGGGACCGCCAGACGCGGTAAACACTGGCGGTCCCGTGCCGCTCATTGAAATACTGGCCAGGAAGGGCGGCTTCGCCGGCCGAGTGAAAGCGGCGATTTCGACCGTAGCGTGTAGTCCGCATGGCGCAACGCAATCCGCCCCTTAACCTAACCAGTCAAGGTTACTCCTTGTCGTTCTTGCCCTTTTTCTTCCCGTTCTCCGTGGAATCGCGGTCTTTGCCGTTGCCGTTCTCCTTGCGGCGGTTGGTGAAGCGCGCGTTGCCGAGCCCGGTGCCGATGGTGAGCACGCCCCAGCGCTCGACATCCTGCATGAACGGCACTTCCGACAGACCCTGAACGACGCCGTCATTGTGCATCAGGATCGCCGTGTCGTGCTCGCCGATGACGGGGATCGCCTCGATGAGGCTCGCCGGCAGGTTGAACTTGCTGCTCTCCCAATTGCCCGGCAGGTTCTGCGCGCCCTTCTCGATCGAGCCGTCCGGGTTGATCACCCCGGGGCATGCGATGCCGATGAAAGGCGCGAGCTTGTAGCCTTCGTTCTCGGCTTCCGTGATCAACCCCTTCAGCATCTTGGTAAGCCGCTTCACCGCGGCTTCGCGCGTCGGCTCGTCGTCGGCGTGGCGCCACAGCTCGGAATGCACCACCTTGGCCTTCGACAGATCCTTGGCCTTCTTCCAGCCGGTTTCCACCAGGCCGCAGCGGATGTTGGTGCCGCCGATGTCGACGGCGAGGATGCTGTCATGGGCTTCGAAGATCCAGGACGGCGCCAGATGCAGCGCGCCGATGAGGCCGGCTTCGTCGGGATGATGGCGGATCGGCTGCAGGTCGATCTTGAAGTCGTCCGACTTCAGGATGATCTCGGCGCGGGCGATCACGAGCTCGCCGAGCCGGGAATCGCGAAAGCCGCCGCCGACGACGATGCGCTCGGTCTTGGCCCAGGCCTTGGTCTTGAGGAAGCGGCGCGTGACATAGGCGAGCTCCTGGGCGAAATCCTCGATCGCGCTGTGCACCACGGCCGAGGCCTCGGTGTCGTCGCCGACCAGGATGGCGTCCAGCGTCTTCTTGTTGATCTCCTCCGTCGGCACCTTACCGAACGGGTCCTCCCCCGTCTTGCGCAGCGGCTTGCGCCAGTGGTCGAGAATGTCGCGAAACGCGCCCTTGCTGGCGCGGTCACCGAGAAAGCCGCTGTCGTCCTTGATCTCGATGTTGAAGCTGTCGACATCGACCGACGGCAGGCGGCTCGCGCCGTGCTGGGCGATGCCCGTTGTCTTGACCAGCTCGTCCGTTGCCATGATAGCCCTTGCCCGCGAGAGATTTGCGAGGACAACGGCGAGGGAACCCGTTGGTTGCAGCCCGGGCCGAGATTCCCCGCGGCCCTTGCAAACGCTCCAAATCCTTCAAATCTCGGGCCTTTTCCCGCGGTTTTCCTTGACTCGCGGCATCCAGCGGCTATAAGTCCCACAGTCGGCGCGGGGCGTTTCTCGCGCCGCTTGCTTTTGCGTGGGTTTTCAAGGGGATAAGTCCCGCCCGCACAAACGCGCATGAACCCTTAGCGACTGACAAAAAGCCGGCCCCGACGATATCAGTCGCGAGGCCGGGATTGAACACGAAGGAAAAAAACGATGTTCGCAGTCATCAAAACCGGCGGCAAGCAATACCGCGTCGTGCCGGATGATGTCCTGGAAGTAGGCAAGATCGAAGGCGAAGTCGGCTCGATCGTGCAGTTGAATGAAGTTCTGGTGGTCGGCGGCGACACGCCGGTGCTGGGCGTCCCGACGGTGGCGGGTGCGTCCGTTGCGGTCGAGGTGCTCGACCACAAGCGCGGCCCCAAGGTCATCGCGTTCAAGAAGCGCCGCCGCAAGAATTCGCGCCGCAAGCGCGGCTACCGCGACGAGATCACCGTGCTCCGCGTCAGCGAGATTCTGACGGACGGCGCCAAGCCCACCAAGGGCCCGCGCCCGAAGCGGGAGAAGGTAGCCAAGGAGCCGGCAGCCGAAGCCGCCGAGTAACGAGAATCGATCACGCCAGTTCACGAATTGATGCGTGAGACCTTTTGAAATGATTCCGTCAAGGAATTGACCTAGACATACGCAGGATTTCGGAGACGAGCCATGGCTCACAAAAAAGCAGGCGGTTCATCGCGTAACGGACGCGATTCCAAAGGCAAACGCCTCGGTATCAAGGCGTTCGGCGGGGAGATCGTCACTCCCGGCAACATCATTGCGCGTCAGCGCGGCACGACCTGGCACCCGGGCCTTAATGTCGGCATGGGCACGGACCACACCCTGTTCGCCAAGATCGAGGGCCGCGTTGCGTTCCAGGCTAAAGCCAACGGCCGCACCTTCGTATCGGTACTCCCGATCGCCGAGGCGGCTGAATAGACGGTGGATCAAATTTGGAGTCCGCCGGGTCCTGACTGAACCGGCGGAGTCCACAAGCAGGCTCCAGGGGAGGCGGGAAACCGGCCTCCCCTTTTCTTTGACTTGCTCACTTCGAATTAGTGACTTTCACGGAGCCGGACATGTTGCAGGATTTCTCGAGCGTGACCTTGCAGGAGGCGAGACCCAGCGTCGTCGCCACCGAGCGGCTGACCTTGCGGCGGCCGACCCTCGCCGACGTCAGGACCATCGCCCGGCTCGCCAATGACCGCCGTGTCGCCGAGAACACGCGGCGCCTTCCGCACCCCTATTCGCAGGACGACGCCGTCGCATTCATCCGCGCCACCGCCGCGCTCGGCAGCGAGACCGTGTTCCTGATCGAGCACGACACCGGGCCGGTCGGCATGGTCGGCATCGACTGCTCCACGCCCGGCAACGCCGAGCTCGGCTACTGGCTCGGCGTCGAGCACTGGGGCCAGGGTTTTGCCACCGAAGCCGCGCGCGGCGCGATCGACTTCTTCTTCGAGGAGTTCGAGGACGAGCATCTCCATGCCGGTGCGCGCGTCACCAATCCGGCCTCGCGCAAGGTGCTGGAGAAGTGCGGCTTCCAGTGGAGCGGCGTGCAGCTGCACCGCTTCCTGGCGCTGGGCTCCTCGACGCCCGTCGACTGCTTCCGCCTGTCACGCGGCGTGTGGGCATCGCTGAAGAGCTGGAGCAGCGCGCGGCGCATGAAATAGCGCAAGAGCGCACCACATTCTCCGCTGTCGTCCCGGGGCGCGACGAAGTCGCGAGCCCGGGACCCATAATCCCAGGGAGGAGTGAGGGAGGAAACTCCCACTCCGAGTCTTCGTCAAACCACTCCCTTTGGGTATGGGTCCCGGGCTCGCGCTCCGCGCGCCCGGGACGACGAGGGAGCGTTCACGCAGGCGGATTCACGTCTGCGCTCGCACGCCCGAGATCTCGCTCGCGCAAGTAGATGTAGAACCCGGCGCCGATGATGATGGCGGCGCCGACGAGGGTTGCGATCGACGGCACGTCGCCGAACACGACGAGGCCGAAGATCACGGCCCAGACGATCATCGAATATTGGTAGGGCACCACGACGCTCGCCGGCGCCAGCTTTAGCGAGCGGTTGACGCAGAACAGCGCGGTCACCGAGATGCATCCGGCCAGCGCGAAGATCACGAGGCTGCCTGGCGTCGGCGGCACCCAGTGGAACGCCGACAGCACGGCACCCAGCGAAAACGTGCCGATGAATTGCGAGGACGCCATCACGATGTCGGGTGTCTTGCGCAGGCTGCGCGTGATCAGCATCAAGGTCGCAAACGACAGACTTCCGCCGAGCGCGATCAGCGCTGGCAGGCTGACGGTCTGCGCGGAGGGGCGCAGCGCGATCAGCACGCCGCAGAAGCCGACCAGGATGGCGGTCCAGCGCCGCCAGCCGACCTTTTCCCCCAGGAAGATCGCCGACATCGCCGTGACGAAGATCGGACCGGCCAGGTAATAGGTGATGACATCGGCAAGCGGCAGATAGACCGTCGCGAGGAAGAAGGCAGCCACCTCCAGCGTCGACAGCACGACACGGAACAGCTGCAAGCCCGGCCGCTCCAGATGCAGGAACTGGTGACGCTGCGTCCAGATCATCGGCGCCAGCAAGAGCAGCGCCGCGCAGGCACGCAGGAACAAGAGCTGCCCGACCGAATAGGTGCCGACCAGAAACTTGCCCATGGCGTCGCCGAACGAGAACATGAAGATCGACAGCACCATCAGCGCGATGCCGGCCAGCCGCGCCGAGCGGTCGTCATAGGCGGAGAGGTTCTTGAACAGGGGCATTGCCGTCGTTTTAATCGCGCGGGCTGGCAGAACAAGCCCACCTCCGGCGAATTGAACGCATTGTCGCACTGCGCGTCGCGCGATAGGGATCGCCAAGCGAATTCATCCTGATGGTGCAGCGCATGACCGACTTCGATCCCACCCGGCATCGCATGATCCCCGCGCAACGCTGGTTTGAGGATTTCGTCGTCGGCGAACGTTTCGTGCTGCCGAGCCGAACCCAGACCTCGGCGGTGTTCGCTGCATTCCAGACCGCGAGCGGCGACACCCATCCGGTGCACTACGACGTGGAATATTGCCGCAGCCGCGGCATGCCGCATCTGCTCGCCCACGGCTTCCAGACCTTGATCCACACCGCGCCCGGTGCCGGCCTGTTTCCGTTCATGGTCGAGGACTCCCTCGTCGGCTTCCTCGAGCAGTCGAGCCGGTTCCTCAAACCGGTGTTCGCCGACGACACGATCTACCCCACGCTCGAAGTGATCGAGCTGGTGCCGGGACGTACGACCGGCGTGGTGACGCTTCGAAGCACGATCTTCAACCAGCGCAAGGAGCTGGTGCTGGAAGGCATGCAGAAATTCCTGATCCGGCGCCGCCCGGCAGGTTAAGCAAGGCGCGACTTCGGGAGAAATTCGGCCAATCCGCGGGGCAATGCGGGTTGCCGCAAGGCACCGGCTGGCCTACCTATGGCCCATGAAATTCCTCGACGAAGCAAAGGTCTATATCCGCTCCGGTGACGGCGGGAACGGCTGCGTGGCGTTCCGCCGCGAGAAGTTCATCGAATTCGGCGGTCCCTCCGGCGGCAATGGCGGCCGCGGCGGCAACGTCATCATCGAGGTCGCCGATGGCCTCAACACGCTGATCGACTACCGCTACCAGCAGCACTTCAAGGCCCAGAAGGGCGAGAACGGCTCCGGCTCGGACCGCCACGGCGCCAACGGCAAGAACATCGTGCTCAAGGTGCCGGTCGGCACCCAGATCTTCGACGAGGATCGCGAAACGCTGATCCACGACTTCACCAAGGTGGGCGAGAAGTTCGTGCTGGCCGAGGGCGGCAATGGCGGCTTCGGCAACGCGCATTTCAAGTCGTCGACCAACCGCGCGCCGCGCAACGCCAATCCCGGCCAGCTCGGCGAGGAGCGCTGGATCTGGCTGCGGCTGAAGCTGATCGCCGATGCCGGCCTCGTCGGCCTGCCCAATGCCGGCAAATCGACCTTCCTCTCCAAGGTCAGCGCGGCGAAGCCGAAGATCGCCGACTATCCCTTCACCACGCTGCATCCGCAGCTCGGCGTCGTGAATGCCGACGGCCGTGAGTTCGTGCTGGCCGATATTCCCGGTCTGATCGAGGGCGCGCATGAAGGCGCGGGCCTCGGCGACCGCTTCCTCGGCCATGTCGAACGCTGCCGGGTGCTGCTGCATCTCGTCGACGCAACGTGCGAGCACGCTGGCAAGGCCTACAAGACCGTGCGCAAGGAGCTCGATGCCTATGGCGGACAGCTCACCGACAAGATCGAGATCGTCGCGCTGAACAAGATCGACGCGGTCGAGCCGGACGAGCTCAAGAAGCAGAAGGACCGCCTCAAGCGCGCCGCCAGGAAGACGCCGCTGCTGCTCTCGGGCGCGACCGGCCAGGGCGTCAAGGAAGCATTGCGCGCGCTTGCCGAGGTGATCGGCGAGGCCCCGGTGTCCAGCAAGGCCAAGAGCGCCGCCGAAGCGGAGCCATGGTCGGCGTGAAGTAAGCAGCGCTCTCCACACCTCTCCCCACCGGGGAGAGGTCGATTTGCGTTAGCAAATCGGGTGAGGGGATCAGGTCCCACGAGACACCGTAACCCCTCACCCGGCGCTACGCGCCGACCTCTCCCTGTGGGAGAGGTTTTCTTCGCACCATCAATAGCGCTATATCAAGCGAACGAAGGGTGGAGCGAGACGCATGGCGCGCGCGAAGAACGTTCTCTGGATCATGTGCGACCAGCTTCGCTATGATTATCTCGGCTGCACCGGCCATCCCACGCTGAAGACGCCGAACATCGGCGCCATGGCCAAGCGCGGCGTGCTGTTCACCAACGCCTATGTGCAGTCGCCGATCTGCGGGCCCTCGCGGATGTCGTTCTACACCGGGCGCTACATGCGCTCGCACGGCTCGCATTGGAACGGCTGGCCCTTGCGCGTCGGCGAGCCCACGCTCGGCGATCACCTGGGCAAGATCGGCGTGCGCAACGTGCTGGTCGGCAAGACCCACATGGCGCCCGACCTCGAAGGCATGAAAGCGCTCGGCATCCCGCCGGAATCGATCATCGGCGTGCACGTCGCCGAATGCGGTTTCGAGCCCTATGAGCGCGACGACGGCCTGCATCCGACCGGACGGCCGCGGCCGAAATACGATGACTATCTGCGCCAGCAGGGCTTTGAAGCGACCAACCCCTGGGAGCATTGGGCCAATTCAGGCGCGGCCGACGATGGCTCCTTGCAGAACGGCTGGCTGCTGGTGCATGCCGACAAGGCCGCACGCGTGCCGGACGAGCATTCCGAGACGCCCTACATGACGCGGCGCGCGATGGACTTCATCACCGAAGCCGAGACCGACGGCCGGCCGTGGTGCCTGCATCTGTCCTACATCAAGCCGCACTGGCCCTACATCGCGCCAGAGCCCTATGCGAGCATGTATTCGACCGACGACATGATTCCGGTGATCCGCTCCGAGCGCGAGCGCCAGAATCCGCATCCGGTGTTCGGCGCCTATATGGACATGCGCTACTCCCGCAACATGGCGCGCGATGATGCGCGCGAAAAGGTGATCCCGACCTATATGGGCCTGATCACCCAGATCGACGACCAGATGGGCGTGCTGATGAAGTTCCTGGAGGACCGTGGCCTGCTGGAGACGACGATGATCGTGTTCACCTCCGATCACGGCGATTATCTCGGCGATCACTGGATGGGCGAGAAGGATCTGTTCCACGAACAGTCGGCGAAGATCCCGCTCATCGTCATCGACCCCTCGAAGGAGGCCGACGCCACGCGCGGCATGCGCAGCGATGCGCTGGTGGAGGCGATCGATCTCGCACCGACCTTCGTCGACTATTTCGGCGGCAAGGTGCCGGGCCACATCCTCGAAGGGCGCTCGCTGCTGCCGCTGCTGCGTGGCCCGAAGCCATCGGATTGGCGCAAGGTTGCGTTCTCCGAATATGACTACGCCATGCAGGACGTGCGGCTGAAGCTGAACCAGCCGATCGAACGCTGCCGCCTGTTCATGGTGTTCGACGGCCGCTGGAAGTACATCCACGCCTCCGGCTTCCGCCCGATGCTGTACGATCTCGAAACCGATCCGGACGAATATCTGGATCGCGGCGACGATCCGGAATGCGCAGGCATCGTAGCTCGGTTGCAGGCCGAGCTGTTCGACTGGGCGCTGCATCCCAACGACCACATCACGACGCCGCGCGAGAAGATCGCAGCCTATGCGGATAACCAGCTCCAGGTGAAGGGTGGCATCCTGATCGGCATCTGGGACGAGAAAGAGCTCGCCACCATTCGCGACGGAATCGAACAGCGCGCGAAGCTCTAAGACCCTCATGGTGAGGAGGCGCGACAGCGCCGTCTCGAACCATGCAGGCCCGGCTCTCGCACCTCGGCCTGCATCCTTCGAGACGCTTGCTTCGCAAGCTCCTCAGGATGAGGGGATAGAGGGACCGCGAAGATCTAATTCTCGATCTTGTAGCCCGTCGCCTTCACGATCGGCTGCCACAACGACGTGTTCGCGGCGAGCTCCTTGCTCAATCCGTCCGGCGTCGAGCCGACCGGGATCATCCCGATCGCCGTCAGCTTCTCCTTCACCTCGGGCTTGGCCAGCGCCGCGCTTGCGGCCGCGCCGAGCCTGCTCGCAAACTCCGGCGGGCTGCCGGCGGGAAGCCACATGCCGTACCAGGCGTCCGCGACGAGATCGATGCCGCTCTCCTTCAACGTCGGAACGTCAGGCGCGAACGGCGAGCGCTCGGCGCTCGAGACCGCGATGATCTTCACGCCCTTGGCGCGATGCTGCGGCAGAGCATCCGCCAACGTCGTGATACCAAACGAGATATGGCCGCCGACGAGGTCGTTGAGGATGGGCGCGCTGCCGCGATAGGGCACGCGGGTCAGGGCAATGCCGAGGTCCTTCTCCAGCTTGGAGCCCGTGAAATGAGGGATGGTGCCGTTGCTCGGCACGCCAAACGACGTCTTGTCGGGATGCGCCTTCAGCCAGGCGACAAAGCTCTTGAAATCCGAGGCGTCGACCCGCGGGCCGATCACGACGGCGAATTCGAACCGCGCCAGCAGCGACACCGGCATGAAGTCCCTGGCCGTGTCGAAGCTCGGTGTCGTCTCCACCATCGGCAGCAGGTACATGGTGGGCCCGGTCGTCACCAGCACCATGCTGCCGTCGGGGCTTGCGCCCTTCACCGCCTTGATGCCGATCAGGCCGTCGCCGCCGGTGCGGTTCTCGACCACGATGGTCCGTTGCAGCACCGGGGCCATCTCCTGCGCGATCAGCCGGCACAGCGTGTCGCCGCCGGCCCCGGCCGCGAAGGGGAAGATGATCTTGCTCAGCCCGGCCTGCGCTTGCGCCCCACCCGCTTGCGCCAGGAGCGGCAGGCCGAGGCATCCGGTCATGAATTTGCGGCGGTCCATACGTTTCCTCTCCAGCTCCGTTTTTGGTTGCCGGCATTAGAAACGGAACGGCGTCCAAGACAAGGCCGCCGTCGGCCGTTTACCATCTCGCCCGCCTTGCGCCGGCCATCGTCCTGCTGCAAAAGCAGGCCCACCGGCGCCGCTCTTTCGCTCCGCCGCTTCCGATGCAGAGCAATTCGCCACACGCGCCAGCACATACAGACATGGCCAGCCCCGAACTCAGTCAATTCCGCCGTATCGTCGTCAAGGTCGGCTCCGCGCTGCTGGTGGATTCCGACAAGGGCGAGGTACGGGCGTCCTGGCTCGCCGCGCTCGCCGACGACATGGCCAAGCTGCACAACGAAGGGCGCGATGTCCTCGTGGTCTCCTCCGGCTCGATCGCGCTCGGCCGCAGCCGCCTCAAGCTGCCGCGCGGCCCGCTGAAGCTGGAAGAGAGCCAGGCCGCCGCCGCGGTCGGCCAGATCGCGCTGGCGCGTATCTGGTCCGAGGTGTTGGGGGCGCACGGCATCGACGCCGGCCAGATCCTGGTGACGCTCCAGGACACCGAGGAGCGCCGCCGCTATCTCAACGCCCGCTCCACCATCGGCAAGCTGCTGGAATGGCGCGCGATCCCCGTGATCAACGAGAACGACACGGTCGCCACCAACGAAATCCGCTACGGCGACAATGACCGCCTCGCCGCGCGCGTCGCCACCATGGCGAGCGCGGACCTGCTCGTACTGCTGTCCGACATCGACGGGCTCTACGACGCCCCGCCGAAGAACAACCCGGATGCAAAGCTCATTCCCGTGGTCGAGAGCATCTCCTCGGAGATCGAGGCGGTGGCGGGAGACGCCGAGTCCGAACTGTCGCGCGGCGGCATGCGCACCAAGGTCGAGGCGGCCAAGATCGCCACGACGGGCGGCACCCACATGCTGATCACCTCCGGCAAGATCGAGCATCCCCTGCAGGCGATCGCCAATGGCGGCCGCTGCACCTGGTTCCTGACGCCGGCCAACCCCATCACCTCGCGAAAGCGCTGGATCGCAGGCACGCTGGAGCCGAAGGGCACGCTGACGATCGATGCGGGCGCCGTGACGGCGCTGCGCGCCGGCGCCAGCCTGTTGCCGGCCGGCGTGATCAAGGTGGAGGGCCAGTTCGCCCGCGGCGATGCCGTGATCGTCCGCGGCCCCGACACCAGCGAGGTCGGCCGCGGTCTCGTCGCCTACGACGCCGAGGATGCCGACCGCATCAAGGGACGCTCCTCGCCCGATGTGATGATGATCCTCGGCATCAGCGGCCGCTCCGAGATGATCCACCGCGACGATCTGGTGGTGGGCGGGTAGCAGCCGACTGATCCCGCCTGACCATCATGTCCTACCAGGCATAGCGGATGACGCCTTTGCCGGCGTAGCTCCTGACAACGTGGGAGAAGGCCCCTTCGAACGACGCGGCGATCGAGAAGCCATTGCGCCACGCGATCTCGGCGGACGCGGTTGCAAGCGCCGCGTCCGGACCCGGCGATGCACCGCCCACGACCAAGCTTGCGCCGGGCAAGGTCTGGAAGGTGGCGACGATGTTGCGATCGATGCCGTATTCGTGCGCCCACGCGGCGCGGCCGCGAACGGTCATCACCGCCTCATCGATCAGGAACGATCTGTCCGTGCGCAGCCCGATCTCGCTGCGCGTCGCAGTCGCGGTCTTCGCCACATAGCTCAATGCGAAGGTGCCGGAGCCGGCCAGCACCTGCTCGGCATAAGCCGGCAGGTCGAACGCGGTGACCTGCGCAGCGGCATAGGGTGTCACGCCGAGCCAGGGCGTCGCGAAACGGTAGCCGGCCTCGGCACGTCCGGAAAAGGCGTTGGCATTGAAGCGCGCCTGCAGCCGGTCGCTGCCGGCAACGCTGATGGTGCGATCGGTGGTGACCTCCTGCCAGCCATAGGCGAGTGCTGCGGTGACAAAGGCCGGCCCGGCGGTATGCCGCATGAAGGCGCCGGCCTGGAACAGATCGGAGCGGCCGCCACCGCCATTGGCGACGTTGAAGCTCGTTCCGCCGCCTGCCAGGGCGACGCCCGCGACCGTGCGCGGAGACAGCCACACATCCGCACCGACCGCGGTGCCGGCAATGCGGCTGGTGGCAGTGTTGGAGCCGATCGCTGCATTTCCGTCGGTCGTCTGCGTCCCACCAAAACCCGCGGCCCAAACGCGCCAGCGCGGATCGAAGCCCGTGCGCGAGGGTGTCTTGGTCATCATGCCGTAGGCCTCTCGCTCGGCGCCGCTGCGCTTGCCGGCCGCGGCGGCATAGCCCATCGCGCCATCCGTGTCCGCCCCGCGCGATCCGCGGCCATCGACGAACGAATCGGTGAGCACGCCGAGAAACTGATCCATGGCGTCGAAGGTCGTCTGTTGCGCGCCGGTCGCGGTTTCGCCGGAGAGCTGGGTCAGTGCGCCCGCGAGCGGGGCACCGGTCAGCCCGAACACCGCGACGAAGCCGGGCGGCAGTGCGCCGCCGCCGTTGAAGAAGCCGTTGAGCGCATCGGCGACGTTGCGCTGGTTGCGGTTCAACCCGCCGGAGGAGAGCGCGCCGAGTTGGGCCGTCAGATTGATCAGCACGTCGGTTGTCGTGGTTTGCAGGTCGACGTTGAAGCCGGCCGGCAGGGCGACGGTAGAGAAGGCCGCAAAACTGCCGCTGATCGACGTCGCATGCAGGATCGAATAGCTGCGGGTCAGATAGGTCCCTGACGCAAACGAGGCGATAACGCTGCCCGCGAGCGTCGCGCTGCCGTTGACGATGGCGCCGGTCGTTGCGGTCGGATTGAGTTGAACCAGATAGACCGCGCCCGACTGGAAGGCGAGGTTGCCGGCG
This sequence comes from Bradyrhizobium sp. CCBAU 25338, assembly GCF_028128965.1. Lineage (NCBI taxonomy): Bacteria > Pseudomonadati > Pseudomonadota > Alphaproteobacteria > Hyphomicrobiales > Nitrobacteraceae > Bradyrhizobium > Bradyrhizobium sp. CCBAU 25338. Next base: position 39,346 of record NZ_LFKY01000029.1, read on the forward strand.
ATCGTCATTGCACTGCCCGGCGTGCCCGAGCCGGGCGCGAATATCGCGCCGCTCTGGATCAACGTGTTGCCGAGCGTGCCGCTGCCGCTGAGGATGGCGCCGCTGAGAATCGTGGTCGAGCTGGAAGAAGCAATCGAGCCATTCACCCGCAGCTCGCCGCCGCCAACGAGCGTCACCCCGCTGTAACTATTGACACCGCCGAACACCAGCAGACCGCTGCCAGTCTTGGTCAGCGCGATCGGCCCCGTGCCGTCCCCGATCGTGCCGGAGAACACCGTCGAGGCGTTATTGCCGCCGGCAGTCAGGACGGCGGCGACGCCGCTGTTGGTGACGGTGCCGGCACCGGCCAGCGATCCCACGGCGTTGGAGAATCCGGCGAGGTCGAGAATTGCACCGCTGGCAACCGTCATCGCGGAATTGTTGCCGAAAGCGCTGGTCGATCCGGCCTGCAGCGTGCCGGCATTGACCACGGTCGGGCCGGTATAGGTATTCACCCCCGAAAGAACGAGCGTTCCGGCATAGCCGCTCTGGTTGTTGACGACGACATCGCCCGAACCCGACAGCACGCCGCTCAGGTTGACCGTGTTGCCGGTGAGAACGTTGTAGGTCGGATCGCCGGTGGCCGTGATGTTGTTGGCAACACTGAAGCTGCCGTTGAAGTTCACGGTAACGCCGGTTGCACCGCCGTTGAGCGTCAGCGCGCCGCTGCCGAGTGCGCTGCCATTGCCGATCACGAGCGTGGAGCCCTCGTTGATGGTGGTGCCACCGCTATAGGTGTTGGGGCCGGCAAGGGCGAGGGTGCCGCCGCCGCTTTTCGTGAGCGCGACGCTGCCACCCTGGTCCGCGGCGTTGGTGCCGCCGCCGGGATTGGTACCCCCCGCGCCGATGTAGTCGGCGATCGTGTCGGCAATCGATTGGCTGCCGGCCCCGAACGCGAGCGTGGTCGTGGTGCCGCTGGTGCCCTGGAAGAAGATGCCGGAACCGTAAGCGCTGCCTGAAGCGCCGTAGCCGCCGCCGCCGCTGCCGCCTGCAACGCTGTTGCCGTTGACGATCAACGAGCCGCTGACCGTGACGGTACCGCCAGTCTGGACATAGACCGCGCCGCCAGCGCCGAGCCCGCCGCCGCCGCCCGCGGCAAGCGGGACAGACAGGCTGACATCCGCAGCGCCCGCGCCGAACCCGCCGGTTCCGGCTGTGCGCGTAGCAGAGTATACGGCGGCGCCGCCGCCACCGAAACCGCCATCACCCCCGACGGCGCTAACCCCGCTGTATGCCCCGCCGCCGCCGCCGCCGTACCCGCCTGCGCCGCCGGTGCCTTGACCCGTGATGGTAAAGCCGCCGCCGCCCCCGCCGCCGAACCCTCCGCTGCCGCCCTGCGAATCACCAGACGTAAGAGTCGCGTTGCTCCCGCCGCCGCCGCCACCGAACCCTCCGCTACCGCCGGTGCCGGCGTTCATTGTGCCGGTACCACCGTTGGCGCCGCCACCGCTGGTCCCAAGACCGCTCACGCTGTTGCTGCCGACAGCCAGCCCGCCGCCGCCATTGCCTGCGGAGCTTGGGCTGCTTCCGCCATTTCCGCCCATGCCGCCACCACCGCCGCTCAGGTTGTTGGTAAAGGCGCCGCCCGCGCCCCCGCTCGCATGGTTGTTGCTCAGGCTCACATTGCTGAGCGTCAGCGCTCCGTTGCTCGAGACGAACACCGCGCCGCCGAGACCGGCACCGCCGCCGCCGCCGTCGATGCCGCTACCGCCCTGCGCCGCCGCGTTGGCGATGGAGAGGTTCGCGATCGTGACCGAATAGGTCGAACCGGTCGTACCGGCGTCGCCGATGAAGAACGGACGATAGGTCCCGGCGCCGCTGATGACAGGGTTATTGCCGTTGCCGTCGATGGTCAGGTTCTTGGTGATGACAGGCAGTTCACTCGCGAGCGTGATGGTGCCGCCAGTCTGGAAAACAATGGTATCGCCATTGCCCGCGCTGGTGAGCGCCGCCCGCAGGCTTCCGGCGCCGGCATCGGCCGTGGTCGTCACGAACAGCGTGGCTGCATTTGCGTGCCAGGAGAGGCCGAGCATAGTGGCGAGCAGCGCGACGCGCAGCGGCAATCCGGGAGACTTCAATGTCGCAAACCTCGGGCGAAAGCATGCCGCGATTGCCTCGAAGCTGGGCACGCGCGACGTCGTAGGGCGCGGGGCAAGCGGTAACAGGTCGCCCGCGGGGGCGATGTGCCGAGCGTCTCAGACGACGATTTCATCGGATGCTGATGCAGGCAGGGCACAGAATCGTCTGGCGGGGACGCCACCACAATTATTGATTGTGTCTACCGCTACACGCTCGTAAAAGATGTGTCGCTTGCGGTGCGATTCTCGGATCGCTACATAGCGGTGGCCGATATTGGCGCTCCCAACAGTCTACGCTGTGTGCGGCCTCGTCTTTGTCGAACCCACGATGTCCGCGAGGCACCAGTGAGCGAGAATATGTCGGCCGACGAGGGCGGGCGCGGGGCTCATGCCCTCGCACAGTTGCGTGCGGCAACAGCGGGCATCTGCGACGTGATCCCCTTGACCGCCGATGATGATTTCCATGTCTCCACCGCGACAATGGCGTGTGGAAATGCCTTGCTGGTCGAATCCTTCGCGAGCGCGCTGGAATACGACAGGACACCCGCGCACGTCGCACGTGGCGGCCTCGATCATTATCAAGTCACCCTTTGCCTGCGGGGGGAGATGCGCTTCGCCTCGGGCCGCCGCGAGGTGACGCTGCGGCCCGGCGACATCTGCCTGATCGACATGGCGCAACCGAACCACACCGTGCTGACGGGGGCGGGCGACGACCGCGCCCACCTGATGGCACTCATCCTGTCGCGCCCGGTGCTGGCGCCGCGGCTGGCGCATCCGGATTCGGCGACGGCGTCATCTTTGCCAGCCAGCCATCACCACGCGCGTCTTCTGGCAAGCCAGTTTGCCGCGCTTTGGCAGCCGACCGTGCCGGAGGCCGGCGGCCCCGCCGCCACGATCGAGGCAATGGCCGATATCATCGCCGGCGCAGCCGGCAGCGTCGTCGAAGTCGACGGCGCCATCGAGCGGGCCGAGCGCCATCTGTATCTCGCGATGATCAAGCGCCATATCGCAGCCAATCTCGATACCGACGCGCTCGCGGTCCAGGACCTTTGCCGCCGCTTTCAGATCTCCCGTGCCAGTCTTTATCGCCTGTTCGAAGCGGACGGAGGACTTGCGCATTACGTGCAGGAGCAAAGGCTCAATCGCGGCTTGATGCTGCTGATCTCACCGGCATCGCGGGACAAGCGCCTGATTGATCTCGCCGTCGATCTGCAGTTCAGCAGCGACTCCACGTTCGTCCGCGCCTTTCGCCGACAGTTTGGCCTGACCCCGGGCGAGATCAGGAACATGTCGGAGGCCTGGATCAGGGATCACGGCGAGGTGCCGGGACCAGACGACCTGCTTCATCGGCTGGGTCGACACTGAGAGAGGGGCTTTCTCCCGGCGACGTCGCGCGAATTTCAGCGCGCCCGCTCCCGTCTTCGCCGCCCTGTCATGCCAATTCCCAGCCTCGCCAAACCCGCGATTTCCGTGCTAGGACACGCCCTTAGCAGAAGGTTGAACCAGCCATGGCCGCCCCCCTGAAAGCCGTCGATAGCGGCGCCGATCTTCAGGCGCTGATGAACGATCTCGCCAGCCGCACCCGTGCTGCGGCGCGGGTTCTGGCGCTGGCGCCGGCGGAGCAGAAGAACCGCGCGCTGGAGGCGATGGAGAGGGCGATCCGCAACCATGCGGCCGCCATTCTCGCCGCCAATGCCGAGGACGTCGCCGAGGCCCGCGCCAGCGGCGAGGCCACCGGTGCTTTCATCGATCGTCTCGCGCTGACGCAGGCGCGTATCGAGGCGATGGCCGACGGTATCGCAACCGTGCGCAACATTCCCGATCCCGTCGGCGTCGTCACTGAGAGCTGGCAGCGGCCGAACGGCATGACCATCGAGCGCGTGCGCGTGCCGCTCGGCGTCGTCGGCGTGATCTTCGAGAGCCGTCCGAACGTTGCGGCGGACGCCGGCGTGCTGTGCCTGAAGTCCGGCAATGCCGTGATCTTGCGCGGCGGCTCCGACAGTTTTCGCTCCTGCCGTGCCATTCATGAGTGCCTGGTGCAGGGCCTGCGCGAAGCGGGCCTTCCCGAAGCTGCGATCACGCTGGTGCCGACGCGCGACCGCGCCGCGGTCGGCATGATGCTGTCAGGCCTGAACGGTGCGATCGACGTGATCGTGCCGCGCGGGGGCAAGAGCCTCGTCGCGCGCGTCGAGCAGGAGGCGCGCGTGCCGGTGTTCGCGCATCTCGAAGGCGTCAACCACGTCTATGTCGATGGCAGCGCCGACCTCGCGATGGCGAAGTCGATCGTGCTCAATGCCAAGATGCGACGCACCGGCGTCTGCGGCGCAGCCGAGACGCTGCTGGTCGATCGCGCCGCTGCCGGCAAAAATCTGAAGCCGCTGGTCGAGATGCTGCTCGATGCCGGCTGCGAGGTGCGCGGCGACGACGCCGTGCAGAAGATCGATGCACGGGTCAAGCCTGCCGGCGCAGACGATTGGGACACCGAATATCTCGACGCGATCATCGCGGCGAAGGTGGTCGACGGCGTCGACGGCGCGATCGCACACATCCAGAACCACGGCTCGCATCACACCGACGCGATCGTGAGCGCGGACGAGGCTGCCGCGAAAAAATTCCTGAGCGAGGTCGATTCCGCGATCGTGCTGCACAACGCCTCGACGCAGTTCGCCGACGGCGGCGAGTTCGGTTTCGGCGCCGAGATCGGAATTGCCACCGGCCGGTTCCACGCCCGCGGCCCTGTCGGCGCCGAGCAGTTGACGAGCTTCAAATATCGCGTCCACGGCACCGGGCAGACGCGGCCGTAGGTAACGTCGCGAGGCGCGGGCAATTGAGCAACAATTTCGTCGTGCCGCGTTTCGTGGCGCAAGCGATCCCGCCCTCGACACCGGGCATGCGTGTCGGCCTGCTCGGCGGCTCCTTCAATCCGCCGCATCAGGCCCATCGCGCGATCAGTCAATTCGCGCTGAAGCGATTGCAGCTCGATCGCGTCTGGTGGCTGGTCACGCCCGGCAATCCGCTGAAGGAGAACGGCCCGCTGCACGAGCTCGGCGAGCGCATGCAGGCCGCGCGCGACGTCGCCAACGATCCCAGGATCGAGGTGAGCTGTCTCGAATCCGTCATTCGCACGCGCTACACTATCGACACGATCAACACGTTGCGCCGCCGCCTTCGCGGCCTGCGCTTTGTCTGGATCATGGGCGCCGACAATCTCGCTCAATTCCACCGCTGGCAGGACTGGCGGCGCATCGCCGGCCAGGTGCCGATCGCGGTCATCGATCGCCCGCCGCAGAGTTTTCGTGCCCTCGCCTCGCCGGCCGCCAAGGCGTTATCGCGCTACCGTCTGCCCGAGACGAAGGCAGCAGAACTTGCGGATCGGCCGGCGCCCGCCTGGGTGTTCCTGACCGGATTGAAGCTGAACCTCTCCTCGACGGGCCTGCGGAACCCGGACGGGAGCTGGAAAGGTACGAAGTGAGACGAAGTGTGCGGGCTGGAGGCTCTCTGGCATATTGAAACCCTTAACCCCACATGATGTAGTGTAACCAGTGAGCGCCGGATTCGGCGTTCGCGATACAGTGAAAGGAATGGTCCCTGACCACATCTGTATTGTCCAAGCCTGTTTTACCCAAGGTTGCCAAGCCTACGCGTAAAACATCGACCAAAGCTGCGGCCTTGAAGGCGCAACCCGACGCCGACAAGACGCTGAGCCTGATCCTCTCCCGCCTCGAGGACATGAAGGCGGAAGAGACGGTCACCATCGACCTTCGCGGCAAATCGGCGTACTCCGACTACATGATCGTTACCACCGGCCGGGTGAACCGGCACGTCGGCGCGATCGCGGAAAACGTCACCAAGAGCCTCAAGGAAAACGGCATCAAGAACATCCATGTCGAGGGCTTGCCCAATTGCGACTGGGTGCTGATCGATTCCGGCGACGTGATCGTGCACGTGTTCAGACCCGAGGTCCGCGAGTTCTACAATCTCGAGAGATTGTACACGCAGGGCCCGGGGGCGGCGAAGGCGATCTAGGCTCATCGAGCCGATTTCGAATCGGCTGGCGCGCATGCTAGCATCGTGTGCGCGCGCTTATGGCGCGCGGTCTTGAAAACGCGACCCTGAAGATATCATGCGTGTTGCCGTCATTGCGGTGGGCCGGCTGAAGCAGGGCCCCGAACGGGAGCTTGCGGACCGCTATTTCGAGCGGTTCGACGAGGCCGGCCGCAAGCTTGGATTCCGCGAGCTCAGCATCCACGAAATTCCCGAGAGCCGCGCGCGCGATACCGCGACACGGATGGCCGAAGAGGCCGCGGCGATCTCGGCGCATATCCCGGAAAGATCCGTCCTGGTGGCGCTGGACGAACGCGGCCAGAATCTCGAGTCCACCGTATTCGCACGGCATCTCGGACGCTGGCGCGACGAAGGCGCCGGACATACTATTTTCGTGATCGGAGGCGCGGACGGACTTTCGCCCGAATTGCGCCGTAAGGCCAAACTCGCGATCGCGTTCGGCTCTGCGACCTGGCCGCACCAAATGGTCCGCGTCATGCTTCTGGAACAGCTTTATCGGGCCGCCACCATTCTGGCCGGCCATCCCTATCACCGCGCGTGATGCGCGCCACAACGAGCACTTTTGCCGAGAAGCGATGCGAGCGCCGATTCTCAACCTGCTGCTGATCGCCAACGTCGCCGGCGCAAGCCTGGCGCAAGCCCAGACCGCAACACCGGCGCCGCAGACCGCAGCGATCTCGCCCGACGCGATCAAGCAGCGCGAGCAGGAGCTGGAAGCCGCGCGCGCCAGGCAGAAGAGCGCGGAAGAAGCGCAGGCCAAGCTCAAGGCCGAGATCACCGCGCTCGGCCAGGACCGCACCAAGCTCAACCAGCAGCTGATCGAGACCGCCGCCAATGTGCGCACTGTGGAGACCAAGATCGACGAGGCCGAAGCGCGGCTGCGCGCGCTGAACGGCCGCGAGCAGCAGATGCGTGCTTCGCTCGATTCACGCCGTGCCGACATCGTCGAAGTGCTCGCGGCCTTGCAGCGCGCCGGCCGGCGCACGCCTCCGGCGCTGCTGGTGCGGCCCGAAGATGCGCTGCAATCACTGCGCACGGCGATGCTGCTCGGCGCCGTCGTGCCGGAATTGCGCGGCCGCGCCGAGAAGATCGCGGCCGAGCTCGGCGAGCTCGTGGCCTTGCGCAAGACAATCGCCACCGAGCGCGACCAGCTCGCCTCCGACCGCGACAGGGTCCGCAACGATCAGACCCGGCTCGCCGCTTTGGTCGACGAGCGGCAACGCCAGCAGGCGGCACGCGAGAAGGACTTGGACACCGAGAGTTCGCGCGCCATCGCGCTTTCAAAGCAGGTCGGCGATCTCCAGGGGCTGATCGCCAAGATGGAGCAGGACCTGCAAAGCGCCGCCAAGGCTGCCGAGAAGGCCGCGGAGGCCGCAAGGCAGGCCGAGGCGAAGGCGGCCGCCAGCGCCAAGTCGGGCCCGGGCGCTTTCAAGGACAAGTCCCGCACCACCCCGGCGATGGCCTTCGCCTCGGCCAAGGGCCTTTTGCCTCTCCCTGTTAACGGTAACAAGATCAGGGATTTTGGCGGTTCCGACGGGGTTGGCGGGGTCCAGAAGGGTATTTCGCTGGCCACCAAGCCCGGCTCCCAGGTCACGACGCCGTGTGACGGCTGGGTGGTCTATGCCGGCCCGTTCCGCAGCTATGGACAACTCTTGATCCTCAACGCCGGGGGCGGGTATCATGTCCTGATCGCCGGGATGGAGCGCATTTCGGTCAACATCGGACAGTTTGTGCTCACGGGGGAGCCGGTCGCGACCATGGGGTCGACATCTCAAGTCGCCTCCATTCTCGCCACGAACGCGAGTCAACCTGTGCTGTATGTCGAGTTCCGTAAAGACGGCACTCCAATCGATCCAGGCCCATGGTGGGCCGCAAATGAAGGCGAGAAGGTTCGCGGATGATGCGCAAGACTTCAGTAATCCTCCTCAGCGCCGCCACCGGTGCAGCGCTGACGCTGTTCGTGACCCAGCCCCGCGCGGTGTTCATGGGCTCCAGCGCGCGAGCCGCCACCGCGGACACCTATCGCCAGCTCAATCTGTTCGGCGACGTCTTCGAGCGCGTGCGCTCCGACTATGTCGAGAAGCCCGATGACACCAAGCTGATCGAATCCGCGATCAGCGGCATGCTCACCGGCCTCGATCCGCATTCGAGCTACATGGACGCCAAGAGCTTCCGCGACATGCAGGTGCAGACCCGCGGTGAGTTCGGCGGCCTCGGCATCGAGGTCACGATGGAGGACGGCCTGATCAAGGTGGTCTCGCCGATCGACGACACGCCGGCCTCGCGCGCAGGCGTCATGGCCAACGACATCATCACCAATCTCGACGACGAGGCGGTGCAGGGCCTGACCCTGAACCAGGCGGTCGAGAAGATGCGCGGCCCGGTCAACACCAAGATCAAGCTCAAGATCATCCGCAAGGGCCAGGACAATCCCATCGACGTCACCCTGGTGCGCGACAACATCCGCGTCCGCTCCGTGCGCGCGCGCGTCGAGCAGGACGACATCGCCTATATCCGCATCACCACCTTCAACGAGCAGACCACCGAAGGCCTGAAGCGCGAGGTCTCCAGCCTCTCGAACCAGATCGGCGACAAGCTCAAGGGCTTCATCATCGACCTCCGCAACAATCCGGGCGGCCTGCTCGAGGAAGCGGTCACCGTCTCCGACTCGTTCCTGGAGAAGGGCGAGATCGTGTCGACCCGCGGCCGCAACGCCGAGGAGACCCAGCGCCGCACCGCGCATGCGGGCGACCTGACCAAGGGCAAGCCGGTCATCGTGCTGGTCAATGGCGGCTCGGCCTCGGCGTCGGAAATCGTCGCCGGCGCGCTGCAGGACCACAAGCGAGCGACGATCGTCGGCACGCGCTCGTTCGGCAAGGGTTCGGTGCAGACCATCATTCCGCTCGGAAGCGGCAACGGCGCGCTGCGGCTGACCACCGCCCGCTACTACACGCCGTCGGGCAAGTCGATCCAGGCCAAGGGCATCGTACCCGACATCGAGGTGCTGCAGGACGTGCCGGACGAGCTGAAGTCACGCACCGACACCAAGGGCGAGGCTTCGCTGCGTGGCCATCTGAAGAACGACGGCGACGAGAAGACCGGTTCGCAGTCCTACGTCCCGCCGGATGCCAAGGACGACAAGGCGCTCAAGCTCGCCGGCGACCTGCTCCACGGCATCAAGAACAGCGCCTCCGCCGCACCCACGCCGGGCGGCGACAGCAAGGCCACGACCGACAAGCCCAAGGCGGCGAACTAAGTCCCCGCATTCTGAGATCTGACGAAAAGGGCGGCTCCTGGAGCCGCCCTTTTTGCGTGGAGCTCCCGACGTCCCCGGCCTATCCCGGCCTGCCGCCGCTTGACCACGGCGTGGTATCGTCGGCTGGAGTGATTCGGGACCTTGCATGACTGAAACGGCCGATGATCTGAGCGCCCCGCTCGGACAGGACAAGCCGCGCCGGAAACGGCGGCTGCGGCTGCCGTTCACGGCCATGCAGCTGCTTGCCGTCCTGCTTGGCCTGTTCCTCCTCACCTTTGCCGGCTTCGCCATCTTCAACAAGGATCCGCTCGGCGGCGAGCCGATGACCCGGCTGGCGATCCGCGCTCCCGATGCCACGGACGAGAAGCCGGCGGCCTCCGGCCACGGCTCAGAGAGCAAGCCAGAGGGCAAGCACGAGACCAAGGAGACGCCGAAGCAGGCCGCCCCCGGCGAGCAGAAGACCATCACCATGATCGACGGCTCGACCGGCGCCCGCCACGACGTGGTGATCGGTGGCGGCGATGCCGCCGACAAGGGCGAGGCGGCATCCGCCGCGCCGTCCGTCATGGCCGGGATCAATCCGAAGCTCTTGGAGAAATCGCGCTACGGCATGATCCCGGTGGTCGCTGACGGGCTGAAGCCGTTCAACGTCTATGCGGCGGACGCCGACCGCGCCAAGGCTGCCAAGATGCCCGTGGTGGCGATCGTGATCGGCGGCCTCGGCGTCGGCGCCGCCAAGACCACCGACGCGATCATGAAGCTGCCGCCGGCAGTGACGCTGGCCTTCACGCCCTATGGCGCCGACCCCGGCAAGCTCGCCGAGCGGGCCCGTGCGCAGCGCCACGAGATCTTCCTCCAGATCCCGATGGAGCCCTATGACTTCCCCGACAACGATCCGGGACCGCAGACGCTGCTGACCTCGCTCAGCCCCGACCAGAACATGGACCGTCTCTATTGGCACCTGAGCCGGATGCAGGGCTATGCCGGCCTCACCAATTTCATGGGCGCGCGATTCATCGCGACCGAGCCGGCGATGCAGCCGATCATCCGCGAGGCGGCCAAGCGCGGCCTCGGCTTCTTCGACGACGGCTCCTCGCCGCGCAGCATCGCGCCCCAGGCCGCGGCGAACCAGGCCATGCCGTTCGGCAAGGGCGACATCGCCATCGACGTGGTGCCGACGCCGACCGAGATCGACCGCGCCCTCAACAAGCTCGAATCGACCGCACGCGAACGCGGCATCGCTGTCGGCACGGCCTCGGCCCTGCCCGTCTCGATCGAACGCATCGGCGCCTGGACCAAGACATTGGGCGACCGAGGTATCCTTTTGGTGCCATTGACAACCGCGATGCTGAAATCAAAATCCAGCTAAATCAACGAATTGGTACGGCACGGCTCCCGCGGGGCCGCATCAAGCCGGACCTGAGGCATGCGAGAGGTCTGGCGGAATGGCGCGTTACGAGGATCTGCCCTACCGGACCTGCGTCGGTGTGATGCTGATCAATCCAAAGGGACTGGTGTTCATCGGCCGCCGCGCCGGCGGCATCGAGCATGTCGACGACACCCATGTCTGGCAGATGCCGCAAGGCGGCGTCGACCCCGGCGAGGACACCTGGGAAGCCGCCAAGCGCGAGCTCTACGAGGAGACCAGCGTGCGCTCGGTCGAGCGGCTCGGGGAGGTCCCGGACTGGCTCACTTACGACATTCCACGCACGGTTGCGGGGCGTGCCTGGAAGGGCCGCTACCGCGGGCAGCGCCAGAAATGGTACGCGGTACGCTTCACCGGCAAGGACAGCGAGATCAACGTCGAGAAGCCCGGCGGTGGCGGCCACAAGGCGGAATTCGTGAGCTGGCGCTGGGAATCGATGAAGAATCTCCCTGGGTTGATCATCCCCTTCAAGCGCCCGGTCTATGAGCGCGTGGTGAAGGAATTTTCTGCGCTGGCGGATGAATGATCCACTGTCGCTCCACCCTCGCTCGTCATCCCCGCGAAGGCGGGGATCCATAACCCCCCAGGCGGGAGTGGTGGGCCGAATATCACCACGAGCTTCCAACCGTCGACTGCCTGTGGTTATGGATTCTCAGATGCGCAATTGCGCATCGGAGCTCGCGCTCCGCGCGCCCCGGAATGACAAAGATGACCAATGAAAAGCCCTACCGCCCCAACGTGGGCATTGCCCTGTTCAATGCCGACGGCCGTGTGCTGATCGGCCACCGCTTCAAGGGCGACGGGCCGGAGATCATCCTGCCGGGGCTCGATTGGCAGATGCCGCAGGGCGGCGTCGACGAGGGCGAGGATCTGCGCGATGCGGCGATGCGCGAGCTCTGGGAGGAGACCAATGTCGTCAGCGCCGACTTTCTCGGCGAGACGGACTGGTTCACCTACGAATTCCCGCCTTACGACGGGCCGCCGACGCACCGGCTCGCGAAGTTCCGAGGCCAGCGCCAGAAATGGTTCGCGCTGCGCTTCACCGGCCGCGACGACGAAATCGATCCGCTGACACCGCGCAACGGCCAGCCCGCCGAGTTCGACGCCTGGCGCTGGGAGCACCTCGACCGCGTCGTCGATCTCGTGGTGCCGTTCCGCCGCGATGTGTACCGCGCAGTAGCGCGAGAGTTTGCGGTGTTCGGAAACTGAAAACCGCGAAAACAACCCCATGCACAGTAGCGAAGTGTTTGACACTTCGAGATAAAATACACGGCAGCTTCATCGATCGTGCAATAAAGTTTCAGCGCCCGGCACGGTCGTGACGAGCGCTGAACCTTTTCAGGAATTCCAGGCTTGAGCCCCGGAGCGGTGCCCCGGGGCTTAGTGCATAGCCGTGGAGCTGAGCTGCTGCTGGATGCTCTTGAAGTGGTCGAGCCGCTCGATGGCGTGATCGAGCTCGCCGGCTTCGTGCTCCTTCAGATTCTCTTCCATCTCCGCGATCGTCTCGGCGAACTGGGCACGGTCGAGCTCGGCCAGCGACGTCGCGACGTCGGCGAGCACGGTCAGGCCCTTTTCGGAGACTTCGGCGAGGCCGCCGAGCACGATGACCTTCTCGTGCCTGCCGCCGGTGGTGATGGTGAGAATGCCGGGGCGGATCGCGGCCACGACCGGCGCATGTCCGGCCAGCACGCCGAAATCACCCTCGACGCCGGGGATGTCGACTTGATCGACCTCGCCCGAGAAGGCGAGCTTTTCCGGAGAGACGAGATCGAAGTGAAAGGTGGCCATGGAGAACCTGCGAATAGCGAGTGGCGAATAGCGAGTGGCGAGCAGGAGCAGCGTATTATTCGCTACTCCCTATTCGCCATTCGCCTCTTAAGCCGCTTCAGCGGCCAGCTTCTTGCCCTTCTCGACGGCTTCTTCAATGGTCCCGACCATGTAGAAGGCGGCTTCGGGCAGGTGATCGTACTTGCCTTCGACCAGGCCCTTGAAGCCCTTGATGGTGTCAGCGAGCTCGACGAACTTGCCCGGCGATCCCGTGAAGATTTCGGCGACGTGGAACGGCTGCGACATGAAGCGCTCGACCTTGCGGGCGCGGGCCACCGTCAGCTTGTCCTCTTCCGAGAGCTCGTCCATGCCGAGAATGGCGATGATGTCCTGGAGCGCCTTGTAGCGCTGCAGCACCTGCTGGACCTGACGGGCGACCGCGTAGTGCTCCTCGCCGACGACCAGCGGGGAGAGCATGCGCGAGGTCGAGTCGAGCGGGTCCACCGCCGGGTAGATGCCCTTTTCTGCGATCGAGCGCGACAGCGTGGTGGTCGCGTCAAGATGCGCGAACGAGGTCGCAGGCGCCGGGTCGGTCAAGTCGTCGGCCGGAACGTAGATGGCCTGCACCGAGGTGATCGAGCCCTTCTGCGTGGTGGTGATGCGCTCCTGCAGTGCGCCCATGTCGGTGGCGAGCGTCGGCTGATAACCCACGGCGCTCGGAATACGGCCGAGCAGCGCCGACACTTCCGAGCCAGCCTGGGTGAAGCGGAAGATGTTGTCGACGAAGAACAGCACGTCCTGGCCTTTGTCGCGGAAGTCTTCCGCGATGGTCAGACCGGTGAGCGCGACGCGGGCGCGGGCGCCCGGCGGCTCGTTCATCTGGCCGAACACCAGCGCGCACTTCGACTTCACGCTCGGATCCGGGTTCTTCGGATCGGCGTTGACCTTGGACTCGATGAACTCGTGATAGAGGTCGTTGCCCTCGCGGGTGCGCTCGCCGACACCGGCGAACACGGAGTAACCGCCGTGCGCCTTCGCGACGTTGTTGATCAGTTCCTGAATCAGCACGGTCTTGCCGACGCCGGCGCCGCCGAACAGGCCGATCTTGCCGCCCTTGGCGTAGGGAGCGAGCAGGTCGACGACCTTGATGCCGGTGACGAGAATTTCGGCTTCGGTCGACTGGTCGGTGTAGCTCGGCGCCTCCTGGTGGATGGCGCGCAGGCCTTCCGACTTGACCGGGCCGGCTTCGTCGATCGGCTCGCCGATGACGTTGATGATGCGGCCGAGCGTACCTTCACCGACGGGAACGCGGATCGGCGCGCCGGTGTCGCTCACTTCCTGGCCGCGGACCAGACCTTCGGTGGTGTCCATCGCGATCGTGCGCACCGTGGATTCACCGAGATGCTGGGCGACTTCGAGCACCAGGCGGTTGCCGCCGTTCTTGGTTTCGAGCGAGTTGAGAATGGCCGGGAGGTGGCCTTCGAACTGCACGTCGACGACGGCGCCGATGACCTGGGTGACGCGACCGACCTGGGCTGCCATTGAATGTCTCCTTCGATCCGAATTCAGCTCATGATCGGATCATGAGCTAGTTTCACTTTTGAGCATGATCTTCGCGGAAAACCGGTTTCCACTTTTCCGGATCATGCTCGGTAGACCACGGTCAACTTGACCGGGATGTTGCGTATGATGGGTACCGATGCGCCTTGATCAGACGGCCTCGGCGCCCGAGATGATTTCGATCAGTTCCTTGGTGATCTGCGCCTGACGCGTGCGGTTGTAGACCAGCGTCTGCTTGCGGATCATTTCACCGGCGTTGCGCGTCGCGTTGTCCATCGCGCTCATCTGCGCGCCGTAGAACGAAGCGTTGTTCTCGAGCAGCGCGCGGAAGATCTGGACGGCGAGGTTGCGCGGCAGAAGGCGGGTGAGGATCTCGTCCTCTTCCGGCTCATATTCGTAGGAGGTGGTGCTCGCGGCAGCGCTCTCCTCGACGACCAGCGGGATGACCTGCTGGGCGGTCGGGATCTGCGAGATCACCGACTTGAAGCGCGAATAGAACAGCGTGCAGACGTCGAACTCGCCGGCGTCGAAACGGGCCAGCACCTTCTTGGCGATATCCTCGGCATTGACGAAGCCGAGCTGGCGGACGCTGCGCAGATCGAGATGCTCGACGATCTGCTTGTCGAACTGGCGGCGCAGCTGCTCGTAGCCCTTGCGGCCGACGCAGAAGAATTTCACGTCCTTGCCCTGCGCCATCAGCGCCAGGGCGCGCTCGCGGGCGAGGCGCACGATCGAGGAATTGAAGGCGCCGGACAGGCCGCGCTCGCCGGTGCAGACCAGCAGCAGATGCACCTGATCCCTGCCGGTGCCGGCCAGCAGAACCGGCGCGCCGGGCGAGGCCGCGGCGGCGCTGGCGATGTTGGAGATCACCGCGCTCATCTTGTCGGCATAGGGACGCGCCGCTTCCGCGGCGGTCTGCGCACGGCGCAGCTTCGAGGCTGCGACCATCTGCATGGCCTTGGTGATCTTTTGCGTCGCCTTGGTGGAGGCGATGCGGACGCGCATGTCTTTCAGTGACGCCATTCTTCGTTCACCCCGGCGGTTCGACCCTTAGGGCCAAGCCACTAGCCTATCCCAGTGTCGTCGTGCCCGGGCTCGTCCCGGGCATCCACGTCTTCGTCTCCACGCGTCAGCACGTGGATGGCCGGGACAAGCCCGGCCATGACGCTCTCGATTACGCGAAGGTCTTCGCGAAACCTTCGACCACCGACTTCAGCTTCGCAGCAGTGTCGTCGGCGAGATCGCGGCTGTCGCGGATCGCGTTGAGGATGTCGACGTGCTTGCCGCGCAGCAGCGAGAGCAGGCCGTCCTCGAAGGCGCGCACCTTGTTGAGCGGGAGCGGATCGAGATAGCCGTTGGTGCCGGCCCAGATCACGCAGACCTGCTCTTCCATCTTCAGCGGCGAGAACTGCGGCTGCTTCAGCAGCTCGGTCAGGCGCGAGCCGCGGTTGAGCAGGCGCTGGGTCGAGGCGTCGAGGTCGGAGCCGAACTGCGCGAACGCCGCCATTTCGCGGTACTGCGCGAGCTCGCCCTTGATCTTGCCGGCGACCTTCTTGGTGGCCTTGGTCTGCGCCGACGAGCCGACGCGCGACACCGACAGACCGACGTTCACGGCAGGACGGATGCCCTGGAAGAACAGGTCGGTTTCAAGGAAGATCTGGCCGTCCGTGATCGAGATGACGTTGGTCGGGATGTAGGCCGACACGTCGTTGGCCTGGGTTTCGATGACCGGCAGCGCCGTCAGCGAGCCCGAGCCCTGGTCCTTGTTCAGCTTCGCCGCGCGCTCGAGCAGGCGGGAGTGCAGATAGAACACGTCGCCGGGATAGGCTTCGCGGCCCGGCGGACGGCGCAGCAGCAGCGACATCTGGCGGTAGGCGACGGCCTGCTTGGAGAGGTCGTCATAGATGATGACCGCGTGCATGCCGTTGTCGCGGAAGTACTCGCCCATGGTGCAGCCGGTGAAGGGCGCGATGTACTGCATCGGCGCCGGATCCGAGGCGGTGGCGGCGACGACGATCGAATATTCGAGCGCGCCCTGCTCCTCCAGCACCTTCACGAACTGGGCGACGGTCGAACGCTTCTGGCCGACCGCGACGTAGACGCAGTACAGCTTGATGTTCTCGTCGGGCTGCGCATTGAGCGGCTTCTGGTTCAGGATGGTGTCGAGCGCGATCGCGGTCTTGCCGGTCTGGCGGTCGCCGATGATCAGCTCGCGCTGGCCGCGGCCGATCGGGATCAGGGCGTCGATCGCCTTGAGGCCGGTCGCCATCGGCTCGCTCACCGACTTGCGCGGAATGATGCCGGGCGCCTTGACGTCGACGCGCATGCGCTTCTCGGCCTGGATCGGACCCTTGCCGTCGATCGGGTTGCCGAGCGCGTCGACCACGCGGCCGAGCAGGCCCTTGCCGACCGGCGCGTCCACGATGGCGCGGGTGCGCTTGACGGTCTGGCCTTCCTTGATCTCGCGGTCGGCACCGAAAATAACCACGCCGACGTTGTCGGTTTCGAGGTTCAGCGCCATGCCGCGGGTGCCGTTCTCGAACTCGACCATTTCACCGGCCTGGACGTTGTCCAGACCGTAGACGCGGGCGATACCGTCGCCGACGGACAGCACCTGTCCGACTTCGGAGACTTCAGCTTCCTGGCCGAAATTCTTGATCTGGTCCTTGAGGATCGCGGAAATTTCCGCGGCGCGGATGTCCATCAGCCTGCCTCTTTCATCGCGTGCTTGATCGAATTGAGTTTGGTGCGAAGCGAACCATCCACCATGCGGCTGCCCAGCTTGACGACGAGGCCACCGATGATCGAGGGATCGACTTTCACGTTCAGCGCGACGTCCTTGCCGGTCACCGACTTCAGGGCAACCTTGAGGGCATCGAGATTCTTGTCCGAGAGCGCTTCCGCCACGGTGACGTCGGCCGTCGTCTCACCCTTGAACTTGGCGACGAGGGCGCGGTAGCCGCGAATGACGTCCGCCACCACGAACAGGCGGCGGTTGGCGGTCAGCACCTTGAGGAAGTTGGCGGAGATGCCGGCGATGCCGGCCTTGGCCAGCACGGCCGAGAGGGCCCGGGACTGGGCGTCGGCCGCGAACACCGGGCTGCGGACGAGGCGCTTGAGATCCGCGCTTTCGTTCAGCAAGGCATCGAATTTGTCGAGATCGGCTTTGACCTCGTCGACCACTTTCTGGTCGCGGGCCAGTTCAAACAAGGCCGTTGCATAACGGCCGGACACACCTGAAACGGACGTATCTTCTGCAGCCACAGACGCGCTCTTTTTGCTGTCAAACTCGCAAGGGAAAAACCGTCGCCACGAAGCGGCGCCTAGCGATCCAAGCCCTTGGAATTCAAGCGGGACTTCGATTTTCGACCAGCACGGGAGGTGCCGGGCTCGTTAAAATCGCGGCTTTGCTAACATAGCAGGCGCGCAGGTGCAACATGACGCCAAATTAAAGGCACGCGGTTCTCCCGCCAGTTCGTCGCAGCGGGCGACGCCGCGAGGGCGGCGCTGACGCGTTCGGACCGATGGTCTCCCGCGTCGTGGAAATTGCCGGGAGCCTCCCCGCGGTTGGTTCCTGCCCCTAGCGCATAGCGGCCATGAACACGGATCGCAGAGGCGTGATTCTGGAGTGGCTGGTTCCACTGGCCGAATACTTACCGAATTCTGAACAATCGAAGCGATCACTTCGTTTTACAGTATTACGAAGTAATCATGAGGTTAAGGAATCGTTAAAGCCGAAGATTACGAAACATCCGCTGATTATCGTACAACGGTAACAAGATGTTTCATGACGAAACATACTCAATTTACTGCCCAATTCACGCCTCATTGGGAATCGAAACGCCAACCCGCTCGCAAACTGATGGGGGCTCCACTAGCCACATATGTGGCAATACTAGCTTAGGGACCAGTAAATGCTGTCTTTGAAGACGCTGGGCTTTGTGACCCGGCCGCGCACGGCGATCGCTTTCGTCGCCGCAACCCTCCTCATCGGTGGAACTGCCACCGAAGCTTCCGCAAAATCCCGGCATCACCGGCATCACCAACACCGCCACCACGCCCAGACCGACACCAACGCGACCTCCGATTGGCGCAACGCCAATGCGTCGATGACGCCGACCTCCGGCACGGGCCACAGCTTCTCCGGCATGGCTTCCTTTTACGGCAACGAGTCCGGCAGCCGGACGGCGTCGGGCCAGCGCTTCAACCAGAACGCCATGACCGCGGCCCACCGTTCGCTGCCGTTCGGCACCAAGCTGCGTGTCACCCATCGCGGCCAGAGCGTGGTCGTCACCATCAATGACCGCGGTCCGTTCATTCGCGGCCGTGTCCTCGACCTCTCCACCGGCGCTGCCCGCGCCATCGGCCTCACCGGTGCCGGCGTCGGCCGCGTCACCGCGGAAGTCGTCTCCTAAAGGGGCGTTTCAAGCGCCTCTCCTCACACGCGCAGTTTCCATCAGTTTGCTGCGCGCGTGAGACAAGCCCGTGGTCTTGGGGGACCGCGGGCTTTTTTTGTCGTCATTCCGGGGCGCGCGCAGCCCGAGCCCGGAATCCATCGCGCGGCAGAGTTGGTGGAGGAATGGATTCCGGGCTCGCGACTTCGTCGCGCCCCGGAATGACGACCAAGCATTTGGTGACAGTGGCGCTTACAAAAAGCTCTGCGGATCGACATCCACTTCGAGCTTGAGATTGCCTGATGGCTTCGGGCACACCGCGAGCCAGCTGCGCAAATAGTCCGACAGATCGAAGCCGCGCGCCGATTTCACCAGGATGCGGAAGCGATAGCGGCCCTTGATGACGGCGAGCGGCGCTTCCGCCGGCCCCAGCACCACGACGCGTTCGTCGCGCGGCGCCAGCGCGACGAGCTTGCGGCCGAAACCTTCCGCGCTCGGCCGGTCGCCTGCCGAGATGATCAGGCTCGCGAGCCGGCCGAACGGCGGATAGAGCGTCTTCTCGCGCAGCTCGATCTCGCTGTCGTAGAAGGCCTCGCGGTCGCAGGCGATCAGCGCCTTCATCACGGGATGATCGGGCTGGTGGGTCTGGAGATAGCCGACGCCACGGCCCTGCTCGCGGCCGGCGCGGCCGATCACCTGATTGAGCAATTGCCAGGTGCGCTCCGCGGCGCGCGGATCGCCGTTGCTGAGGCCAAGATCCGCATCGACCACGCCGACCAGATTGAGCCGCGGGAAATTGTGGCCTTTTGCGACGAGCTGCGTGCCGATGATGATGTCGACGCGACCCTCCGCGATTTCGGCGAGCTCCGAGCGCATCGTCTCGATCGAGGTGATGAGATCGCTGGACAGCACCATGGTGCGCGCTTCCGGGAACAGCGCGGCCGCCTCCTCCTGCAGGCGCTCGACGCCGGGCCCGACCGCGACCAGCGATTCCTCCGCCGAGCAGTTCGGACAGATATGCGGGCGCGGCATCGAGAAGCCGCAATGATGACAGACGAGGCGTTGGCGGAAGCGATGATCGACCAGCCAGGCATCGCAGATGGTGCAGGCGAAGCGATGGCCGCAGGCACGGCACAAGGTCAGCGGTGCATAGCCGCGGCGGTTGAGGAACAGCAGCGCCTGCTCGCGCCGCTCGATCGCGATTCTGATCTCGCCGGCAAGCCGCGGCGAGATGAAGCGGCCGCGCGCGGGCGGCTCGCGGCGCAGATCGATCGCCTCGATATGCGGCATGTGCTGGCCGCCGAAGCGCGAGGGCAGCGCGATGCGCTGGTAGCGGCTCTTGCGCGCATTGACCTCGGACTCCACCGAAGGCGTCGCGGAGGCCAGCACGACCGGAATCCTGGCGATATGCGCGCGCACCACCGCCATGTCGCGGGCGTGGTAATGCACGCCGTCGTCCTGCTTGTAGGCCTGGTCGTGCTCTTCATCGACGATGATGAGGCCGAGATTGGCATAGGGCAGAAACAGCGCCGAGCGCGCGCCGACCACGACCGGCGCTGAACCTTCGGAGATCGCGGCCCAATTGCGCGCGCGGGTGCGCGGGGTGAGTTCGGAATGCCATTCGAGCGGCCGCACGCCAAAGCGCTGCGCGAAGCGGTCGAGGAACTGGCCGGTGAGCGCGATCTCCGGCATCAGGATCAGCGACTGCTTTCCGCGACGGATCACCTCGGCCACGGCTTCGAAATAGACCTCGGTCTTGCCCGAGCCGGTGACACCGTCGAGCAGCGCGACGTGAAAGGTGCCGTTGGCCGCGAGCGCGCGCATCGCATCCACACCGGCACGCTGCAGCGGCGAGAAATCCGGCCGGCCGAAATCAGGATCTGGCGCGGGCGGCGGCGGGGGCGGCGGCATCGGCTCGACCGTGAGCGTGCCTTCGTCGACGAGGCCGTCGATCACGCCTGAGGAGACGCCCGCTTCCTTGGCCGCCTCGGACTTGCTGTGCAGCAGCCGGTCGGACAGCACCGCGATCACCCGCTGCCGTGCCGGCGTCAGCCGCTTCGGGGGATCGCCGACCAGGCGAACGCCGGCGCGCACCCGCTCCGGGCCGAGATTCTCGCCCATGCGCAGGCACATACGCAGCACCATGCCGCGCGGACTCAGCGTGTAATTGGCGACCCAGTCGACCACCGAACGCAGCTCGGGCTTCAGCGGCGGGATGTCGAGCTTCTCGCTGACCTCCTTGAGGCGATTGTGCAGGCGCGGATCGGGATTGGCGTTCTCGCCCCAGACCACCGCCAGCACCTCGCGGGCCCCGAGCGGCACACCGACAAGATCGCCCGCCTTCAGCTCCATCCCGCGCGGCACCTTGTAGGAATAGGTCTGGTCGAGCGCGACCGGCACCAGCACGTCGACCATGCCGGTCGCGTGGGCGGAGGCGGGGCTGCGCGGTGTGTGATCCATGGGTGGAGAATCGGAACTCGGGGACTTCAGGCTAGCGCCGCGGGCCGGCCTTAGCGAACGATAAACGAGTGTGATGCGATATACTGTGCGGAATCACCACGTCCAGAGCGCATGAGCAAAGCCGCAGCCCCAAGAATCGAGCTCGCCAGCGCCGACCCCTCGATCGCGCAGGAGATGGCACGCTGGCTGTCGCATCTCGGTGCCGAGCGGCGGCTGTCGCCGAAGACGCTCGAGGCCTATGGCCGCGACCTGCGGCAGTGCCTGGATTTTCTCTGTGCGCATTGGGGCGAGCGGGTGACGCTCGAACGGTTTGCATCGCTGGAGGCCACCGACGTTCGCGCCTTCATGGCGATGCGCCGGGCCGACGACATTGCCGGTCGCAGCCTGATGCGCGCGCTGGCGGGCCTGCGCTCGTTCGGGCGCTTCCTCGAACGCGAGGGCAAGGGCAAGGTCGGCGCATTGTCCGCGATCCGCGCGCCAAAGGTTGCGAAGAGCCTGCCGAAGCCGCTGCCGATGGCCTCCGCAAAACGTCTGGCCGATGCCGACGAGCGCGCCGGCGAGGACCGCGAGACCTGGATCCTGGCGCGCGATGCCGCGGTGATGGCGCTGCTGTATGGCTCGGGCCTGCGCATCTCCGAAGCGCTCGGCCTAAAGCGCCGCGAGGTGCCGCGTCCCGGCGAAGGCGACGTGCTGGTCGTGACAGGCAAAGGCAACAAGACCCGGATGGTGCCGGTGCTGCAGAACGTGCTCGCGCTCGTGCAGGAATACGTTTCGATGTGCCCGTATTCGCTACCCGCGGAGGGACCGATCTTCGTCGGCGCGCGCGGTGGGCCCTTGAGCCCGCGCATCATCCAGCTCGCGATGGAGCGGCTGCGCGGCGCACTGGGCCTTCCCGACAGCGCCACGCCGCACGCGCTCCGGCACTCCTTCGCCACGCATCTGCTCTCGCGCGGCGGCGACTTACGCGCCATCCAGGAATTGCTCGGCCATTCCTCGCTCTCGACCACGCAAATCTATACCGGCATCGATTCCGAGCGGCTGCTGGAAGTCTATGCGAGCGCGCATCCGCGGCGCTGACACACTCTCGTCATAGCTCGCGTGCCTCTTGCGCGGCGCCCACGGTTCGGTCAAATCGTGGGGAACCGAGGCAGGAGAGATTTATGGGCGCACATGAAAGCATGGAGCACGCCGAGCACGCCGAACACGCGTCCGGCTCGAACAAGAAGATCGCGCTCCTGATCGCGGTGCTGGCGCTGTTCCTGGCGATCTCGGAGACGCTCGGCAAGGGCGCCCAGACCGAATCGATCAGCAAGAACGTCGAGGCCGCCAATCTCTGGGCGTTCTTCCAGGCCAAAAGCATCCGCCGCACCGTGGTGATTACTGCGGCCGAGCAGGGCAAGCTGACGCTGGCCGGCACGACCGATGATGCCGTGAAGGCGACGGTGCAGAAGCAGGTCGACGACTGGACCAAGACCGCACAGCGCTACCGCTCCGAGCCCGAGACCGGCGAAGGCACCGAGCAGCTCGCCGAGAAGGCCAAGCACGCCCAGCATGACCGCGACGAGGCGACCGCGAAATACCATCACTTCGAGCTGGCGTCGGCCGCCTTCCAGATCGGCATCGTGCTGGCCTCTGCCACCATCATTACCGGCATGCTCGCGCTCGCCTATGTCAGCGGCGTGCTGACGCTCGCCGGTCTCTTCATGACCGCGCTCGGCCTGTGGTGGCCGCATTTCCTGCATTTGCATTAGGGCCTGTAGCCCGGATGAGCGCAGCGATATCCGGGAAGCCACAACGAGAGATCCCGGATATCGCTGCGCTCATCCGGGCTACTTGACCGTCATTGTGGTGAAGATCACCGCGCCTGATGCACGCTCTTGCGGAAGCGCTGGATCAGGCGGAGCGTGCGGGAGGACCACCCCTCGCCGTCGCCGGCGATCAGCTCGCGGATGCGGCGCTTGATCGGATCGACCAGTTCGGCGGCCTTGGCGCGCACCTTCAGCACCAGATCATAGATCCGCTCGAACCAGTGCATCTCCAGGAGCTTGTGGCGCGTCACGTCGAACACGAAGGCGGTGACGCCGACGCCGACCAGCTTCGCGAACACGATCGTGAAGACTGCGCTGGTCCAGTATTCGTGCGCGAGCAGCCAGAGGCCGACCAGCTTGAGCGGAAACAGCGGGACGATGGGGACCGCGAACACGATCAGCGTCATGGCGGGCGACAGCGCATTGACGCGCTCCGTCAGCCAATGCTTGAACCGCGCCAGCGGGATGGCTGCGACGACCTTGGCAACGATCGGTTCGAGATGGTCCCACAGCCAGGCTTCGATCAGGAAGATGATCGCAAGCAGGACCCAGACCGGTTGAAGGACGCGGCGCAGCATGTGTTTCCCGCCCGATTCGGTGCTGGGCGCGTGCCTACATATGGATGGCCCGCTTGCCGACCGCAAGCGCGGCTTCCTTGACGGCCTCCGAGCGGGTCGGATGGGCGTGGCAGGTGCGCGCGAGATCCTCCGCACTGCCGCCGAATTCCATGAGAACGCAGGCTTCATGGATCATTTCGCCGGCTTCGCGGCCGATGATGTGAACGCCGAGCACGCGATCGGTCTTCGCATCTGCGAGAATCTTCACGAAACCGTCAGTGGTCTGGTTGACCTTAGAGCGGCCGTTGGCGGTGAACGGAAACTTTCCGACGGTGTAACCGATGCCCGCCTGCTTCAGCTCCTCCTCGGTCTTGCCGACGGAGGACACTTCCGGAGTGGTATACACGACGCCCGGAATGACGTCGTAGTTCACGTGGCCGGCCTGTCCGGCGATGATCTCCGCGACCGCAACGCCCTCATCCTCGGCCTTGTGCGCGAGCATCGGGCCCGCGACGACGTCGCCGATGGCGTAGACGCCCTTGAGGCTGGTGGCGAAATGCGGATCGATCTGCACGCGGCCGCGCGCGTCGAGCGCGACGCCGGCTTCCTTCAGGCCGAGACCGTCGGTGTAGGGCACGCGGCCGATGCTGACGAGCACGACGTCGGCTTCCAGCGTCTCGGCCGAACCGCCGGCAGCGGGCTCGATCGTCGCCTTCAGCGTCTTGCCCGAGGTGTCGACCGCGGTGACCTTGGCCCCCAGCTTGAACGCAAAGCCCTGCTTCTCGAGGATGCGCTGGAATTGCTTGGCGATCTCGCCGTCCATGCCGGGCAGGATGCGGTCGAGGAATTCGACGACCACGACTTCGGCGCCAAGACGATGCCAGACCGAGCCGAGCTCGAGGCCGATCACGCCGGCGCCGACGATCAGGAGCTTGCCGGGGACCTTGTCGAGCGACAGCGCGCCGGTCGAGGAGACGACGCGCTTCTCGTCGATCTCGATGCCCTTGAGGCGCGCGATGTCGGAGCCTGTGGCGATCACGATGTTCCTGGTGTCGATCGTCTGCGACTTGCCGTCGGCGGAGACCTCGACCTTGCCGGTGCCCAGGATCTTGCCGGTGCCCTTGAGCACGTCGATCTTGTTCTTCTTCATCAGGAACTCGACGCCCTTGACGTTGCCGTCGATGCCCTGCTGCTTGAAGTTCATCATCGCCGGCAGATCGAGCTTCGGCGACGAGACCGACACGCCCATCTTCGCGAAGGAATGGCCGGCTTCCTCGAACATCTCGGAGGCGTGCAGCAGCGCCTTCGACGGCATGCAGCCGACATTGAGGCAGGTGCCACCGAGCGTGGCGTTCTTTTCGACCACGGCGACTTTCATGCCGAGCTGGCTAGCGCGTACCGCGCAGACATATCCGCCCGGTCCGGTGCCGATGACGACGAGATCGTAGGTAGCCATGAGAGAAAGTCCCGTGAGGTTTGGCGTGATGAGGATGTGTCAGCGTCCGCGCGGCGCGTCAGCGTCCGCCGGACACATCGAGAATGGCTGAGGTGACGTAGGAGGCCTCGTCCGACATCAGCCAGACGATGGCGTTGGCGATTTCCTCGGCGGTGCCGACGCGCTTCATCGGCACCATATGGGCCAGACGATGGGCGCGGTCGGGCTCGCCGCCGGCGGCGTGGATCTCGGTGTCGATCAGGCCGGGGCGGATCGCGGCAACGCGGATGCCTTCGCCCGCGACCTCGTAGCCGAGGCCGACGGTGAAGGAATCCACCGCGCCCTTGGACGCGGCGTAATCGACATAAGTGTTGGGTGCGCCGAGCCTGGCAGCGACGGACGAGAGGTTGACGATGACGCCGCCCTCGCCGCCGTGCCTGGTCGACATCCGCTTGATGGCTTCGCGCGCGCAGAGGATGGAGCCGGTCACGTTCACCGCCATCACGCGCTGGATGCGCTCGGCCGACATCTCGTCGACCCGCACGCCGCTCTTGCCGACAATGCCGCCATTGTTGACGAGCGCGCCAAGCGTGCCCAGCTTGTCAGCTTCCTTGAACAGGGCGAGGATGTCGCTTTCCTCGGCGACATCGCATTTCACCGCGGTGGCCTTGCCGTTGGCGGCCTCGATCTGCGCGACGACCTCGTCGGCGGCCTTCTTGTTGCTGGCATAGCCGACCACGACGCGATAGCCGCGCGCGGCCGCCGCAATCGCGGTCGCCCGCCCGATGCCGCGGCTACCGCCGGTGATGACAACGACTTTATCGGTCACGCGCACCTCCATGGTTCGACACGCGCCGCCGCGTTGATCGCGACGGCGCTCGCAGAGCAGCAGGGATCAGAGATCGAGCACCAGGCGCGCCGGATCTTCCAGGCTCTCCTTGACGCGGACCAGGAAGGTGACGGCTTCCTTGCCGTCGATGACGCGGTGATCGTAGGACAAGGCCAGATACATCATCGGACGAACCTCGATCTTGCCGCCGACGACCATCGGCCGCTCCTGGATCTTGTGCATGCCGAGGATGCCGGATTGCGGCGCGTTCAGGATCGGGGTCGACATCAGCGAGCCGTAGATGCCGCCATTGGTGATGGTGAAGGTGCCGCCCTGCATCTCGTCGATCTTGAGCTGGCCGTCACGGGCGCGGCGGCCGAAATCGGCGATGCTCTTCTCGATGTCGGAGATCGACTTGTGGTCGCAGTCGCGCACTACGGGCACGACGAGGCCCTTGTCGGTGCCGACGGCGACGCCGATGTGGTAGTAGTTCTTGTAGATCAGGTCGGTGCCGTCGATCTCGGCATTGACGGCCGGGATGTCCTTCAGCGCCTGCACGACGGCCTTGGTGAAGAAGCCCATGAAGCCGAGCTTGGCGCCGTGCTTCTTCTCGAACGCGTCCTTGTAGTGCGCACGCAGCGCCATGACGTTGGTCATGTCGACCTCGTTGAAGGTCGTGAGCATGGCCGCGGTGTTCTGCACGTCCTTGAGGCGGCGCGCGATGGTCTGGCGCAGGCGGGTCATCTTGACGCGCTCTTCGCGGGCGGCGTCATCGGCCGGCGACGGCGCGCGAACCTGCACGGCGGCGGCGGGCTGGTTGACCGGGGTCGGTGCGGAGGCGGCGCGCTCGATCGCAGCTAACATGTCGCCCTTGGTGACGCGGCCGTCCTTGCCGGAGCCGGGGACGGTCGAGGCGTCGATGCCGGTCTCGGCCGACAGCTTGCGCACGGACGGAGCGAGCGGCGCATCGGCCGGCGGCGCCTTCGGCGCAGCGGCGGCGGCAGCCGGAGCCGCAGCGGCTGCGGCTGGAGCAGCGGCCGGCTTGGCGGGAGCGGCGGCGGGCTTGGCGGCACCGGCCCCCTCGGTGATCTGCCCGAGCAGCGCACCGACGGCGACGGTCGCGCCGTCGGCGGCGATGATCTCGCTCAGCGTGCCCGCGGAGGGCGCCGGAACTTCGATGGTGACCTTGTCGGTCTCGAGCTCAACCAAGGGCTCGTCGACGGCGACCGGATCGCCGGCCTTCTTGAACCAGCGGCCGATGGTGGCCTCGGTGACGGATTCGCCGAGCGTCGGCACACGAATTTCAGTCATGGTCTTTTCCTTAAGGAGATCGCCAATGCGGTCATAAGTGCGGGTGTGTCATCGCCTGCGAAAAGCAAGCCATCCAGCAAACCGGACGTTCGTACTCTGCACGGACGCCACGGCGTACTGGATGCCCCGCTCCAGTGCGCGGTTACGCACGAGGCGGGGCATGACGCAGTTCGAAAAAATTCAGCTCAGTGCTTCGTCCAGGAACGCCTTCAACTGCGCCTGATGCTTGGACATCAGACCCGTGGCGGTCGCAGCGGAAGCGGCGCGGCCGACATAACGCGGACGCCGGCTTGCGCCGTTCACCTGGTTCAGCACCCATTCCAGATAGGGCTCGATGAAGTGCCATGCACCCATGTTGCGGGGCTCTTCCTGGCACCACACCACTTCGGCCTTCTTGAAGCGCGACAGCTCGGCCACCAGCGCCTTCAGCGGCACAGGATAGAGCTGCTCGATGCGCATCAGGTAGATGTCATCGATGCCGCGCTTCTCGCGCTCCTCGTAGAGGTCGTAATAGACCTTGCCGGAGCAGAGCACGATGCGGCGGATCTTCTCGTCCGGAACGAGCTTGATCGCCTCGTTCGGCAGCATCTGGGCGTCATCGTAGAGGATGCGATGGAAGGTCGTGCCCTTCGCCAGCTCCTCGAGACGCGACACCGCCCGCTTGTGACGCAGCAGCGATTTCGGCGTCATCATGATCAGCGGCTTGCGGATCTCGCGATGCAGCTGGCGGCGCAGCGCATGGAAGTAGTTCGCCGGCGTGGTCGGGTAGACCACCTGCATGTTGTCTTCCGCGCACATCTGCAGGAAGCGCTCGAGGCGCGCCGAGGAGTGCTCCGGCCCCTGGCCCTCATAGCCGTGCGGCAGGAGGCAGACGAGACCGGACATGCGCAACCATTTGCGCTCGCCCGAGGAGATGAACTGGTCGAACACGACCTGCGCGCCGTTGGCGAAGTCGCCGAACTGGGCTTCCCAGAGCGTCAGCGTGTTCGGCTCGGCGAGCGAATAGCCGTATTCGAAGCCGAGCACGGCCTCTTCCGACAGCAGCGAGTTGATGACCTCGTAATGGCCCTGCTGGCTGCCGAGATGGTTGAACGGCGTGTAGCGGCTCTCGTCCTCCTGGTCGATCAGGACCGAGTGGCGCTGCGAGAAGGTGCCGCGCTCCGAGTCCTGTCCGGACAGGCGGACATGGTGGTTTTCCTGCAGCAGCGTACAGAACGCCAGCGCCTCGCCGGTCGCCCAGTCGATGCCGACGCCGTTGTCGATCGCCTTGGCGCGGTTTTCCAGGAAGCGCTGGATGGTGCGGTGGACGCGGAAGCCGTCCGGTACCTTGGTGATCTTGCGGCCGATGTCTTTCAGCACAGGCAGATCGACGCCGGTGACGCCGCGGCGGGCGTCCTCTTCCTGGTCGGCGATCTTGAAGCCCGCCCATTTGCCGTCGAGCCAGTCGGCCTTGTTCGGCTTGTAGGAGGTGCCGGCCTCGAATTCGGCATCGAGCCGGGCGCGCCAGTCGGCCTTGGCCTTCTCGACCTCGCCCTCGGTGATCACGCCCTCGCTGATCAGGCGCCGCGAGTAGAGCTCCAGCGTCGAGGGATGCGCCGCGATCCGCTTGTACATCACCGGCTGGGTGAAGGCCGGCTCGTCGCCCTCGTTATGGCCATGCCTGCGGTAGCAGAACATGTCGATGACGACGGGCTTGTGGAATTTCTGCCGGAACTCGGTCGCGACCTTGGCCGCGAACACCACGGCTTCCGGGTCGTCGCCATTGACGTGGAAGATCGGCGCGTCGATCATCTTCGCCACATCGGACGGATAGGGCGAGGAGCGCGAGTAGCGCGGATAGGTCGTGAAGCCGATCTGGTTGTTGACGATGAAGTGCACGGAGCCGCCGGTGCGGTAGCCCTTCAGGTCGGACAGGCCGAAGCATTCCGCCACCACGCCCTGGCCGGCGAAAGCGGCATCGCCATGCATCAGGAGCGGCATGACGGAGATGCGCATGTCCGGCGGATCGCCGTGCTGGTCCTGCTTCGCACGCACCTTGCCGAGCACGACGGGATCGACGATCTCGAGATGCGAGGGGTTGGCGGTCAGCGACAGATGGATCCGGTTGCCGTCGAACTCGCGGTCCGAGGAGGCACCGAGGTGATATTTGACGTCGCCCGAGCCTTCGACCGCGTCGGGGTTGGCCGAGCCGCCCTTGAATTCGTGGAACAGCGCGCGGTGTGCCTTGCCCATCACCTGGGTCAGCACGTTGAGGCGGCCGCGATGCGGCATGCCCAGCACGATCTCCTTCACGCCGAGATTGCCGCCGCGCTTGATGATCTGCTCGAGCGCGGGAATCAGGGATTCGCCGCCGTCCAGACCGAAGCGCTTGGTGCCGGTGAACTTGGTGTCGCAGAATTTCTCGAAGCCCTCGGCTTCGACCAGCTTCATCAGGATGGCGCGGCGGCCCTCGCGGGTGAACGAGATCTCCTTGTCGGGTCCCTCGATGCGCTCCTGGATCCAGGCCTTCTGCGCGGCATTGCTGATATGCATGAACTCGACGCCGAGCGTCTGGCAGTAGGTGCGCTCGCAGATCGCGGTGATCTCGCGCAAGCTGCCGTATTCGAGACCGAGCACGTGATCGAGGAAGATCTTGCGGTCGAAATCGGCCTCGCTGAAGCCGTAGGTGCGCGGGTCGAGTTCCTCGCGGTTGCGCGGGGCTTCGATGCCGAGCGGGTCGAGCTTGGCGTGGAAGTGGCCGCGCATGCGGTAGGAGCGGATCAGCATCAGGGCGCGGACGGAGTCGCGCGTGGCCTGGAGCAGATCAGCGGAGGAGATGTCGGCGCCCTTGGCCTGCGCCTTGGCGGCGATCTTGCCGCCGACCGTCTTCTCGACTTCGGCCCAGTTGCCGTCGAGCGCCGAGGTCAGATCGTCCTGGGGCGTCAGCGGCCAGTTGGCACGCTCCCAGGACGGGCCTTGGGCATTCTTGCGGACGTCGTCCGGCTGGTCCTTCAGGCTCTTGAAGAACTCCTGCCACTCGGCGTCGACCGAGGATGGGTCCTTTTCATAGCGGGCGTAGATTTCGTCGATGTAGGTGGCGTTGGTGCCCTGCAAAAAGGAAGACAAGGCAAAGGCTGCGTTCGCGTCCTGGCGAGACATACTGGAGTTCCTGGCGATTTCGGTTCGCGCATAACAAACGGCGCTGGCGCCGAGCTCCCCGGCAGAGGCTCGGCGCGACAGGCACCCTTTACCCTATTTGCTGCGAAACTTCGCCCGGAAAAGCACGAAGAAGTGAACTAGCCCTTCAACTTTTCGGCAAGCGTATGACCGAGGCGTGCAGGCGACGGAGACACGGTGATTCCAGCCGATTTCATCGCTTCGGTCTTGGAACCGGCGTCGCCCTTGCCGCCCGAGATGATCGCGCCGGCATGGCCCATGCGGCGGCCGGGAGGGGCGGTGACACCGGCGATGAAACCGACCATCGGCTTCTTGCGACCGCGCTTGGCCTCGTCCTTGAGGAACTGGGCTGCGTCCTCCTCGGCGGAGCCGCCGATCTCGCCGATCATGATGATCGATTCGGTCTTGGGGTCGGCGAGCAGCATCTCCAGCACGTCGATGAACTCGGTGCCCTTGACCGGGTCGCCGCCGATGCCGACCGCCGTGGTCTGGCCGAGGCCTTCCTGGGAGGTCTGGAACACGGCCTCATAGGTCAGCGTGCCCGAGCGGGAGACGATGCCCACCGAGCCGGTCTTGAAGATATTGGCCGGCATGATGCCGATCTTGCACTCGCCGGCGGTCATGACGCCGGGGCAGTTCGGCCCGATCAGGCGCGACTTGGAGCCGGCCAGCGAACGCTTCACCCGCACCATGTCGAGAACAGGAATGCCCTCGGTGATGCAGACGATCAGCGGGATCTCGGCGTCGATGGCTTCGCAGATCGCGTCCGCCGCGCCCGGCGGCGGCACGTAGATCACCGACGCATCGGCACCGGTCTTCTCACGCGCCTCGCGCACGGTGTCGAACACCGGCAGGCCCAGATGCGTCGAGCCGCCTTTGCCGGGCGAAGTGCCGCCGACCATCTTGGTGCCGTAGGCGATCGCGGCCTCCGAATGGAAGGTGCCGTTCTTGCCGGTGAAGCCCTGGCAGATGACCTTGGTGTTCTTGTCGATCAGGATGGACATGAGGTCTGCTTTCGCGAACTAACGAGTGAGAGGTCAGTGGATGCGGCGGTAGACGCCGGTGAGCACGTCGGCCCAGCCTTCCGCGTCCGGCGAGAACTGGATCTTCAACGAATAGGAATCGTCGTCGATGATCTCGTAGACGTGGCGCGCATTGCCGCGGAGCGAGCCGCGCACCAGCGTCAGGGTCTTGCCGACCCACCCGCCCGAAGCGGGCGAGGGCGGCGTGTAGCCGAGCGAGTCGTACCAGAACAATTTGTAGGTCCGGTCGTCACGATCGTAGGTGAAGATGCCGTGAGTGGCGAAGACCTGCTTGCCGTCGCGCATCTGAGCCGAATCCTGGATCAGGTAGAACCCGTTGAGGTCCATGCGGGCGACGACGCGAGAGGTCGCCGGCCCGCCTTCCGTCCAGCGCGACGGGAAGACCACCTCTTCGCCATTCCATTCGCCGGCGAACGCGGCGAGACGCGCGTGCTCGGGAAGCGGAGATGATGCGGCGAGATGGTCCTGGGCCATGGCCTTAGCCTCCCTTGACGGCCTTCACGATCTTCTGCGCGGAATCGTCGAGATTGTCGCCCGCAACGACGTTCAGTCCGGATTCATCGATGATCTTCTTGCCGAGCTCGACATTGGTGCCTTCAAGGCGAACCACCAGCGGCACGTTGAGGCCGACTTCACGAACCGCCGCCGTGACGCCCTCGGCGATCACGTCGCACTTCATGATGCCGCCGAAGATGTTGACCAGGATGCCCTTCACGTTGGGATCCGCGGTGATGATCTTGAAGGCGGCCGCGACCTTCTCCTTGCTGGCGCTGCCGCCAACGTCGAGGAAGTTGGCCGGCGACATGCCGTAGAGCTTGATGATGTCCATCGTCGCCATGGCAAGACCCGCGCCGTTGACCATGCAGCCGATGTTGCCGTCGAGCGTGACGTAGTTGAGGTCGTACTTGGACGCTTCGATTTCCTTGGCGTCTTCCTCGGTCTCGTCGCGCAGCGCGAGCACCTCGGGGTGACGGAACAGCGCGTTGTCGTCGAACGACACCTTGGCGTCGAGCACGCGGAGCTGGCCCTGCTTGGTCACCACCAGCGGGTTGATCTCCAGCATCGACATGTCCTTGGCGACGAAGGCGGCGTAGAGCTGCGCGGTGAGCTTCTCGGCCTGCTTGGCGAGATCGCCGGAGAGTTTCAGCGCGTTGGCGACGGTGCGGCCGTGATGGCCCATGATGCCGGTGGCGGGATCGACCGAGAACGTCACGATCTTCTCGGGCGTGTTGTGCGCGACGTCCTCGATGTTGACGCCGCCTTCGGTCGAGACCACGAAGGAGACGCGCGAGGTCTCGCGGTCGACCAGGATGGAGAGATAGAACTCCTTGTCGATGTCGGAGCCGTCCTCGACGTAGAGGCGGTTGACCTGCTTGCCGGCCGGGCCGGTCTGCACGGTCACGAGCGTCGCGCCCAGCATCTGCTTGGCGAATTCGGCGACCTCGGCAGCCGACTTGGCGATGCGGACACCGCCCTTGTCGCCGGCAGAGGCCTCCTTGAACTTGCCCTTGCCGCGGCCGCCGGCGTGGATCTGGCTCTTCACCACCCAGACCGGACCAGGCAGCGCCTTGGCCGCAGCTTCAGCGTCGGCGGCTTTGAGGACCGGGACGCCCTTGGAGATCGGCACGCCGAACTCGCCCAGCAGCGCTTTGGCCTGATATTCATGGATATTCATATGGTCGCTCCCTGAACCCGCGGGCGGTGACCCCATGGGCCCACCTCAGTCTTGTGGCTGGCATACCATATACCACAGGAACTGCAACCTGGATTCTTTGACTTCGAGATCTGGACTGAGCCGGAACCCGCCCGGCCTTGGACAAGTCAGTGAGCCGGGCTCCGGAAGTGAAACCGCCGAAGACCGGGTTTCGATCTTCGGCGGGGTATTGCTTGCGGCTTAGCGGCCGAGAAGATCGGGGGCGATCTTCTTGCAGGCATCGACCAGGCCCTGCACCGCGCCGACCGACTTGTCGAAGGCCTCCCGGTCCTTGCCGGCGAGCTCGATCTCGACCACGCGCTCGACACCCTTGGAGCCGATCACGACGGGCACGCCGACATACATGTCCTTCACGCTGTACTCGCCGTTGAGATAGGCGGCGCAGGGCAGCACGCGCTTCTTGTCCTTCAGATAGCTCTCGGCCATCGCGATCGCGGACGCGGCCGGGGCATAGAAGGCCGAGCCGGTCTTGAGCAGGTTGACGATCTCGGCGCCGCCGTTGCGGGTGCGGTCGACGATCTCGTCGAGGCGCGCCTGCGAGGTCCAGCCCATCTTGACGAGGTCGGGCAGCGGGATGCCGGCGACGGTGGAGTACTTCACGAGCGGCACCATGGTGTCGCCATGGCCGCCGAGCACGAAGGCGGTGACGTCCTCGACCGAGACGTTGAACTCGTCGGCCAGGAAGTAGCGGAAGCGTGCCGAATCCAGCACGCCGGCCATGCCGACGACCTTCTTGTGCGGCAGGCCGCTCGCCTTCTGCAGCGCCCAGACCATGGCGTCGAGCGGGTTGGTGATGCAGATGACGAAAGCGTCGGGCGCGTACTTTTTGATGCCGGCGCCGACCTGCTCCATGACCTTGAGGTTGATCGAGAGGAGGTCGTCGCGGCTCATGCCGGGCTTGCGCGGCACGCCGGCGGTGACGATGCAGACCTTGGCGTTGTCGAGCGCCTCGTAGGAGTTCGCGCCGCTGTAGTGCGCGTCGAAGCCGTCGACCGGCGAGGACTGCGCGATGTCGAGCGCCTTGCCCTGCGGCACGCCCTCGGCGATGTCGAACATCACCACGTCGCCCAGCTCCTTCAGGCCGATGAGATGAGCCAGCGTTCCGCCGATCTGACCGGAGCCAATCAAAGCAATCTTGTCGCGCGCCATGTGAACCTGTCCTTTAGACACGTAAGGAGGGGAAAACTGAGACGGGTGGTTATCCCTTTCGTCTCCCCCGTTCAAGTCGCCGAATGCCCAATTGTCGGGCTTGGCGCGATGGCAGCCATACTGGGTCCGTCATTCCGGGATGCGCCGACAGGCGCAGGCCCGGAATCCATCGGGCGGCAGAGTTTTTGGCGCGATGGATTCCGGGCTCGCCGCTTCGCGACGCCCCGGAATGATGGCGCTGGCAAATAGGACTTAAGTCTCGACCAGGCCCTTGGTCGAGCCGCTGGCGGTGGAATCCTTGCGGCCGTGAGCCAGCGCCAGATAGGATTCCGAGCTCATCTCGATCAGGCGCGAGGCGGTCCGCTTGAACTCCATGGCCTCAACGCCCTCATGGGCGAGATAAAGCGAGATCGGGTTCGCGTCGGCCGAAGCCATCAGCTTCACGGCGTTGTCATAGAGGGCGTCGATCAGGGTGATGAATCGCTTGGCTGCGTTGCGCTGGGAGAGGTCCATCACTGGAATATGGTCGACCAGGATGGTGTGATAATCGTGCGCCAGCCTGAGGTAGTCGGATGCGCCGAGCGGCTTCTCGCAGAGGTCGGCGAACGAGAACCGCGCCACGCCATGGGCCGAGCACGGCACGTGCAGGATGCGTCCCTTGATCGAAATGTCGCGCGACCTGCATTTGGCGCCGCCTGACATCCGCTTCCAGGCGCGGTCCAGCGCGGCTTCCGCATCGCCATCCGCCGGCGTCAGCCACATCGGCACGCCCTGAAGCTTCTCCAGCCGGAAGTCGGTGCGCGCGTCGAGCCGCGCGACGTCCATGTGGTCGGTGATCTGCTTGATGAAGGGCAGGAACAGCGAGCGATTCAGGCCGCCCTTGTAGAGATCGTCCGGCGCGACGTTGGAGGTCGCGACCACCACGGTGCCGAGCTCGAACAGCTTGGCGAACAGGCGCCCCAGGATCATCGCGTCCGCGATGTCGGTGACGTGGAATTCGTCGAAGCAGAGCAGCCAGCTCTCCTCGAAGATCGCGTTCGCGGTCAGCGCGATGACGTCGCCGTCGGCGATGTCGCCGCGCGCGATGCTCTGGCGATAGTCGTAGATGCGCTCGTGCACATCCGCCATGAACTCGTGAAAATGTGCGCGGCGCTTGTGCTCGACGGCAGAGTGCTGAAAGAACAGATCCATCAGCATGGTCTTGCCGCGGCCGACCTCGCCATGGATGTAGAGCCCGCGCGGCGCCTCGTCCTTGTCATTGCTGCTGAACAGGCGGGCGAGCAGACCCTGCTTGCGCTGCGGCTTGTACGTGGCGAGCCGCTGGTCGAGCGCCGCATAGGCCTCGGCGACCTCGGCCTGCGCGGCATCGGGCTCGATCGCGCCGGAAGCGATCTGGGCCTGGTATGCCTGGCGGAAAGAGGAACCGGGGGTGGTGAGCATGCGCCCTTTACCGCCAGAGATGGGCGGAAATTGCAACTGCGTATTGGCGCAACGGCTTATGCGCTTCTTCCCCCGGGAGGGGACGGTTGCAAGCTCAAACCCGCTACGCCGGGATCAACCGAGCCCCCTCCTAAGAATCAAATCTTGCGTTCCAACGAGGTAGAATATACCTGATAAGGAACCAAGGAACCTCAGCATGGCGCTCAGCATCAAGGATCCCGAGACGGAGCAGTTGGCGCGGAGCCTCGCGCAACTGACCGGCGAGACCATCACGACCGCCACCAAGCGCGCCATCGAGGAGCGACTGCGCCGGCTCGGCGGTCAAACTCGTAAAGACGCGCTGCTGGAAGAGATGGCGGAGATCAGGCGGCGCTGGAGCGAGATGCGCGTCCTGGATGATCGCACGCCTGAGGAAATTCTCGGATACGACGAGCATGGACTGCCGCGCTGATGGTGATCGATACATCGGCAATCGTGGCAATCGCACTCGACGAAGACGATGCGGCGGATATCGAGCGATTGATCGTAGACGATCCGATCCGCCTGATCTCGGCAGCAACGGTGCTTGAAGCAACGATGGTGATCGAGACGCGGCTAGGTGATGCGGGCGGGCGCGAGTTCGATCTCTGGCTCGTCAAGATCGGCGCCGAGATCGTGCCGGTCGACGCCCAACAAGTCGATGCTGCACGGCGCGCCTGGCGGCGCTACGGCAAGGGACGTCACGCCGCATCACTCAATTACGGTGATTGTTTTTCCTACGCGCTGGCCGTCACCCGCAGCGAACCTCTGCTGTTCAAAGGCGAGGACTTCGCGAAGACCGACATCGGCCTATCAGGCATTGCGCCGCTTCGATAGCGCGCAGGAGTGAAGAGTTCACGCGCACAGCTCGTAGGCGTCCTCGACGACATACGGCCCGCCGCCGGTGGAGGCTCGCGAGGAGAACAGCACGAAGCGCTCCGCCATGAACGCCTTGCTCGGGAAGTAGCCGCGCAGCGAGAGATAGTCGGCGACGTCGCGGTCGGAGGCGTCGTACAGCCGGGCCAGCGTGACGTGCGGGATGAACTTGCGTCCTTCAGGATCGAGGCCGATCCGTTGCATCATGCGTTCGAGCTCGGCCTGCAATTCCATCAGCGGCTTGCTCGGCGCGATCGTCGCGACGACTGCCCTCGGCTTGCGGCCGCCAAAGCTCGTGAGCCCCTGCACCTTCACCTCGAAAGGCTTGCGGTCGACGCGAAACAGCAGCGAGGCGATCTCGTTGGCGGACGCGCCGTCGATGTCGCCGATGAAGCGCAAGGTGACGTGATAATTTTCGGGATCAATCCAGCGGGCGCCGGGAAGGCCGCCCCTCAAGTTGGAAAGCGAGTGGCCGATCTCGGCCGGAATTTCCAGACCCGTGAACAAACGCGGCATCGTTTCGCACTCCCGATGCTTGGGCATGATCCTTGGGAAAGACCATATCCAAATTTTAGAGCCGGTGACGAATCACCGGTACCCTGATTCCTATCGCAGTTGTGTGACTCTGCGAAGCACCGCGCGGGCCATCCCGGGAAAACCCTGGGAATTAGGGTTAGCGCTGCCCGCATTTCAACGCTGTTGCTCAGCTATCGTGCCAAGGAATGCCTCCACTGTGGGCAGGATGTTGGCGACGATGATGTCGACGCCGGCCGCAGTCGGATGAATGCCGTCGGCCTGGTTGAGCTTGGCGTCGGCCGCAACGCCCTCGAGGAAGAACGGGTAGAGCGGCACATCGAATTTTTTCGCCAGATCCGGATAAATCGAATTGAAGCGCGCGGCATAGTCAGTGCCGTAATTCGGCGGCGCCAGCATGCCGCAGAGCATCACCGCGATCTTGCGCGCCTTAAGCCGCTGGATGATGTCGGTCAGCGCGGCGCGCGTCAGGTCAGGATCGATGCCGCGCAAGGCGTCGTTGGCGCCGAGCTCGACGATGACGCCATCAGTTCCATCGGGCACCGACCAGTCGAGCCGGTCGCGGCCGCCGGAGGAGGTGTCGCCGGACACCCCGGCATTGATCATTTCAACCTCTATGCCTTTGGTTTGCAACGCTTTTTTGAGCTTCTGGGGAAACGCTTCCTGGGCCGGAAGGCCCAGACCGGCGCTGAGGGAATCGCCGAGAACGACGAGCCTGATCGGCTTTGTCGCTTCCGCCCAAGCGGGGGGCGCGATCGTCATCAAAGCGAGCATCAACACGGCTATGTGCATGAACAATCCGTAACGCCTCTCGACCGCGCTGTCGGAGTTGCCATATGACCGGACCATGGACACTCGCATCGACCCCTCTTCGCTCGCCGCTACCGCCGCGGACACCATCGCCATCTCCAACGTCAATCTCTCATTGGGCACGGGCGCGGCACGCGTTCACATCCTCAAGGATATCAGCCTGCGGGTCGCCTCGGGCGAGACGATCGGCCTGATCGGCCCGTCAGGCTCGGGCAAATCCACGCTGCTGATGGTGATGGCGGGGCTGGAACGTCCTGATAGCGGAGAGGTGGTGGTATCAGGCACGCCTTTCAATGCCCTCGACGAGGACGCGCTGGCCCGCTTCCGCGGCCGCCAGGTCGGCATCGTCTTCCAGTCCTTCCACCTGATTCCGACCATGACGGCGCTGGAGAACGTCGCCGTGCCACTCGAGCTTGCCGGCAATCCCGATGCTGCGCGGCGCGCGGCGCAGGAGCTGCAATCGGTCGGGCTCGGCGACCGCCTGCATCACTATCCGACGCAGCTCTCCGGCGGCGAGCAGCAGCGCGTTGCGCTCGCGCGCGCGCTGGCGCCCGATCCCGCGATCCTCGTCGCCGACGAGCCGACCGGCAATCTCGACGAGACAACCGGAAAACAGATCGTCGATCTCCTGTTCAGCAAGCACGCCGAGCGCGGCATGACCCTGGTGCTGGTCACGCACGATTCCTCGCTCGCGCATCGCTGCGATCGCGTCATCCGCCTGCGCTCGGGGCGCATCGACACGCAGTCTGCGCCGGCATGAGCGCGGCAGTCGAACCATTCGCGAGGCCGGGCGGCGTCGCGCTGTCGCTGCGTTACGCGCTGCGCGAATTGCGCGGGGGCCTGCGCGGCTTCTATGTCTTCATCGCCTGCATCGCGCTCGGCGTGATGGCGATCGCCGGCGTCGGCTCGGTGTCCGCGAGCCTCTCCGATGG
The DNA here is from genome assembly GCF_028128965.1 of Bradyrhizobium sp. CCBAU 25338. Lineage (NCBI taxonomy): Bacteria > Pseudomonadati > Pseudomonadota > Alphaproteobacteria > Hyphomicrobiales > Nitrobacteraceae > Bradyrhizobium > Bradyrhizobium sp. CCBAU 25338. The sequence goes on from NZ_LFKY01000029.1 coordinate 78,003, forward strand.
TCTCGCGCGCGAAGGCCGCACGCTGCTCGGCGGCGACGTCTCCTTCGTATTGTTCCAGCGTGAGGCCAAGCCCGAAGAGGTCGCCTTCCTGCGCTCGCGCGGCACGCTGTCGACGGCGGCGACCTTGCGCGGCATGGCGCGCACGACCGACGGCAAGCTGGCGCTGGTCGAGATGAAGGCGGTCGACGACACCTATCCGTTGCTGGGCCAGCTGACGCTGGCACCGCCCCTGCCGATGTCCGACCTGCTCGCGGAGCGTGACGGCGCATTCGGCGCCGCCGCCGATCCGACGTTGCTGGCGCGGCTCTCGCTGAGGACCGGCGACCGCGTCACCATCGGCGCGGCGACCTTCCAGATCCGCTCGACGGTCGAATCCGAGCCCGACAAGCTCGCCGGCGGCATCGGCTTCGGGCCACGCTTCCTGATCAGCGAGAGAGCCTTGCGCGCCACGGGCCTGATCCAGCCCGGCAGCCTGGTGCGCTGGGTCTACCGGGTCAAGCTGCCCGATGCCGCGAACAACGAGCGCGCCACCGAAGCCTTCATCGCGGACGCCCGCAACGCCGCGCCGCAGGCCGGCTGGGAGATCCGCAGCCGCTCCAATGCCTCGCCGCAGCTCGAGCGCAACATCAGCCGCTTCACGCAGTTCCTGACCCTGGTCGGCCTCGCGGCGCTGCTGGTCGGCGGCGTCGGCGTCGCCAATGCCGTGAAGAGCCATATCGACCGCCGGCTCGAGGTGATCGCGGCCCTCAAGGCCGTCGGCGCCACCGGGCGCGACGTCTTCGGCATCTATCTTGCGCAGGTCATGCTGCTCGCGGGCATCGGCTCGGTGATCGGCCTCGTGCTCGGCGCCGCCATGCCCTTCGCGATCGTCGGGCTGTTCGGCAAGCTGCTCCCGCTGCCGGTGGTGCCGGCCGTGCATGCCGACGAGCTCGCGCTGTCCTTCGTCTACGGCCTCTTGACCGCGCTGGCCTTCGGCCTGTGGCCGCTCGGCCGCGTGCACGACGTGCCGGTCGCAGCGCTGTTCCGCGACACCATCAGCTCGGAATGGCACCGGCCGCGCTTGGGCTATCTGGTGTTCATGGGGCTCGTGATCGCCCTGCTCATGGCCGTCGTGATCGGCCTCTCCTTCGACAAGCGCATCGCGGCGGTATTCGTCGCCTCCTCGGTCGTCGTGTTCGCCCTGCTGCGCGGCATCGCCGCCCTGCTGATGGCAGGCGCACGGCGGCTGCCGCGGACGCGGCTGCCGATGCTGCGGCTGGCGATCGCCAACATACACCGGCCGGGTGCGCTGACGCCCTCGGTCGTTCTGTCGCTGGGGCTCGGGCTCGCCGTGCTCGTCACCATCACCCAGATCGACGGCAATCTGCGCCGGCAGTTCCTCGCAGCTCTGCCCGATCAGGCGCCATCCTTTTTCTTCATCGACATCCCGAGCGCGCAAGCCGAGCAGTTCGACGGCTATCTGCGCCAGATCGCTCCCGGCGCGAAGGTCGAGGATGTGCCGATGCTGCGCGGGCGCATCGTCGCGGCGCGCGGCGTGCGCGCCGAGGAACTCAAGCCGACCACCGATTCCGAATGGGTGCTGCAGAGCGACCGTGGCCTGACCTACACCGGCGACCTGCCGAAAGGTTCCAAGGTGGTCGAGGGCGAGTGGTGGAGCGCCGATTATTCCGGGCCGCCGCTGGTCTCGATGGAGAAGAAGATCGCCGACGGACTCGGCCTCAAGCTCGGCGACGAGATCGTGGTCAACGTGCTCGGGCGCGACATCCCGGCGAAAATCGGCAATCTGCGCACCATCGACTGGCAGGGGCTCGGCATAAACTTCGTCCTCGTCTTCTCGCCGAACGCCTTCAAGGGCGCCCCGCATACCCATATCGCAACGCTGACCGAGGCCGGCGGCCACGCCGCGGGCGACGGCAAGATCATCAAGCAGGTGGCCGACGCCTATCCGATGGTGACGAGCGTGCGCGTACGCGAGGTGATGGAGACGGTCGGCTCGGTGGTGACCAACCTGGCGCTGGCGATCCGCGGCGCCAGTGCCGTCACCCTGATCTCGGCGATCCTGGTGCTGGGCGGGGCGCTCGCAGCCGGCCACCGCCACCGCGTCTACGATGCGGTGATCCTCAAGACCCTGGGCGCGACGCGGCTGCGGCTGCTGGGCGCCTATGCGCTCGAATACCTCCTGATCGGCCTCGCCACCGCGGTGTTCGGCGTGATCGCCGGCAGCATCGCAGCCTGGATGATCGTGACGCGGCTGATGACGCTGAGCTTCGTCTGGCAGGCCGGCAGCGCGGCCGGCGTGGTCGCGGCCGCCCTCGTGGTCACCGTCGGGCTGGGACTCGCCGGCACGCTGCTGGCCTTGAACAAAAAGCCCGCGACGGTGTTGCGGAATTTGTGACAAAATGTAGCGGGTCGCCGCGCGGGAGCGGAATCGCACGATTCCTGCGATTAACCACGACTACTCGTCCGGATTGTGGGTGAGGGCGACATTCAGCCGCGCGTGGACGGTTGCAGCGAATGTGTTAGTTTCCCACATATCGGATGGGTTCGGAGCCCCGATTGTTAGCCAGAATTTAGTCGGCTGGCATCGGTATCCGAGATAGAATTTGACGAACCGGCGGCATGGCGACCCTCGTGCCGGACCGGACCAACCAACGGGAATTCGACCATGTCGGACCTAGACCGTAACTACGCTTCTCCTTTCGGCAGGGCCGCCGGGCGTGTTGACGCCGCGACGGTCGATGCCGGCCTGCGCGCCTACATGCTGCGCATCTACAACTACATGACCATTGGCCTGGCCATCACTGGCCTTGCCGCCCTCGGCGTCTACATGGCCGCCGTGACCGACGTTGCGACCCCGGAAGCGGTCCGCGTCGGCAAGCTGTTCCTGACGCCGTTCGGCTACGCCATGTTCGTCAGCCCCCTGAAGTGGCTGTTCATGCTCGCGCCGCTCGCGATGGTGTTCGTGATCTCGGCAGGCATCAACCGTCTCGCCCCCTCGACCGCCCAGATCCTGTTCTGGGTGTTCTCGGCGCTGATGGGCATCTCGCTGTCGTCGATCTTCCTGGTGTTCACGCACACCTCGATCGTGCGGGTGTTCTTCATCACCGCGGCGACCTTCGGTGCCCTCAGCCTCTACGGCTACACCACCAAGCGTGACCTGACCGGAATGGGCTCGTTCCTGTTCATGGGCCTGATCGGCATCGTCCTCGCCAGCCTGGTGAACCTGTTCCTGGCCAGCTCGATGCTGCAGTTCATCGTGTCGGTGGTCGGCGTGCTGGTGTTCTCGGGCCTCACCGCCTGGGACACCCAGCGGCTGAAGAACGACTACATCTACGGCTACGCCTCGGCCGGCGGTGACATCGCAGAGCGTGCGGCCATCACCGGCGCGCTGTCGCTGTACCTGAACTTCATCAACCTGTTCACGCTGCTGCTGCAGCTGCTCGGCCAGCGCGAGTAAGCGACGACCTGAGTGAACGACATGAACCCCGGCCGAGAGGCCGGGGTTTTTGTATGCGTAACACTCCGTCATGCCCGACCATGACGCATGCGGAAACAGCGTTGCTCGTTGCAATACCGCTGCTATCTTGCCGCCATGTCCGCACCCGAAATCAGGCCCACCACCGAGGCCGACCTTCCCGCCATCACCGCCATCTACCAGCAGGCCGTCCGCGAGGGCACGGCGACATTCGAGCTGGAGCCACCCGACCTCGCCGAGATGACGCGTCGCTACCGCACGCTGATCGACGGCGGCTATCCCTATTTCGTCGCCATGCTCGATGGCAGCATTGCCGGCTATGCCTATGCCGGCGCCTACCGGCCGCGGCCGGCCTACCGCTTCACGGTGGAGAACTCGATCTATCTCGACCCCGCCTTCCACCGCCGCGGTGTCGGCTCGTTGCTGCTGGAACGGCTGATCACCGAATGCGAGGCGCGCGGCTTTCGCCAGATGATCGCCGTGATCGGCGATTCCGCCAATGCCGGATCGATCGGCGTGCACACCAAAGCCGGCTTCAAGATGATCGGCACGCATCCCAATGTCGGGCTGAAATTCGGCCGCTGGCTGGACACGGTGATGATGCAGCGCGACCTCGGCGAGGGCGCAAGCACGGTGCCGAAGAGGTAGGTTCTGTAGCCCGGGTGAGCGCAGCGATACCCGGGGAACGCTGCGAGACAAGACCCGGATGTCGCTGCGCTCATCCGGGCTGCGAAAGTCCCGTCACACCACCGCCAGCTTCCGATCGATCACCAGCAACACCCGCTCAAGCTCATGGCCGCGGCGCAGAATCAGCCCGGTCGCCGAGATCACGCTGTACATGCCCTGCTTGCGCGCGAGCCGCGGGTCCTTCTCGATGCGATAGATCGGCACTTCCGAGGCGCGGCGATAGACCGAGAACACGGCGCGGTCCTTCAGAAAGTCGATGGCGTAGTCGCGCCACTCGCCGTCGGCGACCATGCGGCCGTAGAGATTGAGAATCCGGTGCAGCTCGAGCCGGTTGAACGTCACCCGGTTCGGCTGCGCATTCGCAGCGGCGGGGCGCGCCGCCGCGCGCTGCTCGCTCGGATCGGCATCCTCCGACATCAGGCTCATGGGAAGCGCCTCCTCATCGCACGCCATGACCGCGTCCGCGAAGACCGTCCCCGGAACCGCGGCTCATGACAATTGCATGATCGCGCCAACCGTTCCGCGCCGCAAGGGGCTCAACCCACCGAATCGGCCCCGGGTCAGGGCACACGCAGGGGTGGAACTTTGTCGCGGCAAACCGTCACGGGATCGTTAGCAGGAATCATAGTATCGCCGTTTTTCCGCCCACCGCCTGCCGCCCTGCATTGCGATAAGGGCTTCCGTGCGTTGACCCGGTCCTTTCGGTTCCGGATTCCTCAGCCCCCAGCCCCCCGGGGTCGAACAGGATCGGGTCTGTACGCACGGCAAGGAGGGCCAACGCAAGTTGGTCCTTTTTTGTTTGTGTCGGGATGTTGCCGGCCGCTGTCATTCCGGGGCGCGCGAAGCGCGAGCTACGGTGCGCAATTGCGCACCTGAGAATCCATTTCTCAGCTCAGATGATGGATCAATGGATCCCGGGCTCGCGCCAACTGGGGCGCCCCGGAATGACGAGAGCCTGATTGTCTTGAGTACCTCTGCGCTTCAATGCAGCGACGTGTACGCCGCGCCGAGCATCGGGCCGGGCTTCTCCCGGCTGCCGTCCTGGACATAGACCACCGCGCCGTCGACGCCGTCGCGCGTGAGGTTCTCGATCGGCACCGTCCAGCTTTCCGGACGGCCGGTCCAGTCGCCGACCTTGAGCAGGTTGCGTACCACGTTGTGATAGGTGACCTGCTGTCCGCGATTCTCGCCGCGGGTGATCGCGATCGGCACCGACTTGGCGATCGAGCAGATCCAGACCTCGCCGTGCGAGACCGCGGGCTCCTTGCTTGCGGCCACCGAGACGTTGATGTGCTTGCCCGACAGTGACATCGTCACCGGCACGCTCATCACGCCGGTGCCCTTGTCGGTCTTGCCGATCGCATTCTCGATGCCGGCGCGATCGCTGCCGATGACATGCGTTGAGCCGTTGACGACGGCCTGCGGCGTGTAGACCTCACGGTCGCCGCGCATCCGCGAATAGGCACGCTGCCGTGCAGAGAAGCGCGAGTCCGCCAGCGTGTCTTTCCAGCCGAGATAGTCCCAATAGTCGATCGGCATGCTCAACGCGATGATCGACGGGTCTTTCGAGAGATCGCCGATGATCTGGTCGGCGGGCGGGCAGGAGGAGCAGCCCTGCGAGGTAAACAATTCAACAACGGCGCGGGGATCAGCCTGAGCGGGACGGATGACGGCGATGATCGCGCAGATGCCGAGAGCTCCCGTCCAGAGGGCATTGGACCAGCGCGAAATCGGATGAGAAGCCGTCATTGTCGTCATGTCGAACGCCGCACACCATTGCTCGTGGGAAGGGGATTCTTATCGCCGGATGGTCACCGTAGTCTTACGGGGCGCGGTACATTCGTCCGTCCAGCCAACCGTCCAAGGGAAGGTTTTCCGCCGGGCGGGCCCATCTGAAACGTACCGCAAACGCGCGAAGGCGGCCTTTGATAGGCCGCCTTCGTTTGGGCTTCTACTCACTTCGCAGTGAGCCATCGTTCACAAATCCGCGCTTACGCCGCGAGCTTGCGCAGCACGTAGTGCAGGATGCCGCCGTTGCGGTAGTAGTCGAGCTCGTCCAGCGTATCGATACGGCAGAGCAGCGAAACGCGCTGCAGCGAACCGTCGCCGGAGACGATCTCCGCGGTCAGCTTCTGGCGCGGCTTGAGGTCGCCGACGAGGCCGCGCAGCGTGACCTTCTCGTCGCCCTTCAGGCCCAGCGACGACCATGAGGTGCCTTCCTCGAAGGTCAGCGGCAGCACGCCCATGCCGACCAGGTTGGAGCGGTGGATGCGCTCGAAGCTCTGGCAGATCACGGCGCGCACGCCGAGCAGACGCGTGCCCTTCGCGGCCCAGTCGCGCGAGGAGCCGTTGCCGTATTCGGCGCCGGCGAACACCACCAGCGGCACCTGCTCCTGCTGGTACTTCATCGCGGCGTCGTAGATCGACATCTGCTCGCCGTCGGGCCAGTGCTTGGTCAGGCCGCCTTCCGGAATGTTGCCGTCGGCGCCCTTCAGCATGAAGTTCTTGATGCGGATGTTGGCGAAGGTGCCGCGCATCATCACTTCATGGTTGCCGCGGCGCGTGCCGTACTGGTTGAAGTCGGCCGGACGCACCTGGTGCTCGCTGAGATATTTGCCAGCCGGCGAGGTCAGCTTGATCGAACCGGCCGGCGAGATGTGGTCGGTGGTGATCTTGTCGCCGAACATGGCGAGGATGCGCGCCTCGACGATGTCGGTGACCGGCTCCGGCTCCTTCTTCATACCGTCGAAATAAGGCGGGTTCTGCACATAGGTCGAAGACATGTTCCAGCGATAGGTCTCGCTCTCGACCGTCTTGATCTTGCGCCAGTTGGTGTCGCCCTTGAACACGTCGGCATACTTCTTCTTGAAGATCGACGCGGTCACGAACTTCTTCATGAGGGCGTTGATCTCTTTCGTCGTCGGCCAGATGTCCTTCAGATACACCGGCTTGCCGTCCTTGCCCTCGCCGAGCGGCTCGGCGGCAAGGTTCTTGGTGACGCTGCCGGCGAGCGCATAGGCGACGACCAGCGGCGGCGAGGCCAGGTAGTTCGCCTGCACGTCCGGCGAGACGCGGCCTTCGAAGTTGCGGTTGCCGGAGAGCACGGCGGCCGCGACGATGCCGTTGTCGTTGATCGACTTCGAGATCTCCTCCGGCAGCGGACCGGAATTGCCGATGCAGGTGGTGCAGCCGAAGCCGACCAGATTGAAGCCGACCTTGTCGAGATCAGCCTGAAGGCCGGAATTCGCGAGATATTCCGCGACCACCTGGCTGCCCGGCGCGAGCGAGGTCTTCACCCAGGGCTTGGCCTTCAGGCCCTTCTTCACCGCATTGCGGGCGAGCAGGCCGGCGCCGATCAACACGCTCGGGTTCGAGGTGTTGGTGCAGGAGGTGATGGCGGCGATCACGACATCGCCATGACCGAGATCGTAGTTCTTGCCTTCGACCGGGAAGCGCTTCGCCGGCTCCGCGGCCTTCTTGTACTCGCTGGCGAGTGCGAGCGAAAAGCCTTCCGCGACCGCGGGCAGCGCAATGCGGCCTTCGGGCCGCTTCGGGCCGGCCAATGACGGCACGACGTCGCCGAGATCGAGCGTCAGCGTCTCCGTGAACACCGGGTCGGGCGACTTGGCGGTGCGGAACAGGCCTTGTGCCTTGGCATAGGCCTGCACCAGCGCCACCCGCGCCGAGGCGCGGCCCGAGGTCTTGAGATAATCGAGCGCGGCGGCATCGACCGGGAAGAAGCCGCAGGTCGCGCCATATTCGGGCGCCATGTTGGCGATGGTGGCCTTGTCCGCGACCGAGAGATGGTCGAGGCCCGGGCCGAAGAACTCGACGAACTTGCCGACCACGCCGAGCTTGCGCAGCATCTGCGTCACGGTCAGCACGAGATCGGTCGCAGTGACGCCTTCCTTCAGCGCGCCCTTCAGCTTGAAGCCGACGACGTTGGGCAGCAGCATCGACAGCGGCTGACCGAGCATGCAGGCTTCCGCCTCGATGCCGCCGACGCCCCAGCCGAGCACGGCGAGACCGTTGACCATGGTGGTGTGCGAATCAGTGCCGACGAGCGAGTCGGGATAAGCGACCTCGAAGGTGCCGGTCTTCTTGCCGACCGTCATCTTCTCCTTCTTGGTCCAGACCGTCTGGGCCAGATATTCGAGGTTGACCTGGTGGCAGATGCCGGTGCCGGGCGGCACGACGGCGAAGTTCGAGAACGCCTTCTGGCCCCACTTCAGGAACTCGTAGCGCTCCTGGTTCTGCTTGTATTCCTCGGTGACGTTCTTGCCGAAGGCCTTGTTGTCGCCGAAGAAGTTCACGATCACGGAGTGGTCGATGACGAGATCGACGGGAACCAGGGGATTGATCTTCTCTGCATCGCCGCCGAGCTTCTGCATCGCGTTGCGCATCGCGGCGAGGTCGACCACCGCGGGCACGCCGGTGAAGTCCTGCATCAGGACGCGCGCGGGACGGAAGGCGATCTCATGCTCCAGCGACTTCTTGCGCAGCCATTTCGACACCGCGACGATGTCTTCCTTCTTGACCGAGCGGCCGTCCTCGTTGCGCAGCAGGTTCTCGAGCAGGACCTTCATCGAATAGGGAAGTTTCGAAATTCCCTTCAGACCATTCTTCTCGGCCGTGGGCAGGCTGTAATACACATAGGTCTTGGCGCCGACCTTGAGGGTCTTTTTGCATTTGAAGCTGTCGAGCGAGGTCATGTAGGAGATCCCAATTGTTAGTTATACCCGGCAGGGTATTTTAACACCGTTAGCGTATCAGGCTGGGCCGCTTGCAGGGGCAGGTTGAGTTGCTGCATCAAGTAGTTCCGGGCTTATAGAAGCTTTCTAACGGCGCCGCCACAGCCACAATCGTGCCGCAGCAATCCGCGAGCCAAAAATTCCCATGCGCTACCCCAAGATTTCCTGAGGCCTGGCTTTGAGTGGGTTGAAACGAGGCGAGATGCGGCTTTCAGGTCACGGGCTCAGATGCGTACGAGGCGGACGCGAGGTGTTCGCCGGCCTCGAATTCGCGGCCGGCTCGGGCGAAGCCGTGGCGGTGACGGGTCGCAACGGATCGGGCAAGACCTCGCTGCTGCGGCTGATCGCGGGCCTGCTCGTTCCCGCCGCCGGGACGATCGCGCTGGACGGGGGCGACGCCGAGCTGACGGTGCCGGAGCAGTGTCACTATCTCGGCCATCGCGATGCCCTGAAGCCGGCGCTGAGCGTTGCGGAAAATCTGGTCTTCTGGGCTGATTTTCTCGGCGGCGAGCGTTGCGACGCGACCGAGAGCCTCGCCAAAGTCGGCCTCGACCACGCGACCCATCTTCCGGCCGCCTTCCTCTCCGCCGGCCAGCGCCGCCGGCTCTCGCTGGCCCGGCTGCTGACCGTGCGGCGCCCGGTCTGGCTCCTGGACGAGCCGACCACGGCGCTGGACGTGGCCGGCCAGGACATGTTCGGCGGCCTGATGCATGAGCACCTGTCGCGCGGCGGCCTGATCATCGCCGCCACCCACGCGCCGCTGGGGATCGATTCGCGGGAGCTGCGGATCGGGGGTGCCGCGTGAAATTCATCGACCCTCAGTTTTCCAAGTGGCCGGCCGGCGCTCTCTCCGTTCCCTCCCCCCTTGTGGGGGAGGGTCAGGGAGGGGGGTGCCACACGGCAGGACCTCTCGCTTCATGTGTTGGGGAAGCAGGCGCTCTGTTGCTGGCCGCCCGCCCCCGACAACCATCCCTCCCGGGGCTACCCCCCTCCCCTACCCTCCCCCACAAGGGGGGAGGGAGCGCAGGGTGCTCGCGGCCAGGCTCCGACGCAGCCGTATCACTCGGCGAGGTCACCCCATGACCGCCCTTGGCGCCCTCATTCGCCGGGACATCCGGATCGCGCTGCGCGTCGGGGGCGGGGCGCTGATTGGCGTGCTGTTCTTCCTGACCGTGGTGGTGCTGATGCCGTTCGCGGTCGGGCCGGATCTGGCGCTGCTGTCGCGGCTCGGGCCGGCGATCCTGTGGCTTGGCGCACTGCTGGCGAGCCTGCTCACCCTCGACCGACTGTTCATGGCCGACCATGAGGACGGCTCGCTCGACCTGATCACGATGAGCCGGACGCCGCTGGAACTCGCCTGCGCCGCCAAGGCGCTGGCGCATTGGCTGGCCGCCGGCCTGCCGCTGATCGTCGCAACCCCCGTGCTCGGCCTGTTGCTCAACCTCGACATGGTCGCAACCGGTGCGGTGGCGCTGACGCTGCTGGCGGGCACGCCGGCCCTGACCTTCACCGGCATGATCGGCGCGGCACTGGCAGTGACGCTGCACCGCGGCGGTCTGCTGATGGCCGTTCTCGTGCTGCCGCTGTCGATTCCCGTGCTGATCTTCGGCGTTGCGGCCTCGCAGGCCGTGATCGTCGGTCCCATGACGTTCGGGGCGCCGTTCTCGATCCTCTGCGCGCTGTCCCTGGTCAGCCTCGTCATCGGCCCGTTCGCGGCGGCGGCGAGCCTGCGCCATGGTCTCGATTGAGATGAGCTCGACTGACCTTGACTCCGATCAATTTTCGCTGCGGCCTTTCGTGCTGATTGCCTGAGCGGCCCCCGGTGATTATCAGGATACCATGACGCTGATCGACCTCGCCAATCCGACACGGTTCCTCGCGCTCACGGCGCGGGTGTTGCCGTGGCTCGCGGCCGCGACCGTCATCCTGCTCGCGATCGGCCTCTACCAGTCTGCCTACGCGCCCGACGACTACCAGCAGGGCGCAACCGTGAAGATCATGTTCATCCACGTGCCCAATGCCTGGCTGTCCATGTTCGTCTGGGGCGTGATGAGCATCGCCTCGCTGGGCACGCTGGTGTGGCGGCATCCGCTTGCCGACGTCGCCGCCAAAGCTGCCGCTCCCATCGGCGCCAGCTTCACCTTCCTTGCGCTGCTCACGGGCTCGCTGTGGGGCCGGCCGATGTGGGGCACCTATTGGGAATGGGATGCGCGGCTGACCTCGGTGCTGATCCTGTTCCTGATGTATCTCGGCCTGATGGCGCTGTGGCGCGCGGTCGACGATCCCTCGCGTGCGGCGCGTGCGGCTGCGGTGCTCACCCTGGTCGGTGCCATCAACCTGCCCATCATCAAGTTCTCTGTCGACTGGTGGAACACGCTGCACCAGCCGGCCTCGGTGATGCGCATGGGCGGCTCGGCCCTCGACAAGTCGTTCCTGATTCCGCTGCTGGTGATGGCGATCGCGTTCACGCTGCTGTTCGTCACGCTGCACCTGGCTGCGATGCGCAACGAGATCCTGCGCCGCCGCGTCCGCTCGCTGCAGATGATGCAGGCGAGCCGCATCGCGTTTTCGAGCGAAAGCGGTTCGCGTGGAGAAAACACTTCAAACGAAGTCGGGGCCGCTTGATCATGTCGCTCGGTCCCTACGCCTCTTTCATCGTGACGTCCTATGCCGCGGCGGCCGTCGTGGTCGCGATCCTGATCGGCTGGATCGTGCTCGATTATCGCAGCCAGACGCAGCGCCTGCGCGAACTGGAGGAGCGCGGCATCACCCGTCGTTCAGGCCGCAGCGCGACGGAGCTGCGATGAGCGATCAGTCGACCTCCGCCCCGCCGCAGCGCCGCACCTTCCTGATGGTGCTGCCGCTGATCGCCTTCATCGGACTTGCGCTGCTGTTCTGGTTCCGGCTCGGCAGCGGCGATCCCTCGCGGATTCCCTCCGCGCTGATCGGTCGGCCGGCGCCGCAGACGGCGCTGCCGCCGCTGGAGGGATTGCAGGACGATGGCGCCCAGGTGCCGGGGCTCGATCCCGCCGCGTTCAAGGGCAAGGTCAGCCTGGTCAACGTCTGGGCGTCCTGGTGCGTGCCGTGCCATGACGAGGCGCCGCTCCTGACCGAGCTCGCCAAGGACAAGCGCTTCCAGCTGATCGGCATCAATTACAAGGACGCCTCCGACAACGCGCGCCGCTTCCTCGGCCGCTACGGCAACCCGTTCGGCCGCGTCGGCGTGGACGCGAACGGCCGCGCCTCGATCGAATGGGGCGTCTATGGCGTGCCGGAGACCTTCGTCGTCGGGCGCGAGGGCACCATCGTCTACAAGCTGGTGGGGCCGATCACGCCGGACAATCTGCGGACGGTGCTGATGCCGCAGATGGAGAAGGCGCTGAAGGCGGCGGGGAGCTGATCGCCGCGCTCGTGCGACACACTCAACTGTCATCGCCCGACTTGATCGGGCGATCCAGTATTCCAGAGACGTCAGACGTATACGGAGAAGCCGCGGCGTACTGGATTCCCCGCTTTCGCGGGGAATGACAGCGGTATGTGGGTCGACGTTTCGCCCTACCCCTTGCTCACATCCCCCGCCTCCGCCTCGCTGGTCTCCAGCGATACCGGCTCGAGGTGGTAGCGCTTGGTCAGCGGCATCTGGGCGATGGCGAAGATCATCGTGATGGGCGTCACGCCGAACACCTTGAAGTTCACCCAGAAGTCGGTGCTCTGGGTGCGCCAGACGATCTCGTTCAGCACCGCCATGCCGGCGAAGAACAACGCCCAGCGCAGCGTGAGGATGCGCCAGCCCTGCGGGGTCAGGTTGAACATCTGGTCGAACATCACGGCGATGAAGGAGCGGCCGAACAACAGGCCGCCGCCGAGGATCGCGGCGAACAGGCCGTAGATGATGGTCGGCTTGACCTTGATGAAGGTCTCGTCGTGCAGCACCAGGGTCAGCGTGCCGAAAACCAGCACGACCACGCCCGTCACGATCGCCATGATCGGGATGTGGCGCGTCACCACATAGGAGGCGGCCATCGCCACCACGATCGCGACCATGAATGCGCCGGTCGCGGCGAACAGATTGAACTTCGCATTCACGAAGAAGAACACGAGCAGCGGACCGAGCTCGGTCGCGAGCTTGAACAGCGGATGCGGCTGGGTCTTGTCCATTCTCTCTTCCGTCTCTCCCATCCTTCGAGACGACCGCTTCGCGGTCTCCTCAGGATGAGGACCTCATGTGTGGCACGACCTCATCCTGAGGAGCCGCGCAAGCGGCGTCTCGAAGGATGACGCTATTCGATTCCGGCGATGGCACGGGCGAAGTCACGCGCGGTGAACGGCGCGAGATCGTCGACGCCTTCGCCGACGCCGATGAAATGCACCGGCAGCTTGAATTTCTCCGCGAGCGCCACCAGGATGCCGCCGCGCGCGGTGCCGTCGAGCTTGGTCATCACGAGGCCGGTGACCCCTGCGGTGCGATGGAAGGCCTCGACCTGCGACAGCGCGTTCTGGCCGACGGTGGCATCCAGCACCAGCAGCACCGCGTGCGGCGCGCTGGCATCCACCTTGCGGATGACGCGCACGACCTTTTCGAGCTCGTTCATCAGCTCGGCCTTGTTCTGCAGGCGGCCGGCGGTGTCGATCAGGAGCACGTCGACGCTCTGCTCCTTCGCCGCCGTCAGCGCGTTGAAGGCGAGGCTGGCCGAATCCGAGCCCTGTGCGCCCGCGATAACGGGCGTCCTGGTGCGCTCACCCCAGACCTTGAGCTGCTCGATGGCCGCCGCGCGAAACGTGTCGCCGGCGGCCAGCATTACCTTGCGGCCCTCGGACGCGAATTTTTGCGAGAGCTTTCCGATCGTGGTGGTCTTGCCGGAGCCGTTGACGCCGACGACGAGAATGACGAACGGCTTCTTGCCCACATCGATCTCGAGTGGCTTTGCGACCGGCGCCAGCACCTTCTCGACCTCGGTCGCGACGACGTCCTTGACCTCGTCCGCCGAGATCGCCTTGTCGTAGCGCCCCGTGCCGACGGCGTCGGCGATCCGCACCGCGACCGAGGTGCCGAGGTCGGCGCGCAGCAGCACGTCCTCGATGTCGTCGAGCATGGCGCGGTCGAGCTTGCGCTTGGTGACGAGGTCGGCGACCGCTGTTCCCAGCGAGGACGACGTGCGCTTCAGCCCGTTGGACAGGCGGCGCCACCAGCTCAGCTTGGGGGTCTCGGAGGTATCGTTCATGGTGCTCGTGCCGCCGATTTGAAGTTCCTACTCTCTTGCCGCAAGTTCGGTTAGGAACTTCAAATCGAAGAGCGGCCCGAGCGAAAATTTCTTTGCCAGTGCGGCTTTTGGATTTGGCATTCGCTTCGCGCTTGCGGCGAACACCGAGCGAATGCCAAATCCGCCGCACTGGTGTGTTAGCCGTTCCGGCGATTAAACGAAAGTCTTGCAATTGCTCGATGTTCCCGAATTGACCGCCGAGGAGATTTTGTCGCGCGTGCTCCATCGCGACGGCTTGATGCTGGTCATCAACAAGCCGGCCGGCCTTCCCGTGCATCGCGGTCCCAAGGGCGGCGCCAATCTGGAGGATTCCTTCGACGCGCTGCGCTTCGGCCTGCCGCGGCCGCCGGTGCTGGCTCACCGGCTCGACAAGGACACTTCCGGCTGCCTCGTGCTCGGCCGCCATCGCAAGGCGACCGCATCGCTCGGCCTCCTCTTCAAGCACGGCAAGATCGGCAAAACCTACTGGGCCGTGGTCGAGGGCGGCCCCACTGAAGACGAAGGCACCATCGACATGCCGCTCGGCCGGCTCAATGCCGAGCGCGGCTGGTGGCAGAAGCCCGACCCGGAGGGGCAGAAGGCCATCACCAATTGGAAGGTGTTGGGTCGGGGCGAGGGTCTGACCTGGCTTGCCATGGAACCCGTCACCGGCCGGACCCATCAATTGCGGGTGCATTCGGCCGCGACCGGCTGGCCGATCTTCGGCGATAACATTTACGGCAACGGCCCGCGCTTCGGCGAGCCGCGCCTGCACCTGCATTCCCGCGAGATCGTGGTGCCGATCTCCCGGAACAAGGAGCCGATCCGCGTCGTGGCGCCGGCCCCGCCGCACATGCACGAGAAGCTCAGGGCTTGCGGGTGGAATGGGGAATAGGCGCCAGCCGGCTTTTGGTTACACAAATCGCGCCACGAGCTCTCTCACCTCTCCCGCTTGCGGGAGAGGTCGGCGCCGGAGCGCCGGGTGAGGGCTTTCTCCGCTTGGGGATGGTCCCATTGACGAGACACCCTCTCCCTAACCCTCTCCCGCAAGCGGGAGAGGGAACGCATCCGTTCCGTGGCAGCGATCGCCCTATTCTCGCCGGTGCATGGTTTACCAAACCTTCAGCGCTCCGCTCTAATGATAACGGTTGCTTAGAAAAAGCTTCCGTTAACCGCTCGGGACGAGCAGCGCGTGATGTCCAAGGCCCAGCAATCGGTCACCGACGAGGTCGAATCCGCGATTCGGGCAGGCTCGCCGGAAAAGGGGCTGGAGACGGCCCGGCGCGTCACCAACCTGTTCCTGTCTTCCGCCGGCAGCTTTGACGACGAGCAGATCGCACTGTTCGACGACGTGCTCGAGCGCCTGATCGGCACCATCGAGCTGCGCGCCATCGCCGACATGGGCGCACGCGTCGCACTCGCCGAGATCAGCGCACAGCTCGCGCCGGTCGCGCAGGCACCGCCGTCCGTGATCCGCCGCCTCGCCAACAATGACGAGATCCGCATCGCCGGTCCCGTGCTGCAGGAATCCGCGCGCCTCGACGACGGCGAACTGGTGAAGATCGCCTCCAGCAAGGGTGAGCCGCATCTGCTCGCGATCGCCGGACGCTGGTGGCTGAAGGAGATCGTCACCGACGCGCTGCTGGCGCGCCGCTATCCCAGCGTCAGCCGGCGGCTCGCCGCCAATCCCGGCGCGCGCGTCTCCGGAGGCGGATTTGCCATCATCGTCGGACAGGCCGAGAGCGATCCGGAGCTCGCCGTCAGCGTCGGCGTTCGCGTCGATTTGCCATCGGATCTGCGCCGCCAATTGCTGCGCTCGGCGACGGATGCCGTGCGCGCCCGCCTGTTGTCGCGCGCGCCGCCGCATCTGTTCGAGGAAATCCAGAGCGCGATCGCAGCCGTCACCATCGGCGTCGAGCGCGAGATGTCCGGTGTCCGCGATTTCGAAGGCGCCAAGCGCGCCATCGCAGGCCTCAAGGCGACCGGCCAGCTTGATGAGGCGGCGCTGCTCGGCTTCGCCAGACAACGGCGCTATGAGGAGACCGTGGCGAGCCTTGCGGCGCTATCCGGGTCGACGGTCGAGGTGATTCGCCCGCTGATGCAGAGCTTGCGCGAGGACGGTCTGCTGGTGCCGTGCAAGGCCGCGCAGCTCGGCTGGGAGACGACAGCCGCCGTGCTCGAAAGCCGGTACGCGACGGGCGCGATGAAGCCGGCCGATCTCGCCAGGGCGCAGGATCATTTTGCGAGAATGACGACGGAGGCCGCGCGGCGCACGCTGCGGTTCTGGCAGGTGCGGGCGTCGTAGGACTCTGCAAGGGAGAGGGGAAGAGCGAGCGGCTTATACGATCAGACGCGCGCCATCACTGGCAGTAATCTCAAGCCGCACGATGCTTCCGACACGCTCGCCTGCAACAGCCACCGGAAGATAATGCTCCGTGCGGCCCTGCCCCGCGCTCTCGATCAGCACATCGCGCGTTGCGCCGACCTCGGCCTGTAGCCGCTTCTGCAGTGCGGCTTCACCGGCTGCACGCAACCGCCTCGCACGGTCCTTGATCGCTGCGCCCGCAACCTGCGGCATCCGCGCGGCCGGGGTGCCGGGCCGCGGCGAATAGGGGAAGACGTGCAGGAATGTCAGCCCACATTCCTCGACGAGGTCGAGCGAATGCGAGAACATCTCCTCCGTCTCGGTCGGAAAGCCCGCAATGATGTCGGCGCCGAAGGCGATGTCCGGGCGCAGACGGCGGACCTGGTCGCAGAACGCGATCGCATCCTGCCGCGAATGCCGCCGCTTCATGCGCTTCAGGATCATGTCGTCGCCTGACTGCAGCGACAGATGCAGATGCGGCATCAGCCGCGCATCGTCGGCGATGGCATCGAGCAGATCGTCGTCGGCCTCGATCGAATCGATCGAGGAGATGCGCAGGCGCTTCAGCTCCGGCACGTGCCGCAAGATCTGCTTGGTCAGCATGCCGAGCTTCGGCGCGCCCGGCAGATCGGTGCCGTAGCTGGTGAGGTCGACGCCAGTCAGCACGATCTCGGCATGACCCCGCTCGACCAGTGTCCGCACCTGCTCCACCACGGCACCCATCGGCACCGAGCGCGAATTGCCGCGGCCGAACGGGATGATGCAGAAGGTGCAGCGATGGTCGCAGCCGTTCTGCACCTGCACGAACACACGCGGCAGGCCGCTCGCATAGCCATCGACGAGATGCGGCGCCATCTCCCTGATAGCCATGATGTCACTGACGGCGATCTTCTCGCTGGCGCCGACGTCGAACGCCGCCTGCGTCTCGCGCCACGCATCGCCGTGCAGCTTGTCGTCATTGCCGACGACACGATCGACCTCGGCCATGTCGGCGAACATCGCAGCTTGCGTCTGCGCGGCACAGCCGGTGACGACGATGCGCGCACCGGGCCGCTCGCGCTTCAATTTGCGGATCGACTGGCGCGCCTGCGCCACCGCCTCGTTGGTGACGGCGCAGCTGTTGATGACGATGGTGTCTGAAAGGCCTGCGTCTTCCGCTTTGCTGCGGATCACCTCGGCCTCGAACGCATTGAGGCGGCAGCCAAAGGTGACGACCTCGACGCCCATCACGTGGCCGGCGCGAACAGCGCCGGATCGAAGGTGCCCTCATATTCGAAGGTCGCCGTGCCGGTCATCAGCACGTGATCGTCGCGCTCGCGCCATTCGATGCCGAGCTTGCCGCCGGGCAGCGTGATCTCGACCTTGCGCTCTGCGCGCTTCAGCCGCGCCGCGGCGACCGCCGTGGCGCAAGCGGCCGACCCGCACGCCTTGGTCAGGCCCGCACCGCGTTCCCAGGTGCGGATCGTGATGTGCTGGGGATCGACGACATGGGCGAGCGTGATGTTGGCGCGCTCGGGGAAGATCGGATGGTTTTCGAGCAGCGGACCGAAGCGGCCGAGATCATAGGCGTTGACGTCCTCGACCCAGAACACCGCATGCGGATTGCCCATGCTCACCACGGAGGGCGAATGCAGGATCGGATTGTCGATCGGTCCGATCTGCAATTCGATGTAGCGGGTGTCGCGAAACTCTTCCGCCAGCGGAATGTCCTGCCAGCCGAACTTCGGCACACCCATGTCCACGGTGTAGAGATCGGCCGCTGGCCCCTGCCAGGCATTGAGCAGGCCGGCGGCCGTTTCGAAGGTCGCGGCGGTCTGCCCGGTCTTCTCGAAGATGCGGCGCACGACGCAGCGCATGCCGTTGCCGCAGGCCCCGGCCTCGGAGCCGTCATGATTGTAGATGCGGATGAAGGCTTCGGTGCCGTCCAGCCGCGGCTTCTGCAGCACCATGAGCTGGTCATAGGCGATGCCGCCTTGCACAGACGCCACCGCCCGCGCATCGTCCGGCGTCACCCGGCCTGCGGAATCGCGCATGTCGACAACGACGATCTCGTTGCCGATGCCGTTCATCTTGGCAAATGCGTGGTTGGCCAGCGCGCTCATGAAAATTCCCGAATTTCGCCTGCCTTATATGGCGATCCTTGCCGGCTTGGCCAGTGATTTGCGGCCGCGAGCCAGGACATCGGCCATGACGCATCTGTCATGGGACGAATTCGGCGCTCGCGTGTTAGAACGGCGCGGTTCGCGCGAACCGGGACGCGCGGCCAGGTTGAGGCCTTGGTGGGTAAGGCCTTGATGAATTTGGGCCTTGGTGAATCCAGGCCTTGGGGAGAATAGAATGACTGGTTTTCGTCGTCTCGCTCTGGCCGCGCTGATCCCGGCGGCCATGTCGATTGGCCTGTCCGGGGCTCCGGCACAGACACCCAGCCCGGCACCGGCCGCGTCGGCAAGCCCCTCGCCTGCACCGTCGGCGGCACCCGCCCCAGCCGCAAGCGCTTCGCCAGCCCCGGCGGCAAGCCCGTCGCCGGCGGCCAGCGCCTCACCGTCGCCCGCCCCGACGGCCCCACCAGCGGCCGCCGCGACGCCCGCCCCGGTGCAGACCGCCGATCCCTTCGGCCTCGAGACCACGCTCGAAGCCAGGAAGGTCGTGATGGTCAAGGGCACTGCCAATTGGGACTCGGCCTTCGACACGCTGATCGACGCCTTCAAGGCACTGAACACGCTGCTGGACAAGCAGGGCATCAAGCAAGCCGGCAATCCGATGATCGTCTACACCTCGACCGACGACACCGGCTTCACCTTCCTTGCCGAGATCCCGGTCGACCAGGATCCGAAGAACTTGTCCAAGGACATGAGCATCGGCAAATCGCCGGAGGGCAGGGCCCTGAAATTCGTCCATCGCGGCTCCTACGACAACATGGACAACACCTATGAGGCGATCACCAATCACCTCGACGACAAGAAGCTGGAAGCCAAGGACACCTTCATCGAGGAGTACCTCACCGATCCCCTGAAGACGGCCGAGGACAAGCTCGTGATCAACGTTTTCGTGCCGCTGAAGTGAGACCGATGAAAAAACCTGCCCTGCTCGCCGCCATATTCGCCACCGCACTGCTGACGGCGCCCGCACGCGCCGACGATTTTCCGTCCGCCATTTCGGTGAGCGGCGAAGCCACGATTTCCGCGGCCCCAGATCTCGCGCAGATCGATGCCGGCGTCGCCAACGACGCCAAGACGGCGAAGGAAGCTTCCGACGCCAACAATGCCGCGATGGGCAAGGTGCTGCTGGCGCTGAAGGGCGCGGGGATCGCCGAGAAGGACTACCAGACATCGCGCCTGTCGCTGCAGCCGCAATACGGCCAGAACAAATCCACCGGCGCCTCGCCCGTGGTCGGCTTCCGCGCGAGCAACCGCGTCACCGTGAAGATTCGCGACGTGACCAAGGTCGCCGGCGTCATCGACACACTGGTCAGCGCCGGCGCCAACGACATCGGCAACATCTCCTTCGAGGTAACCCAGGCGTCGAAGCTGCTCGACGATGCGCGCGAGCAGGCGATCGCCGATGCGCGACGCAAGGCGGAGGTCTATGCCAAGGCCACCGGCGTGACGCTGGGCGCGCCGCTCAGCGTCACCGAGGGCGGCGGCCCGGTGCCGCTTTTCAAGGGCCGCATGGCAGCGCCAATGGCCGCAGCACCGCAGGCCGCGGTGGCGCCGGGCGAGGAAACGCTGTCGGTAACGGTGAATGTGAGCTGGGCGATCAAGCCGGGGCAGTGAGCCGCAAGAGGGCACACTGCCGCTTCAACAACAGTGTCGTCCTCGCGAAAGCGGGGACCCATAACCACGAGGAGTGGTTATGACGCGACACAGGTAACTCCGAGCCTTCGCCAAACATCTGCCCGTGGCTATGGGTCCCGGGCTCACGACTTCGTCGCGCCCCGGGACGACGAGCTGTATGCGTGGAGGCAGCGAGCCTAAATCTCCACCACCTGCCCAGGCTTCATCGCCACGAATCTTTCCTGCGGAATCTTCGCGGCATCGAGCGCTTCCACCAAGGCTTTCGCCGGCGCGTCGATCGCTTCATCCGTCAGCTGGAACGTGCCGTGATGGTGCCCGAGCGCTTGCTCGGCGCCGCAGTCGAGCAGCGCCTTCACGGCATCTTCCGGGTTCATGTGCTGGTCGCGCATGAACCAGCGCGGCTCGTAGGCGCCGATCGGGAGGATCGCGAGGCGCAGTGCCCCGTGCCTATCGGCGACGCGGCGGAAGTGCCTGCCGTCACCATAGCCGGAATCGCAGACGACGTAGATCCTGCCGGCCGGCGTCTCCAGCACGAAGCTCGCCCACAGCGCCTTGTTGCGATCGAACAGGCTGCGCGCGGTCCAGTGCCGGGTCGGCACCAGATGCACGGCGATGCCGCCGCCGAGTTCGACGCGATCGTGCCAGTCGAAGGCCTCGACCTTGATGGTGGGATCGGCGCCGCGCATCGTGACGTCATTGCCGAGCGGGGTGACGACGCGCGGGGCGAAATTCTTGGTGAGCCGCGACAGCGTCGCGATATCCAGATGATCGTAGTGCCCGTGCGAGACCAGCACGACATCGATCTTCGGCAGCTTCTCGAAGGCGATGCCGGGATCGTTGTGCCGCTTCGGCCCGGCCCAGGCGACGGGCGCGACCCGCATCGACCAGACCGGATCGACCAGGATGTTGAGGCCGCCGGCCTGGATCAGCCAGCTGGCGTGGCCGACGAAGGAGAGCCGCGCCCTGCCGCCCTCGACGCGCTCCGGCGGGATGTCGGCATGCGGGCTCGGCGCCCACACGGGCCATTTCGCGCGCTGCCGTCCGCCGCCAAATTGCCAGCGCAGCACCTCGCGAAGCGATTTCGGCGGCGCCCCGTCCGGATCGAAGAAGTGCAGGCCGTCGAAATGGTCGGAGGCGGGGCCGTCATGGGTTTTCATGTGGAAGATCCAGAGCGAGGACGCCGACCAGAGCACCGGTGCCCGCGAGCAGCTCCCAAAAGTCGGGTGACGGGCGGATTCGTAAGTATGGTCGGGCGGTAAGACATCACCGGCTATATGGGCCGGGCGGGCAGAAAAGGAACCCGTGGCCAAAAAGGTCACATTTTCAGTATCTTGCCTTATCAAGGGCGCCCCGGCACCCTAACTTTCCTTGACTTTTGGGCGGGAGCGGCGTTTAACCCCGCCACTTTCTCGGAAAGGCTTTCTTTTCGACCCGCCGACTGGCCCTGGAGGCCAGAGGTCAACGCCCGACAGCGCTGTGCGCCCTCGGGCGCAAAGGTGTTTGGAAGATCGCTTTTTTCGGCGAGCAGGACAAGGGACAACGGCATTGTTCGACAATCTGTCGGAACGGCTTGGCGGCATTCTCGATCGTCTGACGGGGCGCGGCGCGCTGACCGAAAAGGACGTCGACGCCGCGATGCGCGAGGTGCGCCGCGCGCTGCTGGAAGCCGACGTCGCGCTGGAGGTGGTGCGCAGCTTCACCGAGCGCGTCCGCGAGCAGGCGATCGGCGCCACCGTGGTCAAGTCGGTCACACCCGGCCAGATGGTGGTCAAGATCGTCCATGACGAGCTGATCAACACGCTCGGCGCCGAAGGTCAGACCATCGACGTCAATTCCGTGCCGCCGGTGCCGATCATGATGGTCGGTCTGCAAGGCTCCGGTAAGACCACCACCACCGCAAAGCTCGCCCGCCGCCTGGTCCAGCGCGACAAGCGCAAGGTGCTGATGGCCTCGCTCGACGTCTATCGCCCGGCGGCGATGGAGCAGCTCGCCGTGCTCGGCCGCGATCTCGACATTCCGACCCTGCCGATCGTCGCAGGCCAGCAGCCGCAGCAGATCGCGAAGCGCGCGCTGGAAGCCGGCAAGCTCGGCGGCTACGACGTCGTGCTGCTCGACACCGCCGGCCGCACCACGCTCGACGAAGAGATGATGGCCGAGGCGGCCGCGATCAAAGCCGCGGCGAACCCGCATGAAGTGCTGCTGGTGGCGGACTCGCTCACCGGTCAGGACGCCGTGAACCTCGCCCGTGCCTTCGACCAACGCGTCGGCCTCACCGGCATCGTGCTGACCCGCGTCGACGGCGACGGCCGCGGCGGCGCCGCGCTGTCGATGCGCGCGGTCACCGGCAAGCCGATCAAGCTGCTCGGCACCGGTGAAAAGACCGACGCGCTGGAGGATTTCCACCCTGATCGTATCGCCGGCCGCATCCTCGGCATGGGCGACGTGGTGTCGCTGGTCGAACGCGCCGCCGCCAACATCGACGCCGAAAAGGCCGCGCGCACGGCCGAGCGCATGCGCAAGGGCCAGTTCGACCTCAACGACATGCGCGAGCAGCTGCTGCAGATGACGAACATGGGCGGCATCAGCGGGCTGATGGGCATGATGCCCGGCATCTCCAAGATGAAGAACCAGATCGCGGCGGCCGGCATCGACGACAAGATCCTGAAGCGCCAGGTCGCGATCATCGATTCCATGACGCGCGACGAGCGCCGTCATCCGGACCTCTTGAAAGCGAGCCGCAAGAAGCGCATCGCCGCAGGCAGCGGCCAGAGCGTCGAGCAGGTGAATAAGCTCCTGAAGATGCACCGGAACATGGCCGACGTGATGAAGGCCATGGGCTCGGGCAAGCGCGGCCCACTCGCCGGCATCGCGCAGGCCATGGGCTTTGGCGGCGGCATGAAGCCTCCCTCTCCGGAAGAGATGAAGGCGCTGCAGGAGAAGATGCAGGGCGGCGGCGGGCAGGGCCTGCCGAACCTGCCGAAGGATTTGCCGGCTGGGCTTCGCCAAGGTCTGCCCAACCTTCCTGGACTGACCGGGCTGAGCGGCAAGCCCACGCTGCCGGGTCTCGGCGGATTTCCGGGCAAGAAGAAATGAGGAATTCGTCGCGGGGGACCGCACCGGTCCCGCGCAACGCGGAATACCAATCAACCGAACAAACTGTACTTTGAAGGAGAACTGAATGTCCGTCGTCATCCGCCTCGCCCGCGCAGGTACCAAGAAGCGTCCCGTCTATCACGTCGTCGTTGCCGACTCGCGCTTTCCGCGCGACGGCCGCTTCATCGAGCGTCTCGGCTATTTCAATCCGCTGCTGCCGAAGGACAACGAGGCGCGCCTCAAGCTCGACCTGGAGAAGGTGAAGGCCTGGGTCGCCAAGGGTGCGCAGCCGTCGGACCGCGTGGCGCGTTTCCTCGACGCTGCCGGCGTCAAGAAGCGCGAAGCGCGCAACAACCCCGAAAAGGCCGTGCCGCGCAAGGAGCGCAAGGCGCAGGCCGAAGCCGCCGCGAAGGGCTAAGGCCAGATCATGTCGGCGCTGGTCTGCGTCGCGCGGATCGGCGCCGCGCATGGTGTGCGCGGTGCGGTCAAATTGTGGACCTTCACCGAAGATCCCTTCGCCATCAGGCACTACGGCCCGCTGCTGTCCAAGGACGGCAAGCGCCAGTTCGAGGTCGCAACGGCGCGCGAGGCGAAAGATCATCTGGTCGCGACGTTCAAGGGCGTCACGACCCGTGATGAAGCCGAGCGCCTCAACGGCATCGAGCTCTACGTTCCGCGCGACAAGCTGCCCGCGACCGACGCGGACGAATATTATCACACCGATCTGATCGGGCTCGCTGCCGTCACCACGGACGGCGCGGCGCTCGGCCGCGTCGTCGCGATCCAGAATTTCGGCGCCGGCGACATCATCGAGATCGCCCCGCCCAAGGGCCCGACGCTGCTGCTGCCGTTCTCCAACGCGGTGGTGCCGGAAGTCGATCTCGCCGGCGGGCGCGTGGTGATCGCGCTGCCGCAGGAAATCGAGGGCGAGGAGCGCGACGACGAGGCTCTCTCGCCAGGCCGTCCCCGCGAAAGTGGGGACCCATAACCACAGGCTGTGGTTTTTGGCTAAGCTGACTGCAATGACCAACCCCTCACCCTGGCGCGCGACGGTGCTGACGCTGTTTCCGGAGATGTTTCCGGGACCGCTGGGCGTGAGCCTGGCCGGCCGAGCGCTGGCAGGCGGGCTCTGGCAGCTCGAGGCGCGGGACATCCGCGCCTCAGCCACCGACCGCCACCGCAGTGTCGACGACACCCCGGCCGGCGGCGGCCCGGGCATGGTGCTGCGCGCGGATGTTCTGGCCGCCGCCATCGATGCAGCGGAGATCGGCCCGGAGCGGCCGCGCCTCTTGATGAGCCCGCGCGGCCGGCCATTGACCCAGGCCCGGGTCACGGAGTTGGCCAGGGGCCCCGGCCCCCTGATCGTCTGCGGGCGGTTCGAGGGAGTGGACCAGCGGGTGATCGACGGACGGGGCCTCGAGGAGGTCTCGATCGGCGACTACGTCCTGTCCGGGGGTGAGATCGCGGCCCTGGCCCTGATCGACGCCTGTGTGCGGCTCCTGCCCGGGGTGATGGGCAAGGAGGCCTCGGGAACCGAAGAGAGCTTTTCGGACGGGCTGCTCGAATACCCCCAATACACCCGCCCGCAGCTGTTCGAGGGGGTCCCGATCCCGGAAATCCTGACCTCGGGCGACCATGCCAAGGTCGCAAGCTGGCGGCGGGCGCAATCGGAGGCCCTGACGGCGGCCCGGCGGCCGGATTTGTGGGCGCAAGTGCCGACCCCCGTCCCGAATCGGGCCGGGCGCCAAAAAACGCCAAAAAGCAAGACAGACGGGTGACAAACGCTCCGGCTTGCCTTATAGGAGCGGCCACATCCGCAATGGCTGGATAGACGAATTTCGCGCAGCCCCCGTTTGAAAAGGCTGGGCGCGCCGATGGAGATTTACCCATGAACCTGATCAAGCAGCTCGAGCAAGAGCAATTCGACAAGCTGTCCGCCGGCAAGGACATTCCGGAATTCGGCCCCGGCGACACCGTGATCGTCAACGTGAAGGTCGTCGAAGGCGACCGCACCCGCGTGCAGGCCTATGAAGGTGTCTGCATCGGCCGTTCCGGCGGTGGCCTCAACGAGAGCTTCACCGTCCGCAAGATCTCCTACGGCGAAGGCGTGGAGCGCGTGTTCCCGGTGATGTCGCCGATGATCGACTCGATCAAGGTGGTGCGCCGCGGCAAGGTGCGTCGCGCCAAGCTCTATTACCTCCGCAACCTTCGCGGCAAGTCGGCCCGCATCGTCGAGAAGCAGGACCGCCAGGCCGCCGTCGGCGAGTAAGCTTCGCCCCACCAGGCAAGTTTCCAGAAGCGCGGGGCTCGGCTCCGCGCTTTTTTGTTGCGTCAGCCGTGCGCGTCAAAGCTCTCGCGCTTCCAATTCGGACTGCTATATATCTCTAGAATGTTTCCAGATCTGACCAGACCCTCGTCCGTCAAACGCATCGTCATCGACGATCGCTCGCGGCTGCCTGGCCGGTTCTTCGGACGCTTCGCGACCTCGGCAACGTCAGAGCTTACGCGCGCAGCCTAAAAGCTGCGCTGACGATTTTGTTGCCCGCGCGCCATCCGCGCTCATCGCTGACACACATTCTCCGGAGCTCAAGCTCATGTCCAAGCCGACCACATTGTACGACAAGATCTGGAACGACCATCTGGTGCACGAAGCCGAGGACGGCACCTGCCTGCTCTACATCGACCGCCACCTGGTGCACGAGGTGACCTCACCGCAGGCGTTCGAAGGCCTGCGCGCAACGGGTCGCAAGGTGCATGCGCCCGAGAAGACGCTCGCCGTCGTCGACCACAACGTTCCGACCACCGACCGCACCAAGCCGAATCCCGACCCTGAGAGCATCGAGCAGATCAAGGCGCTGGCCGAGAACGCCAAGGAATTCGGCGTCGAATATTACAACGAGTTCGACAGGCGCCAGGGCATCGTCCACGTCATCGGCCCCGAGCAGGGATTTACGCTGCCCGGCACCACCATCGTCTGCGGTGACAGCCACACCTCGACGCATGGCGCGTTCGGCGCGCTCGCGCACGGCATCGGCACGAGCGAGGTCGAGCACGTGCTGGCGACGCAGACGCTGATCCAGAAGAAGGCGAAGAACATGCGCGTCACCGTCGACGGCAAATTGCCTGACGGCGTGACGGGCAAGGACATCATCCTCGCCATCATCGGCGAGATCGGCACCGCGGGCGGCACCGGCTACGTGCTGGAATATGCCGGCGAGGCGATCCGTGCGCTCTCGATGGAAGGCCGCATGACGGTCTGCAACATGTCGATCGAAGGCGGCGCGCGCGCCGGCCTGGTGGCGCCCGACCAGAAGGCCTACGACTTCCTGCGCGACCGGCCGAAGGCGCCGAAGGGCGCGGCCTGGGATGCGGCGATGCGCTATTGGGAGACACTGCGCTCCGACGAAGGCGCGCATTTCGACCACGAGCTGCGCCTCGATGCGGCAAAGCTGCCGCCGATCGTGACCTGGGGCACCTCGCCTGAAGACGTCATCTCCGTGACCGGCATCGTGCCCGATCCCGACAAGATCGCGGACGAGGCCAAGCGCATCTCCAAGCATCGCGCGCTGAAATACATGGGCCTGACCGCGGGGACCAGGATCACCGACATCAAGCTCGATCGCGTCTTCATCGGCTCCTGCACCAACGGCCGCATCGAGGATCTGCGTGCGGCAGCGAAGATTGCTGAAGGCAAGACCGTTTCAGCGAACGTCAACGCCATGGTCGTGCCGGGCTCCGGCATCGTGAAGGAGCAGGCGGAAGCCGAGGGTCTGGACAAGATCTTCATCAAGGCCGGCTTCGAATGGCGCGAGCCGGGCTGCTCGATGTGCCTTGCCATGAACCCGGACAAGCTGAAGCCGGAAGAGCGCTGCGCCTCGACCTCGAACCGCAACTTCGAGGGCCGCCAGGGCTTCAAGGGCCGCACGCATCTGGTATCGCCGGCGATGGCGGCGGCTGCGGCGATCGCAGGGCACTTCGTCGATGTCAGGGACTGGCGGTAAGCCAGTTCCTGCAATTGTAGCGATCGCGGCAAACCGCCGTTAATCCGCGTCGCCCACATTGCGTCCCCGCGACGGTTCGCGAGGACACGCCTCATGGCCAACAAGCCGGAATATGTCGATCTGATCAGCGAGGCGACGCGCCAGCACCGCCGGCGCGCAACGCCCTTGCGCGTCGTCACCAAGCCGGAGGTCGAGGAGACCTCCAGGCTCAGCCGCTGGCCGCCGGTGATGTTCAGGCAGTGGAAGCTCGAGAATTTGATGCGGTGGAAGTCTGCATCCTGGAAGCTGAAGGATTGGCTCTAACCAGCCTCTCCGTCATGCCCGGGCTCGTCCCGGGCATCCACGAACTCTCTGCGCAAGCCCCAAGAACGTGGATGGCCGGGACAAGCCCGGCCATGACGAATGCAGAGCCAGCAATTCACCCACGTCACCAATAGCGGTACGGATAGTGCCAGCGCGGCCAGTGGCAGACGCGGCGCGGGCCGTAATAGGTCCAGACGATCCGGCAGCGGCGCGGGTAGTGGTAGTAGGGATAGTATCCGCCCACATAATAGCGTCGGTGGAAATGACGATAACCGTAGTGCGGGCGATGATGGCCCCAGTGACGGTGGTAGCCGCCATGCCGAAAGCCGCCATAGCGGTAGCCGCCGACATGGCCGTGACGAAAGGCCGGCGCGGCACGGAAGCCGCCGATATGGCCGCCGCGGAAACCGCCGCCGTGGAAACCGCCGATATGTCGCCCGCCGCCATGGAAGCCGCCTCCGCGGAAACCGCCGCCGTGAAAGCCATGTCCACCATGCCCGCCACCGTGGCGAACCTGCGTGACGAGATCGTCGGCCGCAGCCTTCGTTGCGGGTGACGTCGCCGGATTGATCAAGGTGAGAGCTTCAGCGCGACGCGCGGTGCCGGCCGACAGCATCAGCGTCGCGGCGGCCGCAAGCCCGAGCAAGCGCATCGGGCTCGTCCCGAGGCCGAACATTCTCAGCATGGAATCCTCCCTGAATCCGGACAGCAGGGCTGCGTCGCGACGTCTCGGCCGCACCATTGCTGTTCAATAACGGTCGCTCCCTCGGGTAAACTGAGGAGAGCGATGTGAACGCGCCATGAATGAACGACGCTGGGTCCCGCGATGCGACGCAGTGCCGCGACGGGAGGAATTTTGCAGATGACTGTCTACGCCATTGCACAATTGAAGATGACGGACCGCGCGGCCTATGACCGCTATCAGGCGCGATTCTTCGACGTGTTCAAGAAGTACAACGGACGGCTGCTCGCCGCCGACGAACATCCGCGCGTGCTCGAAGGCACATGGCCGCATGACAAGCTTGTCATGATGTCGTTTCCCGACGAGGCCGCGTTCCTCGCCTTCTCGAACTCGCCCGAGTACGAGGACATCTCGCGTGATCGCAAAGCCGGCGCGCAGGCGACCGTGCTGCTGGTCAGGGGATTTGCGCCCGGCTAGCGGATCACCAGAAGGGCCCGTAGCTGAACACGAAAGGTGCGGGCACGCCGTAAGGATAAGGACGGTAGTGGACGGGCCGCGCGTAATAGCGTGGATCACGGCGCGCCGCAGGCCGCACCATGTCACGGGTTCGCGCGTGTCGTCGCACATCGAAAACCGCGATCCCCGCCGAGGCCTCCGGTATGGTCACCCTTTGCGCAGCGGACGCGCGAGGCAGGCCGGCGGCAAGCGCGACGGCAACGGCCAATGCGATCCATCTCGCCATCACGGACCCCACGAGGCCACCGCGCTGTTCGCTGGCGCGGGCATTGAACCGGTCAGCCCCGGCGCCAGTAGCAGCTCACACGCGGCACGATCACGGTGCCGCTCGGCCGGTACTCCTGCACATAGGTGGCGTTGCACACGCGGACTGCGTCGGGACCCGGATTGTAGCGGGGATAGACACCGTCCGGGCTGTAATAGGGCGTGACGCGCAAGCGCGCCGGGGGCCGCTTGCGCGGCGGGGGAATGTCGTCAGGCGGAACCGCCTGGGCGAGGCGGATCCCGGGGCTGGCGGTCTGGGCTTCCGCGCCGACGCAAAACTGCGAAAACAACCCCATGCACAGTAGAGTCAGCGCTGTTTTCGCTCGCATTTTTCCGCCCACCTGAAACGTCCCATGACGGCCCCACGCTCCCCGTTTTGGCGGCGTCCGTCAACCTCGCCGCGCTTATAAAGCCAGATGCATCGCCGCGGAACCCGCGCCGGAGCCGTTCCGATGGGAATCGGAAAGGGCTCTGGATTCCATTTTGACGCGTCCTCTTCACGCGAAACCGGTATCCACTTCGCTCGAAAACGCACTAGAAGAAGCCCATGTGGACGGAATTGAAAGCGCCCTCGCTGGCCGAGATGGAAGCGATGGCTCACGAGGTATTCGAGCGCCTGCCGGCGTCGTTTCGCAAGCTCTGCGAGGGCGTGATCGTCCGCGTCGACGACTTCCCGACCGAGGAGGTCCTGGACGAGATGGGGTGCGAGAGCGAGTTCGACCTGCTCGGCCTGTTCCAGGGCGTCGGCCTGCCCCAGCAGAGTCTTGGCGACGTGGCGCGGCTGCCCAACATGGTCTGGCTCTACCGCCGGCCGATCCTGGACTACTGGGCCGAGCACGACGAAAGCCTCGGCCATATCGTCCGCCACGTCCTGATCCACGAGATCGGCCACCATTTCGGCCTCTCCGACGACGATATGGCGGCGATCGAGGCACGGGCGGAGTAGGAAGCGTCGCCGCAGCGGCGGTGCGCCCCCTCCCCCGCTTGCGGGGGAGGGTTGGGGAGAGGGTGTTTCCGCAACGGGACAATCCCCCAGAGGAGAGAACCCTCACCCGCACCTCCGGCGCGACCTCTCCCGCAAGCGCAGCGGGAGAGGTGAAGTCCCGATGCCGCACCAACCCCGGCTCAATCGCAAGCGGGAGAGGTAAGGCAGCCCCGCCGAATTCGGCCTAGGATTCCCGCCCCGATCGCGATAAATACCCGTTCCTCTAGACCCATCCGGGAAAGCGCAACCATGGACAAGTTCACCTCGCTGGAAGGCGTCGCGGCGCCGCTGAAGATCATCAATGTCGACACCGACATGATCATTCCGAAGCAGTATCTCAAGACCATCAAGCGCACCGGCCTTGGCAAGGGGCTCTTCTCCGAGCAGCGCTACAAGGACGACGGCAGCGAGAACCCGGACTTCGTTCTCAACCAGCCCGCCTATCGCAACGCCAAGATTCTGGTCGCCGGCGACAATTTCGGCTGCGGCTCGAGCCGCGAGCACGCGCCCTGGGCGCTGCTCGATTTCGGAATCCGCTGCGTGATCTCGACCTCGTTCGGCGACATCTTCTACAACAACTGCTTCAAGAACGGCATTCTGCCGATCCGCGTCTCGCAGGAAGACCTCGACAAGCTGTTCGACGATGCCGAGCGCGGCGCCAACGCGACGCTGACGATCGACCTGCCGAACCAGGAGATCCGCGGCCCCGACGGCGGCAAGGTCAAGTTCGAGATCGATCCGTTCCGCAAGCACTGCCTGATCAACGGTCTCGACGACATCGGTCTCACCATGGAGAAGAAGGCCTCGATCGACAGCTACGAGGAGAAGCTCAAGCGCGAACGCGCCTGGGCCTGACTTCAGATTCTCGTTCGAGCCCCGGTGCGCCATCCGCGCCGGGGCTTTTTCTTTGCTCCGGTTATCCCGTATAGCTTTTCCTCATGCTCCCCGAGATCGTCACCTTCTGGCATGGCCCGATGGATGCGCTGCGCCAGACCTGTCTGCGCTCGCAGCTCGCTGCCGGCCACAAGATCACGGTCTACAGCTTTGATCCCATTCCCGGCCTTCCGGCTGGCGTCGAGAATGCCGAGGCCGAGGCGATCCTGCCGCACGCCTTCTCGGAACGGCTGCGGCCGCCGCAGCCGGACGGCAGCTGGCGCGACTGGACCACGCTGCAGTTCAGCGACTTCTTCCGCATGAAGCTGATGGCGAAGAATCTCGGCCTCTGGCTCGATGCCGACGTGCTGCTCCTGAAGCCCATCGAGATCGATCCGGCAAAGCCCTACTTCGCCTGGGAGCGGCGGCGCCAGCTCGGCAATTCCGTGATCTATCTTCCACCCGGGCACGGCATCGTGCGCGCGTTCGAGGAGCTGATGGAGCAGGAGGAGCTGACGCCGAACTGGCTGTCGCTGCGCCACCGCATCACATTCATCATGCGCCGCCTGCGCGGCGCCTCGAGCCGCCTCTCGGATATTCGCGTCGCGATCTACGGCCCTGCCGCGCTGACCGCGCTCGCGCGCCGCACCGGTGAATTGCAGAACGCACTCCCGAAGCAGTCGTTCTATGCCGTGCATGCCGAGCCGAAACTTTTCTTCGACCCCTCGAGCTATCTCGGCCTCGTCACCAGCCCCGAGATCATCGGCCTGCACATCTCGCCCAAGGGCCGCGGCGGCGAAAAACCGATTCCGG
The DNA here is from genome assembly GCF_028128965.1 of Bradyrhizobium sp. CCBAU 25338. NCBI lineage: Bacteria > Pseudomonadati > Pseudomonadota > Alphaproteobacteria > Hyphomicrobiales > Nitrobacteraceae > Bradyrhizobium > Bradyrhizobium sp. CCBAU 25338. The sequence goes on from NZ_LFKY01000029.1 coordinate 109,845, forward strand.
GCAGCCTGTATGCCTGGGCAGCGGAGCGGTTTGGCTAGTTGCCGCGGACGACGTGCGCTCCCTCTCCCGCTTGCGGGAGAGGGTCGGGGAGAGGGTGTTTCCGCAATGGGAGAATCCCCAGCAGGAGAAAGCCCTCACCCGACGTTTCGCGTCGCCCTCTCCCGCAAGCGGGAGAGGTGCAGCGGAAGCCGTGGCTTCTTTCCAGTTTGATCCAGCGCAACGCGCCCCTGCACCATTGTGCTTAGTTCGCTCCAATTCCGACGTCCGAATGGAGCTTTCCATGAGCACCGCAAGCAAGCCCTATCCCATCGTTCAGGACCTCATCGAGTCCTTTGCGAACTGGCTGAAGCATCGCCGCGAGATGAACGAGATGCGGCAGCTCGATCGCGCCGATTTCGACCGGATCGCGAATGATCTCCGGATCGCGCCTGATGATCTCGAAGAGCTGGTCCGTCACGGCCGGCACGCCGCCGACGAACTCCCGAAGATGCTAGAGCAGCTCGGCATCAGCGCGGAGCGGCTCGGGCGGGCGCAGCCCCTGCTGCTGCGCGACATGGAGCGGACCTGCTCGCTCTGCGGTCACAAGGGACAGTGCGACCGCGATCTCGCCGACGGCACCGCCGCGGAGAACTATCACGGCTATTGCGCCAACGCCTCGACGCTGGAGTCGCTCGATCGCGCCGACCTCGCGCCGCGCTGAGTTGCACCTCGTCGGAAGTCACTTGCCAGCCACGAAATAGAAATCCTGCCGTCCGGAGATCGAGCCGTAGCTGAACGGCTTTTGCCTCCGGCCGGTCGCCTCCATGACGTCGTCGCGAACGAAATCGAACAGCCTGCGGACTTCGAGGCCCGGCGTCGGAAGATTCTTGACGAAGGCGGTCGCGAACGGACTGTTGATCCCGTCACCGTCGAGCGCGGTCTCGCCGTCCTTGGCGGCATAGACCACCAGCGTGCCCGCCTCCGGCTCGACCGGGGCGAGACCTCGCGACACCGAACGCGACGCCACCGTCATCGTGCGTTTCATCTGGGCGGCGAATGGATTGTCACGGCACGCATCGAGGATGACGAGACGCAGCTTCCTGGCGCGCTCCGCCGCATTGAGAACCTGATCGACCGGCACCGCTTCGAATCCGATCTCGCGGTCCGCCGCGATCCTCGCGTCCGTCGGAATGAGATAATTGACTCCGCCGACCTCCATGCCGTGTCCGGCATAGTATACGACGGCCCAGTCCGCCGTTTCCGCACGTGCAGCGAACTCGCGCAAGGCATTCACCAACGCATCCTTGCGGAGATCGGTCAGCAGAGTGACTGCTTCGAACCCGGTGAGCCTCAGCACATCAGCGACGAGGCTTGCGTCGCGGACGGGGTTCGGCAGTGCGGCGACGTTTTCATAGGCCGAGTTGCCGATGACGAGGGCGATACGGCGATCACCGTTCGCAACTCCGGGCGCCATGACAGCCGGAGGGACGCCCGCTTTCTCGACCAAGATCGTAGCTGGCCGCGGCGGCGGCAGCGCGGAGAGCCGCTCACGCGCCTTGTCCAGAGCCCATCTTGTGGCGCTCCGGGTCAGTCCGAGCGTCGCGTTGAAGTCGGCTCTTGCCCTGGCGAAGTCGCCGCGCCTCTCGTAGGCCAGCCCGCGATTGACATAGGCGTTCGCATAGGTGGGATCCACGCGTATCGCGTCAGTGTAGTCCGCGATGGCACGATCGGTGTCACCCTTGTTGCCGTAGGCGTTGCCGCGGTTGAAATACGCGTTTGCATTCGTCGGCTGCAGGCGGATCGCTTCGGCATAATCGGCAATGGCCCGATCGATGTTGCCCTTGTTGCTGTAGGCATTGCCTCGGTTGTAGTACGCGTTGGCATAGGCGGGATCGATCCGGATCGTCGCCGTGTAATCCGCTATCGCACGGTCGGTGTCGCCTTTGTTGCTATAGGCGTTGCCCCGGTTGTAGTAGGCGTTCGCATGCGCCGGATCGAGCCGTATAGCCGCGCTGTAGTCGGCCACGGCGCGGTCATTGTCGCCGTTGATGCTGTAAGCGTTGCCCCGGTTGTAGTACGCATTCGCGTCCTTGGGATCTCGCCGGATGGCCTCGGAGGCGGCGGCAATGGCCGGGTTCGCGTCGCCTTTGACGCGGTCAATAGCGGCCGCGGGGCCGGCGAGGATAAGGATTACAAAGCCACAGAATAATTTGCGAAGCATAAGAACGTCCACTCGCGATATTGGGACGGGAAGCGGTATTCAAACGACGCAAATCTACCGAAGCAACGAGCTGGACTGTGTGATCTAAATCACAGGGATGCCGCCGTACAGGGTCAGCGGCGTTGCGGTGCGATCGGTTTGGCCGATCGACCCGCGGGATGGGCGCGGGGACGTGACCGGTCTGATCAAGCGCGGCTCGCCATCGCTGCGGCTTCTGCCGCGACGCGTTGCATGCTGGTCGACATCTCGTTCGTCACTGCGCCCTGCTCCTCGATCGCCGCGGCGGCCGACGTGACGTACTCGCTGACATTAGGTGCGCGAGCAGCGGATCATTGCGGCCGGAGGACTGCACGACCCCGCATCTAGCAGCGGGCAGAGCCGCGTCGACAGGGGCCGAGCCTACCCGCTCGACATCGATAGGACCACGCGCGAGAGATCAGCGGGTCGCTCCACCAATTGGTCTGCGCCGGACGATTGGAGTTCCTCCCGACTGCCATATCCCCAGAGCACGCCAAGGCTGCGCATCTTGACCGCGTGAGCGCCGGAGATGTCGTGGTGGCGATCGCCAGCCATGAGGCCGTGAGGGGCCGAGATATTCTGTTCGGACAGGATGTGGGCGAGCAGCTCCGGCTTATGATCCAGCTTGCCGCCGGGCGCCGAGCCATAGATGCCGTCGAAGTGCGGCGCCAAATTCAAGTTCTCCAGAATTCGTCGCGCGAAGACTTCGCGCTTCGATGTGGCGAGATAGATCCGCAATCCGGCGCGATGCATCTCCTCAAGCGCATCACTGATTCCGGGATAGAGCTCACTCCCGAGCAGGCCGGTTTCGCCGTAATGCTGACGATAGGCGGCGACGGCTTGGTCGATCCGGTCGTCGCCGTATGCTTGCAGCAGAGTCTGCAAGATGTCTTCGAGCGGCGGCCCGATTGCTATATCGTTTGCCTTGCCGGGATCGTGCCCGAGCACGCGCAGCGCGGCTGAGCAGCTCGCGACGATGCCCGGCCGGGAATCAACCAGCGTTCCGTCGAGATCGAGGAGGACAGAGCGAACTGGGTTCACACCTCAGCCCTTCCCCATCACCGCGATCGCGTCCGCGATCTCGATGGTGCGCCGGGCCATGTCGGCGTGCAGGCGCTCTACCATGGCGCCGTCGAGACGGATCGCGCCGCGCGAGGCGTTCTCGGGCAGCTCGAACGCAGCGATGATCTTTCGGGCGCGCGCGACTTCCTCCTCGGGCGGCGTGAAGATCGCGTTGCAGGCGTCGATCTGCGAGGGGTGGATCAGCGTCTTGCCGTCGAAGCCGAGATCGCGGGCTTGCGCGCATTCGGTGGCGAAGCCGTCGGAATTGGCGATGTCGCTATAGGGGCCGTCGAGGATCTCGAGGCCGTGGGCGCGCGTCGCCAGGATGCAGTGGGTGATCATCGGGATCATCGCGGCGCGGCCCGGCAGCATCCTGATGCGGGTCTCGCGCGAGATATCGTTCGGGCCGAACACGAAGCCGGAGAGGCGGCTCGATGGATCGCGTCCGGCGGCGGCCAGCTCCTCGGCGTGCAGCACCGCGCGCGCGGTCTCGATCATGGCCCAGACCTTCACGGTTGGCGCGGCACCGAGCTCGGCGAGGCGTCGGCCGATGGCGTCGAGATCCTCGACGCTTGAAACTTTTGGAACCAGGATGCCGTCCGGCGATGCCTTGGCGGCCATCGCGACGTCATCCGCCCACCAGGGGCTGTCGAGGCCGTTGGTCCGGATCAAAATCTCGCGCTTGCCAAAACCCCTGGCCGCGATCGCGGCGGCGATGCCGTCACGCGCCGCCGCCTTGGCCTCGGGGGCGACCGAGTCTTCCAGATCGAGGATCAGGCCGTCGGCAGCGAGATTGCGTGCCTTTTCCAGCGCGCGGGGGTTGGAGCCGGGCATGAACAGATGGCTGCGGCGCGGGCGGGTCATGCAAGCGTTCCTTCCTCGTCTGTCTTCTGACATCAGCCGATAGCACTTGGCCTGCCCATTCGAAAGGCTTGTTCACCCCAGCGGTCTATGATTAGGCATAGGTATGATGACATTCCCGAAGCATTTGCTGGAAGGCTACAAGGCCTTCGCCACCCAGCGGCTGCCGACCGAGCAGACCCGCTATCGCGAGCTGTCGGTGAAGGGGCAGTCGCCGGAAGTGATGGTGATCGGCTGCTGCGACAGCCGCGTCTCGCCGGAGGTGATCTTCGACGTCGGCCCCGGCGAATTGTTCGTCGTCCGCAACATCGCCAACCTCGTGCCGGTGTATCAGCCCGACGGCACCGCCCACGGCGTCTCGGCGGCGCTGGAATATGCCGTGACGGTGCTGAAGGTGAAGCACATCGTGGTGCTTGGCCACGCGCAATGCGGCGGCATCCGCGCCTTCGTCGACAAGATCGAGCCGCTCACGCCCGGCGACTTCATCGGCAAATGGATGCAGATGTTCATCAAGCCGGGCGAAGTGGTCGAGCAGCGCGAGCACGAGAGCATGGCGCAGTTCGTCGAGCGCATCGAGAAGGCCGCCGTGTTCCGCAGCCTGGAAAACCTGATGACCTTCCCGTTCGTGCGCAAGGCGGTGGAGAGCGGCCAGATGCAGACGCATGGCGCCTATTTCGGCGTCGCGGAGGGATCGCTGTTCGTACTGGACAAGGCGACGAAGGAATTCAAGAACGCGCGCGAATAGCGAATGGCGAGCAGCGAATGGGAAACTCCATTCGCCAATCGCTACTCCCTATTCGCCACCTCTCACGCCGCCTTCTTCTTCGCGGTGATCAGCTTGCGGTTGATCAGCACTTCGGCGATCTGGATCGCGTTGAGCGCAGCGCCCTTGCGTAAGTTGTCCGACACGCACCACAGCACGAGGCCGTTCTCCACCGTCGCGTCCTCGCGGATGCGGCTGATGTAAGTCGCGTCCTCGCCAGCCGCCTCATAGGGCGTGGCGTAGCCGCCGGGCTCCTGCTTGTCGATGACGAGGCAGCCCGGCGCCTTGCGCAGGATCTCGCGCGCTTCGTCCGCGCTGATCGGATTCTCGAACTCGATGTTGACGGCCTCGGAATGGCCGACGAACACCGGCACGCGCACGCAGGTGGCGGAGAGCTTGATCTTGGGGTCAAGAATCTTCTTGGTCTCCGCCATCATCTTCCACTCTTCCTTGGTGTAGCCGTCCTCCATGAAGACGTCGATCTGGGGGATGACGTTGAAGGCGATGCGCGCGGGAAACTTCTTATTGACGATCTCGCTGTTGGTGTAGACGGCCTTGGTCTGCGAGAACAGCTCGTCCATCGCGTCCTTGCCGGCGCCCGACACCGATTGATAGGTCGAGACCACGACGCGCTTGATCGTGGCCTTGTCGTGCAGCGGCTTGAGCGCGACCACGAGCTGCGCGGTCGAGCAGTTCGGGTTGGCGATGATGTTCTTCTTCTTGAAGCCTTCGGTCGCAGCCGCGTTCACCTCCGGCACGATCAGCGGCACATCCGGATCCATGCGCCAGGCCGAGGAATTGTCGATCACGACCGTGCCGGCGGCGCCGATCTTCGGCGACCATTCCTTCGACACCGCGCCGCCCGCCGACATCAGGCAGATGTCGACGTCGGAGAAGTCGTAATGCTCGAGCGCTTTGACCTTCAGGGTACGGTCGCCATAGGAGACCTCGACGCCGACGCTGCGGCGCGACGCCAGTGCCACGACCTCGTCCGCGGGGAATTTGCGCTCATCCAGGATGTTGAGCATTTCCCGTCCGACATTGCCGGTCGCGCCGACGACTGCGACTTTGTAACCCATCGTTCACTCTCCGATGAAAAAGCCCGTTCCTGAAGCTGACGCTTAAACAGGAAGAGCAGCGCTTCTATGCGAGAACCGGCCTCAAGACAACGTGGGACCATGCCTGAAGGCCGTGGATGCAGTCGCCTGAGGCCAGCACGGCCGTTAGCCCTACCCGGACCGCCATCCAGCTGGCGCTGCTGGCCTTCGCCGACGAGGTCGTCGGCACGCTGGCGCGCCTGACCGCCTATGTGGGGACGCTCGCCCTGTTTGCCATCCTCGCCCTCGCGGCGCTGGGCCAGCTGCCCGATCTGCGCGACGACGAGCCGGCCGGGAGACCGGGCTGGAGCGTGGCGGACCGTTCGCACCCGGCCTTCGCCGTCAGCCGACGCGATTCCTCCGACAAAACAGCGTCTTATACCATCCTGAGGCACCCCGAAGGCGGCCGCAGGGACGTGCTGCGCTGGACCGATGACGCGGGCAGGCCCGTGGCTGAGCTCGAAATCTACCGCGAAGGCGCCGAATTCGACGTGACACGTCCGGCGACCGCCGATCTCGCCGCCCAGATGGGCTTGGGCACGGCCATCGCGCTCGAGCAGGCCGGCCTGATCGACAGCAAATTCGGCCCCGTCGCCCTGTTCCGGCCAACCGGCACAATGGAGGGCGCTTGCCTCGGTTACCTCAAGCGCAGTGAGGAGCCGGCGCTCCAGATCTCCGGCTTCTCCTGCCAGGGCGACAGCCTGCCCGCCCGGCGCGCGGCGATCGCCTGCACGCTGAACCGGCTGACGCTGTTGGCCTCGGGCAACGAGCCCAGGCTGGCGGAATTGTTCGCCCATGCGGAGCTGAAGCGCCGCGGCTGCGACCCCGCGGGCTCGGCGGACTGGCTGCTCGGCGCCGCGAACGCGCAATTGCGCGGAGCGCTTTGATCGGCATCAAGCTCAAGTGGCTGGTTTGCATGCAACTTTTGCCGGTGCGCACGATTATTCCCCGCTGGTGTGACCCAATTGACCTAGTTGCGGTCACCCCCGCCGGGCTAGTATGCGATGAAATCGACTGGCGGCGTGCCGCCCGAAGGGGACGTGATGAGCTCGAAATTTTCTGCCGCGAACAAACTGGCGACATTGCTTGCGGCGGGCGCCGCAATTGCCATCGCGTTCGCGACTCCGGCCTCGGCCGACACCAAGACCAAGCGCTACTATGACGAGCGCGGCCGCCCCTATTACGGCCCGAGCGGCCCCAACGCGGTCTATCAGCAGGGCCGCACCCGCATCTATGTGAGCAAGCGCTCCTGGCTGGACGGCGGCACCGAGGTCAATCCGGGCGACCGCAAGTTCACCGATTACGCCTTCCCGCCGGCCGTTGGCTATCCGTCCTTCGCCCGCGAGAACCTGAATCGCCCGATCGACCGGCAGCCGCTCTCGCCGCCAGCCGATGTCGGCGGTTATCCGCAGAACTTCCCGCTGTACTGAGCGGACGCAGGCTACCCGAATCAAAATGGCCGGGCTCAAGCCCGGCCGTTTTTGTTTGGTTCGCGATGCCGCCCTACGATTCCGCGGCCGAAGCAAATGCCGGATCGTAACGCCCGCAGAATTCTTCGATCGCCTCGGAGCGGAAATCGCCGAGGCGCTCGAAGATGAGCGCATCCGGCCAATCCCACCAGGCGATCCGGCGCAGGCTTGCCGCGACGGACTCGGCAAAGCGCCTACGGATGGGACGCGCGGGAACGCCGCCGACGATGGTGTAGGGCTCGACATCGCGGCTGACGACGGCGCCTGCAGCAATCACCGCGCCGTCGCCGACGCTCACGCCCGGCAGCAGGATGGCGGCGTGCCCGATCCAGACGTCATTGCCGACGACGACGCGGTCGCCGCGGCGCTCCGCGAAGAAGTCGCGGTCACGCGTCGCGCTCGCATCGTAATATTCCGGGCAATAGGTGAAGCGATGCTGGGATGGGCGGCCCATCGGATGATTGGGCGCGCCGATCCGCACCGAGTTGGCGATGGCCGTGAACTTGCCGATCACCGCGTCGGCGACGTCGCAATTCTCGCCCAGATAGGAGTAGTCGCCGAGCGAGGCATATTCGATGCGCGTGTTGGCGAGCACCTCGCAACGGCGCCCGATCTGCGCCTCGCGCAGGCGCACCGTTTCATGGACGATGGTTTCCGCGATCTTGGGTCGGGAAGAGGCATCCATGAGGCAGGCTCCGAGAGCAGGTGCCGTAGGGTTGGCAAAGGCGCTTGCGCCGAGCCCACCATCTTCCGGCAATGGCTATGGAAGTGGTGGGCACGCCATGCTTTGCCCACCCTGCGATTGCGGTGCTTGCCGTCAGGCGTGCAGCTTCTGCAATTCCTTCAGGATCGCTTCGCCCATCTGCGTGGTCGAGGCGGACGTGGTGCCTTCCGACTTGATGTCGGCGGTGCGCAGGCCACTGGCGAGCACCGCGGCGATCGCGGCATCGACCTTGTCGGCGAGATCGCCCATGTCGAAGGAATAGCGCAGCGCCATCCCGAAGGACGAGATCATCGCAATGGGATTGGCGAGGCCCTTGCCCGCGATGTCAGGGGCCGAGCCGTGCACCGGCTCGTACAGCGCCTTGCGCTTCTTGCTCTTCACATCCACCTCGCCGAGCGAGGCCGAGGGCAGCATGCCGAGCGATCCCGTCAGCATCGCCGCGATGTCGGACAGCATGTCGCCGAACAGGTTGTCGGTGACGATGACGTCGAACTGCTTCGGCCATTTCACCAGCATCATGCCGCCGGAATCGGCGAGCTGATGCTCGAGCGTGACATCGGGATATTCGCGCTTGTGGACCTGGGTCATGACCTCGTTCCAGAGCACGCCCGACTTCATGACATTGCGCTTCTCCATCGACGTCACCTTGTTCTTGCGCTTCCTGGCAAGCTCGAAGGCGACGCGGCCGATGCGCTCGATCTCATAGGTATCGTAGACTTGGGTATCGATGGCGCGCTTCTGGCCGTTGCCGAGATCGGTGATGGTCTTGGGCTCGCCGAAATAGACGCCGCCGGTGAGCTCGCGCACGATCATGATGTCGAGCCCCTCGACCGCCTCGCGCTTCAGGCTGGAGGCATCGGCCAGCGCCGGGTAGCACACGGCGGGACGCAGGTTGGCGAACAGAGCGAGATCCTTGCGCAGGCGGAGCAGACCGGCTTCGGGGCGCACCTCGTACGGAACCGCATCCCATTTCGGGCCGCCGACCGCGCCGAAGATCACGGCGTCGGCGTCTTTTGCCTTGGCCATGTCGCCTTCGGAGATCGAGACCTTGTGGGCGTCATAGGCGGAGCCGCCGACGAGGCCGGTGTCGGTCTCGAACCTGGCGATCCCGGCCGCATTGAGCCAGTCGATCAGCCGCTTCACCTCGCCCATCACCTCGGGGCCGATACCGTCGCCGGGGAGCAGCAGGAGTTTGTGGGTCGCCATGGTCGTTCTTCCTCCGTTTCGTCATGGCCGGGCTTGTCCCGGCCATCCACGTCCTGGCTTGCGGCGCGAAGAACGTGGATGCCCGGCACAAGGCCGGGCATGACGGCATCTCGTGAATTTCGGCCGGAGTGCTAGAGCGGCGTTGCGCGCTTGGCAAGACACCATTGCCGCCTCGCCGCTGTGCAAGACAGGCAGGGCCTGCCACAGTGCGGGCGCCGGAGTACCCCTTGCACGCCCCTGACAGCCCCTCGCCCAACCCGCATCTTGCGCGGCTGATCCTGACCCTGTCGCTGGCTGCGACGGTCGGGCTCGGCATCGGCCGCTTTGCCTATGCGCTGGTGCTGCCCGACATGCGGGAGGACCTCGGCTGGTCCTACTCGGCCGCCGGTTTCATGAACACGATCAACGCCGTCGGCTATCTCGTGGGCGCGCTGGTGGCGTCCCGGCTGATCCAGCGCATCGGCTGGTCCGCGGCGATCCGCGGCGGGACCCTGGCCTGCGTCGCCGCGCTCGCGACCTGCGCGCTATCGGGCAATTTCGTTGCGCTGAGCCTTGCCCGTCTCGTGCTGGGCCTGGGCGCGGCGGTCGGCTTCGTCGCCGGCGGCGCGCTGGCTGCGACCATTGCCCAGTCGCGCCCGGAGCGGGCCAATTTCCTGCTGAGCCTGTTCTACGCCGGGCCCGGCATCGGCATTCTCGCCTCGGGGCTGATCGCTCCGTTCACGCTGCAATATTTCGGGCCGGGCTCGTGGTGGATCGTGTGGTGGGCGCTGACGCTGCTGTCCGTCGCGATGACGATCCCGCTGTTCCTGATCCGCATCGAGAGCAGCGTCCGCTTCTCGGAAGGCAGCCACGCGTCGTTCGCGATCCTCCCCGTGCTGATCTACCTCGCCGGCTACTTCCTGTTCGGCGCCGGCTACATCGCCTACATGACCTTCATGATCGCCTATGTGCGCGACGGCGGCGGCGGGGCCGCGGCGCAGGCGGCGTTCTGGAGCCTGATCGGGCTGAGCGCCTTCGTCACGCCCTGGGCCTGGCGTGGCGTGCTGGCGCTGGACCGCGGCGGGCTCGCCACCGCGATCATCCTCGGCACCAACGCGTTAGGCGCGGCCTTGCCGATGCTCGGGCATTCGCCGGCCTGGCTCGCGGTGTCGGCGGTCGTGTTTGGCGTCGCCTTCTTCGCCGTGGTCGGCTCGACCACCGCCTTCGTGCGCTTCAACTATCCACCCGAGGTGTGGCCGACCGCGATCGCCGCGATGACGATCTCGTTCGGCGTCGGCCAGACGCTCGGGCCGATCGTGGTCGGCGCGATCACGGATGCGCTGGGGAGCCTGAGCTACGCGCTGAATGTGTCGGCGGCGCTGCTGGCGCTGGGCGCGGTCGCGGCGCTGTGCCAGCGGAAGGTGGGGCTTAAGTCTTAGCCGTCATTCCGGGGCGCGCGTAGCGCGAACCCGGAATCCAGAGATCGCGGCGCGAGATTCCGGGTTCTCGCTTCGCGAGCCCCGGAATGACTGCCCCAATCAGCTCCCGCTGAACGAATTGTATCCCTGGTCTTCCCAATAGCCGCCCTTGTAGTCGTTGGTGACTTCCATCGAGACCACGTATTTCGGATTCTTGAAGCCGAGCTTCGTCGGCACGCGGATCTTCATCGGGAAACCGTAGGCACGCGGCAAAATCTCGTTCGCGTATTTGAACGTCATCTGCGTCTGCGGGTGCAGCGCGGAGCGCATGTCGAGCGGTGAATTGTAGCCGTCCTTGTCGGCGCACTGGAACCAGACATATTTGGCGCGCGTGTCGGCGCCGATCAGCCTGAGGAAGTCGCGCATGGGCGTACCGGTCCATCTGCCGATCGCGCTCCAGCCCTCGACGCAGATGTGACGCGTGATCTGCGTGACCTGCGGCAGCTTGTAGAGCTCGTCCAGCGTCCATGACTTCTTGTTGTCGACGAGACCGCGCACCTCGAGCTTCCAGTCGGCGCCGTCGATATCGGGCGCGTCGTCGAGATCGTAATAGGCGTTGAACGGAAACGGCTTCGTGATCGCGCTCTCGGGAAAGGTCGGCGCCAGCGCATCCGGATTGAACATCCAGGCCTGCACGGCGTCGTTGAACTTCGAGACCTTGGCGAGCATGGTTTCGGCCGAGGACGAGTCGATCACGTCGCATCCGGTGAGCAGCGTCAGCGCCCCGAGACTGGCACCGCCCGCGATGAAGCGACGGCGGGTGACATCGGGCATCGTCTTGAGCGAGTCCCTGATCAGGAGCCGCTTGTCGACGCCGGGGATGAGAAACGGACGCTTGGCCATGACAATACTCCTAATCAACGGCCGATGATCATGGCGCGCAGGCTCTTCGGCACGAGCAGCGCGAGCAAGACATGGATGACGAGGAATGCGCAGATCGCGGCCATGCAGAAGAAGTGCACGTAGCGCGCGGCCGGATAATCGCCGAACAGCATGACGAGGTAATAGAGCTGTACCGGCTTCCATATCGCAAGTCCCGACAACACGATCAGCACGCCGACCACGATGATGCCGGCATAGAGCAGGCGCTGCACGTAGTTGTAGACGGTGAGATCGTCATGGCCGAGCTTGAAGGTCAGCGCCGCCCTGACGTCTTGAAGAACGCCGGACGCCGTGATCGGCAGCAGCTTCCTGCGGAAGCGGCCGGTAACGAAGCCGGTGACGAGATAGGCGAGGCCGTTGATCATCAACAGCCACATCGCCGCAAAGTGCCAGAGCAGGCCGCCGCCGAGCCAGCCGCCGAGCGTATATTCGCGCGGGAAGCTGAAGCCGAACAGCGGCGAGGCGTTGTAGATCTGCCAGCCCGACAGGATCATCAGGATCATGGCAAGCGCGTTGACCCAATGCATGATCCGCACCCAGGCCGGCTGGATCACTTTGGCCGGGGTGGCCCCGACCCGCTCGTCGGTGACTGTGAGGCTCGCCATGCTGGTTCCGTCCTGAAGATCGTCTGACGGCAATTATACGCCGAAGTTTCCGCTTTCGTTACGCCCTGTCCGGCATCGAATCGATGCCGCGAGCTTATCGCGGTCACAAAAAAGCGAGCCGGGGCACCCCCGGCTCGCCGTTTCAAGCATCCTGTCGGGGATGAAACAGGATCGCGCGGTGTTACGTCGCCGGCATCAGCACGGTATCGACCACATGGATCACGCCGTTCGACTGGTTGACGTTGGAGATCGTCACCATCGAGGTGCCGCCCTTGGCATCGACGATCCAGACTTTTCCATCCTGCTTCTTCACAGTGAGCTCCTCGCCTTCCGCGGTCTTCAGCTTCTTGCCGTCCGTGAGATCGGAGGCCGCGAGCTTGCCCGGCACGACGTGATAGGTGAGAATCTTGGTCAGCGTCGCCTTGTTCTCGGGCTTGACCAGATTGTCGACGGTGCCGGCCGGCAGCTTGCCGAAGGCGGCGTTGGTCGGCGCGAACACCGTGAACGGCCCCTTGCTTTCCAGCGTCGGCACGAGGCCCGCCGCCTTCACCGCCGCCACCAGCGTGGTGTGGTCCTTCGAGTTGACCGCGTTCTGCACGATGTTCTTCGACGGGAACATCGCGGCGCCGCCGACCATGACGGTCTTCTCCTCGGCGCGAACGGGCGCGACGACGGTCGCGGTGATGGCGAGGGCGCTGAAGGCGGCAGCAGCGAGATAGGCAATGCGCTTCGACATGGAAAGTCTCCCGATTGGATTGTGACCGGCGATGGCCGGCGTTTGCGTTGGGGCAACAACGGCGCCTGCGACAGTTTGACGTGAAGCAGTCACGCGTCGTTGGTCCGAACTACGGGAGGGTTTGCGAAGTGGTTTCGGAGAAAAATTCTTTGTGATGCGTGAAACTATGGGGGTGGATGTTCGTGTGTGAGCGAGCGCGCCACACACTCCGCTCTCGTCCCGGACAAGCGAAGCGCAGATCCGTGACCCACAACCACAGGGAGATGTCGTGGCACGAGATGGTCACTCCGAGTCTTCGCCAAACCACTCCCTGTGGCTATGGGTGCCGGGTTCGCGACTTCGTCGCGCCCCGGGACGACAGCGGAGTGTGTGGCACGCGCGGTGGGCCTCAATCCCTGTTGTTCGGCGTCTGGATGAAGCCGCGATTGTGCGTCGGGCTGATCAGGAGCTCGTTGATGCAGACACGCGGCGGCATGCTGGCGATGAACGCGATGGTGCGGCCGAGGTCTTCGGGTTGCAGCATCTTCGCCTGCTCCTCCTCGCTCGGCACCACCGGGCGCAGCTTCAGGATGGGGGTCGCCACCTCGCCCGGCATCAGACAGCAGGCGCGCAGGCCGTTGACGCATTCGTCCATGTTGAAGGAATGAGTCAGCGCCAGGACCGCGTGCTTGGTCGTGGTGTAGGCCGGACCCGGCATCTTCGAGACATGGCGGCCGGCCCAGGACGAGACGTTGATGATCGAGCCGTCCTGCTGCTTGCGCATCGTCGGCAGCACCGCGCGCATGCAATAGAGCACGCCGTTGAGATTGACCTGGACCAGCTTGTCCCAGCCCTCCAGTTCCATGTCCTTCCAGCTCCGCTTGGGGACATTGATGCCGGCGTTGTTGACGAGAAGGTCGATGCGGCCGTGCTTTGCGACGATCTGATCGGCCGCCTTCTGAGCCTCGGGCGCGTTGGAGACGTCGAGCGCAATGGCCTCGGCCGCTCCGCCCGCCCCGCTGATCTTGGCAACCACGGTATCCAGGGCATCCTTGCGGCGGCCCGAGACCACCACCGTCCAGCCGTCGGCAGCCAACGCCTCGGCGCCGGCTTCCCCGATCCCGCTGCCGCCGCCCGTGACCCAGGCCACGCGTTTCCCGTTTTTTGACATGCAAACTGTCTCCGTTGCTTCTGCGGGGCGGTTTTTGCTAATCCAGCCCTCGGTTTTGACCGGCCACTGCCGGCGAGGAATGTTGCATGAACCAAGCTGCCGACGCCAACCTGTTTTCCCGCCTGTTCGATGGTCTGGACGATCCCAAGCGGCTCGCGATCGAGACGCATGACGGCGCCCATATCAGCTATGGCGATCTGATCGCGCGCGCGGGGAAGATGGCGAACGTGCTGGTCGCCCGCGGCGTGAAGCCGGGCGACCGCGTCGCGGTGCAGGTGGAAAAGTCGGTCGCCAACATCGTGCTCTATCTCGGCACGGTGCGGGCCGGCGCGGTCTATCTGCCGCTCAACACCGCCTATACGCTAAACGAGCTCGACTACTTCATCGGCGATGCCGAGCCGTCGCTCGTGGTCTGCGATCCCGCCAAGGCGGAAGGCCTCGCCCCCGCTGCCGCCAAGGTGAAGGCCAAGGTCGAGACGCTCGGGCCCGACGGCAAGGGCTCGCTGACGGACGCCGCCGACAAGGCGAGCAGCGAGTTCGCCACGGTGCCGCGCGAAAACGACGATCTCGCCGCGATCCTCTACACCTCGGGCACGACGGGCCGCTCCAAGGGAGCGATGCTGACGCACGACAATCTCGCATCGAACTCGCTGAGCCTCGTCGACTACTGGCGCTTCACCGACAAGGACGTGCTGATCCACGCGCTGCCGATCTATCATACGCACGGCCTGTTCGTGGCGACCAACGTGACGCTGTTCGCACGCGCCTCGATGATCTTCCTGCCGAAGCTCGATCCGGATCTGATCATCAAGCTGATGGCGCGCGCGACGGTGCTGATGGGCGTGCCGACCTTCTACACGCGGCTCCTGCAAAATCCCGCGCTCTCCCGCGACACCACAAAGCACATGCGGCTGTTCATCTCGGGCTCGGCGCCGCTGCTCGCCGACACCCACCGCGAATGGTCGGCACGCACCGGACATGCGGTCCTCGAGCGCTACGGCATGACCGAAACCAACATGAACACGTCGAACCCCTATGACGGCGAGCGTGTGCCCGGCGCGGTCGGTTTTCCCCTTCCCGGCGTTTCGGTGCGCGTCACCGATCCCGAGACCGGCAAGGAATTGCCGCGCGAGGAGATCGGCATGATCGAGGTGAAGGGCCCGAACGTGTTCAGGGGTTACTGGCGCATGCCGGAGAAGACCAAGGCCGAATTCCGGCCCGACGGATTCTTCATCACCGGCGACCTCGGCAAGATCGACGCCAAGGGCTACGTCCACATCCTCGGCCGCGGCAAGGATCTCGTGATCTCCGGCGGCTTCAATGTGTACCCGAAGGAGATCGAGAGCGAGATCGACGCCATGCCTGGTGTGGTCGAGTCCGCCGTGATCGGGGTGCCGCATGCCGATTTCGGCGAGGGTGTCACGGCGGTGCTGGTCTGCAACAAGGGCGCCGATGTCAGCGAAGCCTCGGTTCTCAAGGCGCTCGACGGCCGGCTCGCCAAGTTCAAGATGCCCAAGCGCGTCTTCGTCGTCGACGAGCTGCCGCGCAACACCATGGGCAAGGTGCAGAAGAACGTGCTGCGCGATACGTACAAGGATATCTACGCGAAGAAGTGAGGTGCTCGTCGCAGTCGTTGCAGCGGAGAGCATCCACATAGCGCGCTGTCATGCCCCGGCTTGCCGTCTTCGCTGACGCTTCGGCGCGCCGAGCAACTCCGTGGGCCTCGGCGTAGCCTTGGCGGAGCCGGGACCGGGGCATCCAGTACGCCGCGGCCTCTCGGTCCAATCAATGCTGTCTCTGGAATACTGGATCGCCCGATCAAGTCGGGCGATGACAGCGGAACATGAGGCGAGCGCTCGGCCTTAAGCACTCACTGCCCGCCCAACAAACTCATCACGAACCGGCTGCCGACGATAAACAAATAGCACCCGAACGCGGCCTCCAGCGTCCGCTTCGACATCGCATGCGCGGCTCTCACGCCGAGCGGTGCTGTCACAAGACTCATCGGCATCACCAGCACGGCACCGATCAGCGAGACGTAGCCGAGCGCGAACGGGACTTGCAGCGCGGCGACGGCCGGATAGTTCGCCGCCGCCGGCCAGCCGGCATAGATGTAGCCGAGCGCGCCGGGAATCGAGATCAGCACCGCGAGCGCCGACGAGGTCGCGACGGCCTGATGGATCGGACGGCTATAGAAGGTCATCAGCAGGTTCGAGAACAGGCCACCTCCGATGCCCATCAAGGTCGACAAGATGCCGACGCAGAAACCGTAGACGCGCATCAATGGGCCCTTCGGCAGATCGTCACCGAGCGTCCAGGTCTCACGCGCGAAGATCAGCCGGACCGCGGCTGACCAGGCGACGGCCACGAACACGATCTTGAACAGCCGCTCCGGCGCAAAGCGCGCGATCACGCTGCCGGCGAGGACGCCGATCACGATCGGCAGACACCAGACGCGCAGGATCGTCATGTCGACCGCCCCGCGCCTGTAATGTGCCTGGAACGAGCGGATCGAGGTCGGGATGATCACGGCGAGTGAGGTGCCGACGCACAGCGGCATCCGGACCTCGAGCGGCACGCCGGCGATGCGGAAGCACTCATAGAACACCGGCACGAGGATCGCGCCGCCGCCGATGCCGAACACGCCGGCCAGAAATCCCGAGAGCGCACCGGTTGCGATCAGCAGCAGCGCGAGCTCGACGATTTCCTTGATATCAAGACCCGCAATCACCCCGAACCTGCCCGCCGACTGGCGCAGCTCCTCCGAAGCATCGGCTCGGGACTGGCTGCGAGCAAAGCTGTAGGCGATCAGCCTGGTCTGGTCGACGCCGGCGCAGCCCGGCTGGGGTGGAATGCGGGCCGCGCATATCGGCCGTTCGCGCGCATTGCGCCGTTGAGCTGCGCCCGTGATTCCGTCCCAGGGAATGAGCGGCAACTGCGCCGATGGGCTGACCAGCATGAGCCGCCGATGGCAAGTCGGCGGTTAGAGGCGTTCCAATAGTGATTTCAATGCGCCTCGCGCGGCTACTCAAGAGATGAATATATATTCTTAGCTTCGTTCACGGACTGACTTCCTGGTATACCAAGACCGTGATTGGCCTTGTTTCATCAAGGCCATAGAGCTGAACCCAAATTCGATTTATGGCGATTTGGTGATTGCGCCGGCGAAATCGACTCCGTAAATAGAGCCAACCTTTCCGATCCCCGCGCGCCCCCTGCTGGGCCGCCATACAACATCAAAAGCCCATGTCCGCACGGATCGAACGACCGCTTTCTCCACACGTGCAAGTGTACCGCTGGACGCTGACGATGGCCCTGTCCATCATCCATCGCGCCACCGGTATCGCCCTCTATGTCGGAACCCTGCTGCTGGTCTGGTGGCTGGTTGCTGCCGCCTCCGGCCCGGCCGCTTACGCGCACGTCCAAGCCTTCGCCGGCAGCATCATCGGGCGGCTGATCGTGTTCGGCTACACCTGGGCCTTGATGCACCATATGCTCAGCGGCATCCGGCATTTCGTCTGGGATCTCGGCTACGGCTTCAAGGCCAATGAGCGCGAAGCGCTGACCTGGGGCGCCCTGATCGGCGGCATCGCGCTGACGGTGCTGATCTGGATCATCGCCTATGCGAACGGAGGCGGCCGATGAGCTTTGACGAATCCCACGGCTCTCCGAAGCGTCCCTCGATGCGAACCCCGCTCGGCCGCGTCCGCAATCTCGGCGCCGCGCACTCCGGCACGTCCGATTTCTGGCGCCAGCGCATCACCGGCGTCGCCATGACGCTGCTGATGATCCCGGCGCTGGTGATCATCATCATGCTGCTCGGCCGCAACCAGGTCTACGCTGCACAGACTCTGAGCTCCATTCCTGTCGCGGTGATCCTGCTCCTCTTCATCCTCGCCAGCGCCTGGCACATGAAGATCGGGATGCAGGTGGTGATCGAGGACTACGTCCATAACGAGAAGCTGAAGCTCACCGCGATCATGCTCAACAACTTCTTCTCGATCGCCGTCGCGCTCGCCTCGACCTATGCGATCCTGAAACTTTCTTCCGGAGTGTAACCCATGGCCGCCACAACGAATGGCACGGGCAACGGCGCTCCCGCCACCAACGGCAAAGCCTATCCGATCGAAGACCACACCTACGACGTCGTCGTGGTCGGCGCCGGCGGCGCCGGCCTGCGCGCGGTGGTCGGCTGCAGCGAGGCCGGACTTCGCACCGCCTGCATCACAAAAGTGTTTCCGACCCGCTCGCATACGGTCGCGGCACAGGGCGGCATCTCCGCCTCGCTCGGCAACATGCACAAGGACGACTGGCGCTGGCACATGTACGACACCGTGAAGGGGTCGGACTGGCTGGGCGACCAGGACGCGATCGAATACATGGTGCGCAACGCGCCCGAGGCGGTCTACGAGCTCGAGCATTGGGGTGTGCCGTTCTCGCGCACCGAGGACGGCAAGATCTACCAGCGCCCGTTCGGCGGCATGACCCTGGACTACGGCAAAGGCCAGGCGCAGCGCACCTGCGCCGCCGCCGACCGCACCGGCCACGCGATGCTGCACACCATGTACGGCCAGTCGCTGCGCCACGCGGCCGAGTTCTTCATCGAATTCTTCGCCATCGACCTGATCATGGACGACCAGGGCACCTGCCGCGGCGTCATCGCGATCAAGCTCGACGACGGCACGCTGCACCGCTTCCGCGCCCAGACCGTGATCCTCGCGACCGGCGGCTATGGCCGCGCCTACGCCTCCTGCACCTCGGCGCACACCTGCACCGGCGACGGCGGCGGCATGGTTCTGCGCGCCGGCCTGCCGCTGCAGGACATGGAGTTCGTGCAGTTCCACCCGACCGGCATCTACGGCTCGGGCTGCCTCGTCACCGAAGGCGCGCGCGGCGAAGGCGGCTATCTCGTCAACTCCGAGGGCGAGCGCTTCATGGAGCGCTATGCGCCGTCGGCGAAGGACCTTGCCTCGCGCGACGTGGTCTCGCGCGCGATGACGATCGAGATCCGCGAGGGACGCGGCGTCGGCAAGAAGAAGGATCACATCTTCCTGCATCTCGACCATCTCGATCCCGCCGTGCTGGCCGAGCGCCTGCCGGGCATCTCCGAATCGGCAAAGATCTTCGCCAATGTCGACGTGACGCGCGAGCCGATCCCGATCGTGCCGACGGTGCACTACAACATGGGCGGCATTCCCACGAACTATCACGGCGAAGTCCTGACCAAGAAGGACGGCGACGACAACGCGGTGATCCCCGGCCTGATGGCGATCGGCGAAGCCGCCTGCGTCTCCGTGCACGGCGCCAACCGCCTCGGCTCCAACTCGCTGATCGACCTCGTCGTGTTCGGCCGCGCCGCCGCGCTCCGTCTCGCCGAGAAGCTCACGCCCAACGGCAAGCAGCCCGAGCTGCCGGCGAACTCGGCCGAGATGGCGCTCGGCCGCCTCGACCATTTCCGTTACGCCTCAGGCGGCACACCCACCGCGAAGCTTCGCGAGGGCATGCAGCACGTGATGCAGAACAATTGCGCGGTGTTCCGCACCGGCGAGGTGCTGAGCGAAGGCCAGAACCTGATCCAGAAGGTCCACAGCGGCATCAGCGACATCGCCGTATCCGACCGCTCGCTGGTGTGGAATTCGGACCTCGTCGAGACGCTGGAGTTCGACAATCTGATCTCGCAGGCGGTGGTGACGATGAACTCGGCCGCCAACCGCACCGAGAGCCGCGGCGCCCATGCGCGCGAGGACTTCTCCGAGCGCGACGACAAGAACTGGATGAAGCACACGCTGGCCTGGCTGGACGACACCGGCAAGGTCAGGATCGAGTACCGCCCGGTTCACGACTACACCATGACCAACGACGTGCAGTACATCCCGCCGAAGGCGCGCGTGTATTGATCGAACAGTAGCCGTCATTCCGGGGCGATGCGAAGCATCAGGCCCGGAATCTCGAGATTCCGGGCCTGGTCCGACCAGCCCGGAATGACGAAAGGTTAGAGCAATGGTTGAATTCGCACTTCCGAAGAACTCCAAGATATCGGGCGGCAAGACCTGGCCGAAGCCCGCGGGCGCGACCGAGCTCCGCGAGTTCAAGGTCTATCGCTGGAATCCGGACGACGGCAAAAATCCCAGCGTCGACACCTATTACGTCGACACCAATGATTGCGGTCCGATGGTGCTGGACGGCCTGATCTGGATCAAGAACCACATCGACCCGTCGCTGACCTTCCGCCGCTCCTGCCGCGAAGGCGTCTGCGGCTCCTGCGCCATGAACATCGACGGCCAGAACACGCTGGCCTGCACCCGCTCGATGCACGACGTCAAGGACGGCGCAGTGAAGATCAATCCGCTGCCGCACCAGCCGGTGGTGAAGGACCTCGTCCCCGACCTCACCAACTTCTACGCCCAGTATGCGTCGATCGAGCCCTGGCTGAAGACGACCTCGCCGACGCCGCAGAAGGAATGGCGCCAGAGCCACCAGGACCGCGAGAAGCTCGATGGCCTCTATGAGTGCATCCTCTGCGCCTGCTGCTCGACCTCGTGCCCGAGCTATTGGTGGAACAGCGAGCGCTATCTCGGGCCCGCCGCGCTGCTCCAGGCCAACCGCTGGGTCTCCGATTCCCGCGACGAGGCAACCGGCGAGCGGCTCGACAATCTCGAGGACCCGTTCCGCCTCTACCGCTGCCACACCATCATGAACTGCGCCAAGGCGTGCCCGAAGGGGCTGAACCCGGCGGAAGCCATCGCCGAGCTCAAGCTCAAGATGGTCGAGCGCCAGATCTGATCAACGCTGGGTGATACCCACTTTCGATCTCGCGGTGCTCTGCTGATGCTCCGCGACGCGCTCGATGGCAGGCTGGGTTGACGCTGCCGCCGTGCCTTTTTTTGCCGATCCGTGCTCGATCGTCCAGCGCAATTGGCGGTCCGTGGCGCGCAGCTTGATCTCGTCCGAGGCGAGCGCGGCGAGATTGGCAAGGATCTGCTTTTGGGTTTCGTCCAACGTGCGCGGCCGGGTGTCGATCACGCAGAGTGAACCCAGCGTGAAGCCGTCGGGGTCGATCACCGGGCAACCGGCATAGAACCGAAACCCCAGTTCCCCCGTCACAGCCGGATTTTCCGCGAAGCGCGGGTCGGTCGCGAGATTCTCGGCGACCATGATATCCCTCTGCAGAATGGTGTAGTTGCAGAACGCCCAGCTGCGCGGCGTGTCGACCAGCTCGAGCCCGTAGCGCGACTTGAACCATTGCCGGGTCGGGGTGAGCAGCGTCAGCAGTGCGACGGGAGCGTCGAGGCTGCGCGCCGCCAGCCAGGTCAAGCGATCAAAAGCATCCTCCGGTGGCGTGTCAACGAGGCCGGAGCGTTCGAGCGCGAGAAGCCGCTGGCCCTCATTGTCCGGGAAGGGAAACGAAGGCGGCGTCTCGAACGGGAAGGGAGACTCGACGGTGCCCCGAATCGCGATTTCTATCGCTTGGGGTAATTCGGGCAATTCGTCGATGAAGCGTGTCGTCGCGGTATCGAGCCCGACCGTGCCGATCTGCCGTCCTGCGGCCGAGCGGCCGACGACCAGGATCTGGGTGCGTCCGAGAGCTGGATCGGAGCGCAGGCTTTCCAGCACGGCCAATCTGCTGACGCCCGATGGCTCACTTTCGATCACTATCGCCGCCGGCAGCCGAGCGCCGATCGCAAGCAGTGCCGCGTAGATGTCGGTGTGACTCTCGACGATACAGTAATTCACCTTCGCCAGAGCCGCTTCGTAGTCGGCGATGCGTTCCGGGCGCGCAATGACGATCACCCGCGCGGAAGCAAACATCGGCGGCTCGCTGGGGCCAGATATCACGGCGAGAACGTCGCGGCGGTAGACGCGGCGATGGCCTCCCGGGGTTTTCCAGGAAGGGATCGATCCGCCTTCGATCAGAAGCTGAGCCGTGCGGACCGAGACGCCCAGTATCTTGGCAGCCTCCGCCGTCGTCAGAATTTCCTTGGCCATACCATCCATCTTTGCCCCCGACCGCGCGCCGGCCGGCTCATCCCAAGCCTCACAATGTCGTGCTCTCCCTTCTGTTGACAAGGGGCGGAAGGTCCTATTTTGATAAATATGATGATTATGATAGATTTGATAAATCTGATAGGTTGGCTTCGCACTGCTTGGCTGATGCGAACTGCCAAAGGCCAACCGTTCCGACCGCGCCCGGGTTCGAGCCCTCCCAGCCAAGCCCTGGAGTCGTCGATGCTCGAGAAGAGCCGGGCCTCGGCCAGGCGTCCCACGAAACCCAAAGAGCGAGAACGGCGGAGTCCGTGAGGTCGCTCGCCGATCCCGGCGTTCCCGTCGGCGCTTCACTCTCCTCACCGGCGTCCATCTGGAACCTTGCTTTCACCCACCGCCCACTTGCCTGGAGCATCCATGAGTAACCTTCTGCCCTCTGATCTTCCGGAGTTTGCTGAACGCGTTGCGGCCAATCAGCGCCGGCTCAGCGACAATCCTCGCGCCAGCTACGATCTCATCGTTTGCGGCGCCGGCAGTTCCGGCTCCGTCGTCGCTCGACGCCTTGCTGAAAATCCGTCCGTGACAGTCCTGCTGATCGAAGCAGGAGGGAGCGACGAGGTGCCGACCGTCATGGAGCCGTCGGCATGGCCGGGAAACCTCGGCAGTGCGACCGACTGGGGTTTTGTCGCGGAACCCAACCCGCACTTGAACGGGCGCGCGCTTCCGATGTCGATGGGTAAAGTTCTCGGCGGCGGGTCAAGCATCAACGTGATGCTGTGGGCGCGAGGTCATCGCAGCGACTGGGATTTTTTCGCCGAAGAAGCGGGCGATCAATCTTGGGGTTATGACGCAGTCTCGAAGATCTTCCGGGAGGTTGAGGACTGGCAAGGCCCGCCTGATCCGCGTCATCGCGGCACCGGCGGCCCCGTCTTCGTGCAGCCGTCACCCGATCCCGGCCCAGCCGCATTGGCTATGCTCGGCGCCGCGGAGGAGATCGGCATTCCGACCTTTGAAAGCCCCAACGGTGAAATGATGGAGAGCGAAGGCGGCTGCGCCGTCACAGACATTCTCGTCCGCAATGGCAGGCGCAACTCCATTTTCCGCGCCTATACTTATCCATTTCTCGACCGGCCCAATCTCACTCTGCTAACCGGTACGCAGGTCTCCCGCATCCTGCTCGAGCGCGGGAGGGCTGTCGGCGTCGAGGCTGTACGTCACGGCCGGCTCCTGCGGATCCATGCAACCCGGGAGGTCGTACTCGCGCTCGGAGCGATCCAGACGCCGTCCGTGCTGATGCGTTCCGGCATCGGCGATGAGGCAGAACTTCGACCGCTTGGCATTCCCGTGGTCCAGCACCTGCCCGGGGTCGGTCAGAACCTGCAGGATCACGTATCGTTCGGATGCATCTGGGAGTATCGCGAGCCGATCGCACCGCGCAACACCGGCAACGCGGCGACGCTCTACTGGAAATCCGATCGCGAGCTCAAGACTCCCGACCTGCTGTTCTGCCAGGTCGAATTCCCGGTGCCGAGCCCCGAGACGGCAGGCCGGGCGCCTGCCCACGGCTGGACGATGTTTGCCGGCCTCGCTTTGCCGAAGAGCCGAGGCAGGGTCAGTCTCCGAAACGCGGAGCCGCTGGCAAGGCCGCGGATCGAAGCCAACATGCTGTCGCATCCTGACGATGTGAAGACCGCGATCGCCTGCGTCGAAGTTTGCCGCGCGCTCGGCAATACCCGCGCCTTCGAGCCGCTGGTGGCGCGCGAGAGCATGCCTGGTCCTCTCGGCGCCGCCGAGATGGAACGCTTCGTGCGCGACTCGGCGGTGACCTACTGGCACCAGACATGCTCCGCGAAGATGGGACGCGATGCGATGTCCGTGGTCGATGGCAAGCTCAAGGTCTACGGCATCGACCGGCTTCGCATCGCCGACGGTTCGGTGATGCCGCGGATCACCACCGGGAACACGATGGCGCCGTGCGTCATCATCGGGGAGAAGGCGGCCCGCGCGCTGCGCGACGAGCACGATATCTGACCGCGCAGCCAGGCTGGTCTGGGAAAGAGCCCTGTCCGTCGGGCGCAATTTGAGTAGAATCTTTCTCAGCCCGCGAGGCGCGCGGCTTCGCAAGACTTCAACCCGTGGTTGGACCCACAAGCTGCTTCCTTCCTGGCGCGAAATTCGGTTAAGCTTGCGATCAGGGACCGGAGCCGTGCAGGGCGCGCATCGCAATTCGCTAAGGCTTTTGCAGTGGATGATGGCGGCATCCCTGGCGCTGCCGATTGCGCTCTTCGCCGTTGCCGCCACGATCTCCTACACCTCCACCAGGGATATCGCCGACCGGGAGATCGAGCGCACGGTCGATGTCGCTCATGAGCACGCGCTCAAGGTGTTCGAGACCATCGACCGCAGCATCGCCGAGCTCAACGAGGTCGTGCGCGGCTTGCCGGACGACATCATCCGCGCGCGCGAACCGGCGCTGCATCGCCGCCTGAAGCGCCTGACCGATGCGCTGCCGCAGCTCAAATCGGCATGGATCTTCGATGCGAACGGAAAAGCGCTGGTCAACAGCCTTGCCTCGCCGCCGCCGGACCTCGGCTTTGCGGATCGCGATTACTTCTACGCCCATATCGACCATGGCATCGGCACTTTCATCGGCACGACCCTGACGCCACGGCCACCCTATCGGGGCGCCCGCTTCTTCGGGGTCAGCCGCCGCCGTGACTCCGACGACGGCAGCTTCATCGGCGTGATCCAGGCCTCGGTCCTGCCGGAATATTTCGAGAGCTTTTACGCCAGAATTGGATCGGATCCCGGCAGCTTCTTCGCGATGGGACGCACCGACGGCGCGATGCTCACGCATTTTCCCCGGCTTGACCGCGAGTTTCGGCTCGATCCGGCCGGAGAGGTGGGCCAGAAGATCGCGGCTCAACCCGAGCACGGCCTCATCACCGTCGCCTGGCCCTCGGACGGCATCGAGCGGCGCATCGCCTACCGGCGTGTCGCCGAATATCCGATCTATGTCAGCGCCGGGCTCGAGACCTCGGCGATCCGCGCGCGCTGGTTCGCCACCATGGGCCAGCATCTGGTGTTCGGCATTCCCGCGACCGCGCTTCTGTTTCTGTTGCTGGCGCTCGCGTTGCGGCGCACCCAGCACCTTCAGGCCGAAGCTGCGAGACGGCGCGAGGCCGAGGAGGCGCTCAAGCACGGCCAGCGCCTGGAGGCGCTCGGTCAGCTCACCGGCGGAGTCGCGCACGACTTCAACAACCTCCTGACCGTGATCCGCGCGTCGGTCGACCTCCTGAACCGGCCGCAACTGACGGAGGAGCGCCGACAGCGCTACATCACGGCCATTGCGGATTCGGTGGCGCGCGCGGCCAAGCTGACCTCGCAGCTGCTTGCCTTTGCGCGGCGCCAGACCCTGAAGCCGGAGGTGTTCGACGTCGGTGCGCGGGTGCAGTCGCTGCACGACATGCTCGCCACGCTGCTGGGCCCCGCGATCGAGATCGTCATGCGGCTGCCGGCGGAGCCGTACCTCGTCAATGCCGATGCCAGCCAGTTCGAGACGGCGCTGATCAACATGGCCACCAACGCGCGCGATGCCATGCGGGGCAAAGGCACGATCGTTTTCAGCGTCGAGGCCGCAACGACAGTTCCGGACACGCTGGCGAAGCTTTCGGCCAGCCAGACCTTGGCAAACCATGGCTTCGTCCGCGTCAACGTCAGCGACACCGGTGTCGGCATTCCCGCCGCACGGCTCGGGCGCATCTTCGAGCCGTTCTTCACCACCAAGCAGATCGGCCACGGCACCGGTCTCGGCCTGTCCCAGGTGTTCGGCTTCGCCCGGCAGTCCGGCGGTGAAGTGACTGTCACGAGCGAGGTGGGACACGGCAGCACCTTCTCGCTCTATCTGCCGCGCGTGCCGCCGGAGCTGCTGCCGCAGCGCCAGGCGCCCAACACTGCGCCGGCAATGGCCGGTACCGGCATGTCGGTGCTGGTGGTCGAGGACAATATCGAGCTTGCCAATTTCGCCGCCGATGGCCTCACCGAGCTCGGCTACAGCATCACGCTGGTCGACAATGCCGCCGATGCGCTTGCCGAGCTCGCCGTGGACGCGGATCGCTTCGACGTCGTGCTCTCGGACGTGGTGATGCCCGGGATGACCGGGCTCGATCTGGTACGGGCGATCCGCGAGCGCGGCATCGCCGTGCCGGTCGTGCTGACCACGGGCTACAGCCAGGCTCTGTCACAAGAGGGCGCGGCCGGCTGCGATCTCGTGCAAAAGCCCTATTCGGTCGAGGAATTGTCGCGCGTTCTGCACCGGGCCGCGCGGCTGCGGCACGTCCGCGACGGCGCCGCCGAGTGAACGCAGGTCGATTCGCTCAAGATCGACGTCGAGGGTTTTGAGGACCGCGTGCTGATCGGCTTCTTCCGCGATGCGATGCGCTCGCTATAGCCGCGCGCCGTCGTCATCGAACGTCTGTCACAACGCGAATGGCAGCAGGATTGTATTTCCGGCATGATCGCGCGCGGTTTCGCGATGACACGCAGGCGCCGAAGCAATACGTTCCTGTCGCGCCGACAGGGACGAACAAGGGAGGTTGCAATGATCGACCATCTGGGTATCTCGGTCTCCGACTATGAACGAGCGAAAGCGTTCTACACGACGGCGCTGGCGCCGCTCGACTACAGCCTTGTCATGGAGGTCACGGCAGAGCAGACCGGCCACGCTTCCGCCGCAGGCTTCGGCGCCGAGGGCAAGCCCGATTTCTGGATCGGCGGCGAAGGCGCCATGAACAAGCCGGTGCATGTCGCCATTCGCGCCAAGGACCGTGCCACGGTCGACGCCTTCTACAAGGCCGCAATCGCGGCCGGCGGCCGCGACAACGGTTCGCCCGGCATCCGCCCCCATTACCATCCGAACTATTACGGCGCGTTCGTGCTCGACCCTGACGGCCACAATATCGAGGCCGTCTGCCACGCGCCGGAATAGGACCACTTCGAGGCGACGTGACGAGGAACATCAGAGCCGCATCGTCGTTGTCGTTCTCTGGACAACGATCTCGATGATGCCGATGCCGATCGAACCGCCCGAGATTCCGCCGTCGACACCAGGCACGCCAACTGAGCCGCCGCCCGGAATCCCCCCTGGCAATCCGCAGCCTGAGATCACACCACCGGTCCGCGAGCCAGGCGAATCACCGCGCCCCGACGAATTGCCGGGCCACGTGCCCGAAGAGATTCCATCGCGCGGTCCGAATGGGCCGCTCACTCCGAATCCTGCGACAGATGCAATGCCGCGGGATCACGCATGAACTCTCCAATCACATGTAAGGCGATTGCAACCAGCATCTGAATGCGCAATGAACGTCGCCATAGTGAGATGATTTGCGTGCAGAAATAAATCGGGCTGCGGCTGCATCGCCTGCCACAATGCGGCCTAACGCGTAGCTGTTCATCCCGACACTTCGTCAAAGAACCTTCCGGGGAAGTTCAACACCATGACCAACCTTCGTTTCGTGCTGCTTGCGACGACGGCTCTGACCGCGATGCAATTGGCAAACACCGCATCGCATGCGCAGGACGCTTCGCCGCTCGTGGTCGCGCAGGCCCAGCCTCAAGAGACGGGCCCTGACGGAAAACCGAAGCAGCCGCCGAAGGGACCGCCGGC
>NZ_LFKY01000030.1:0-145707 GCF_028128965.1 Bradyrhizobium sp. CCBAU 25338
TGCTCGCCTTCGCCAAAACGCTTCTTGGCTTCGGTCTCGGCCTTCCGCTTGGCTTCGTCCTCGTGGCGATGGCGCTCATCCTCGGCCTTGCGGCGGGCTTCGGCGGCTTCGCGCTCGGCGCGTTCGGCGGCCTCGCGGACGGCGCGGCGCTGGGCCTCTTCCTCGGCCTGGCGGCGTTCCTCGACTTCGCGCAGCTTGGCATCGGCCAGCGCGCTGGCACGGGCCGAACGGGGGGGGGGGGGGGGGGGGGGGGGGGGGGGGGGGGGGGGGGGGGGGGGGGGGGCGGTGAGGGTGCGCAACACCACGCCGGAACCGGCGTTGCGGGGCGGGGCGGGCGGAGCCGGGCGCGACGGCGCGGCGGGTGCCGCCGGCGCCGGCTTTGCGGCCACCTCAGGCGCGTGCGGCTCGGGGCCATCGCCAATGCGGCGCTTGCCGCGCTTCTCGACCACGACCTGCTTGCTGCGGCCATGGCTGAAGCTTTGGCGCACGGTCCCCGTTTCGACGCGCGGCTTGAGCGATAGCGTCTTGCTCGGAACGCTCAGCTTCTTGTCGCCAGGGGTCTTGGTATCAACCATTCAGCAGTCCTAATCCTGATTTATCAGTGTTGTGCGTTGCCGCACCGTCCAATTGGGTCGTCGTTGTCGCTCAGAAATCCTGGCCGTGCTTTTCGGCAGTCTTGTCATCGTCCGCCATCCGGTATCGGACCAGCATCTGGCTACGTGACAGGAATGACCTGCTCGCCGGGCCCGCGAGCAGCGCAGCATGTATCACATTTGACCGGGTGAGTGCCAAATCCAATTCTACCGATTTCAGTGCGGTGACGACGGGAATCTGCGGCTCAGCGCCGCGATTTCCGGCATTTTGACGCGCCAGCATGTCCAATTTGCGGATTCCGTCCGCGGCCCCGTCGCTGGCATGGATCAGGACCTCGACCGTGCCCTCGCGAAGGGCGCTCTCGACCTTGCCGAAGCCGGCCACGACCTGACCCGCCTTGGCGGCAATCCCAAGGGCTTCCGTAACGCTCCGAACCAGGAGCGCCTCGATGTCGGCGGGAAGCGTCTGAGGGATGCGCAGATCGCGCTTGAAGGCCTTGCTAAATTGGTGACGCCGCACGGCTTCCGCAACCACCTTGCGTGAGGCGGTGATCCACATGCCGCGTCCGGGCAGCTTGCGCTTGAGATCGGGAACCACCTCGCCTTGCGGCGATACGACGAAGCGGATCAGTTCGTCGATCGGCCGGACCTCGCGACTGACCGCGCACATGCGCATGGTCGCGGACCTTTCGGTCCGCGGCCCATGGTCGAGTTCGCTGTCAGTGCTGGCGAGCATCCGGATGACATCCTCCCTGGCCCTTACGCCGGCTGGTCTTCGGTCGCGGCAGCCTCTTCAGCAGGCTTGGCGAGATCGGCCTCGGTGATCCAGCCGGCCTTGACACGGGCCTGCATGATCATCGCTTCGGCATCGTCACGGGAAATGTCGATGCCATCGAGCGCACCGGCGTGCTTGGTCGGCTCGCTGCCTTCCTTGCGCTCGGTCCAGCCGACCAGATCGTCGGTGGCGCAGCCGGCGAGGTCGTCGACCGTCTTGATGTCGTTCTCGCCGAACTTCACCAGCATCTTCGAGGTCACGCCGGGCACGTCCTTGACCGCGTCCTCGACGCCGAGCTCCTTGCGCCTGGCCTCGAGCTCGGCTTCCTGCTGCTCCAGATATTCGCGGGCGCGGTTCTGGAGCTCTTGCGCGGTCTCCTCGTCAAAGCCTTCGATGCCGGCGAGTTCCTTGACGTCCACCATCGCGAGTTCCTCGACCGAGGTGAAGCCTTCGGACGCCAGCAGCTGGCCGACCACTTCGTCGACGTTGAGCGATTCCATGAAGACGCGAGTGGAGTTCTCGAAGTCGGCCTGGCGGCGCTCCGATTCCTCCTGCTCGGTCAGGATGTCGATGTCCCAGCCGGTGAGCTGCGAGGCCAGACGCACGTTCTGGCCGCGGCGGCCGATCGCCAGCGAGAGCTGGTTGTTGGTGTCGGGCACCACGACCTCGATGCGCTCGCGGTCCTCGTCGATGACGACCTTGGAGACTTCGGCCGGCGCCAGCGCGTTGACCACGAAGGTCGCGATGTCGGGCGACCAGGGAATGATGTCGATCTTCTCGCCCTGCAGCTCGTTCACCACGGCCTGCACGCGCGAGCCGCGCATGCCGACGCAGGCGCCGACCGGATCGACCGAGGAATCGCGGGAAATCACGCCGATTTTCGCGCGCGAACCGGGATCGCGGGCCACCGCCTTGATCTCGACGATGCCGTCATAGATCTCCGGCACTTCCTGCGCGAACAGTTTTGCCATGAACTGCGGATGAGTGCGGGAGAGGAAGATCTGCGGGCCTCTCGTCTCGCGGCGGACGTCGAAGATGTAGGCGCGGACGCGGTCGCCGTTGCGGAACACTTCGCGCGGCAGCATCTCGTCGCGGCGGATGATGGCCTCGCCACGGCCGAGATCGACGATCACGCTGCCATATTCGACGCGCTTGACGACGCCGTTGACGATGTCGCCGATGCGGTCCTTGAATTCCTGGTACTGGCGGTCGCGCTCGGCCTCTCGCACCTTCTGCACGATCACCTGCTTGGCCGATTGCGCGGCGATGCGGCCATATTCCAGCGGCGGCAGGGTGTCGGCGATGGTGTCGCCGACCTGGGCACCGGGATTGGCGCGCTGCGCGTCCACCAGCGAGATCTGGTTGGCATGGTTTTCGACCTTGTCGACCACCAGCATGTGGCGCGACAGCCGCAGCTCGCCCTTTTTCGGGTCGATCTCGGCGTGAACGTCAGTTTCGCTGCCGTAACGGGCCCGCGCCGCCTTGGCGATGGCGTCCTCCATCGCGGCGATGACGATGCCGCGGTCGATCGATTTCTCGCGTGCAACGGCGTCCGCGATCTGAAGCAATTCAAGTCGGTTGGCGCTGACTGCCATGGCTAGTCTCCTTGGTCAGGCTCGATCTCGCCCCGCCGCGCGCGTTCGGCGGCCAGGCGATGTTTCTTCGTATTGGTCGGGGCCGGCTTCTTCTTCGGCCTGGTGTTCTTGGTGATCTTTTCACTGATTTTCGCGTGCGGCGCCTGCGGCGGCTCGAGACCGAGATTGCGGCGCATCTCGCGCGCCTGGGCCTTGCCGCGGCGCATGGATTCGGCGATCAGCTCGTCGGTCAGCACCAGCCGGGCCTCGCCGATATCCTCCATGGTCAGGAGAACGTCGGCTTCGTCACTTCCCTTGACGTCGTCGCGATGCAGATGCACGCGATCGCCTTCGACAGCACCGAGCGTGCCGCGGAAGCGCTTGCGCCCCTCGTGCGCGACCGCCATCTCGATCTTCACCAGATGCCCGGAATAGCGCTCGAAATCGGAGCGGCGCACCAGCGGGCGGTCGATCCCCGGTGAGGAGATCTCCAGCCGGTAGGCGCGGTCGATGGGATCGGCGACGTCGAGCACGGGCGACAATGCCCGCGAGATCGCCTCGCAATCCTCGATCTGCATTGAGCCGTCTGGCCGCTCGGCCATGACCTGAACGGTGCAGCCGGCTTCCCCGGAAATGCGGATCCGCACCAGGCGATAGCCCATGCCCTGGAGCACGGGAGCAGCCACCGCGGACACCCGTGCCGCGACGCCCGGCTCGACCACGAGCCGCGGCTCGGCCAGCAATTCGGCATCCGTGGAACCAGGGTTCGGCTCGGTCATGTCCAGGGTCAGGGCGCTCGATGGTTAAGGCTTGGTTACGACTTCAAAGCCCGCTTCGGAACTTTCCCGACAGCGCGTCGGGCCGCATCTTTCGCCAAGCCGCGTTCAGGTAATAAAAAAGAGCGGGTCCTTGCGGGCCCACTCTCACTACGCGGATCGTATGAGAAGATGAATTGGCGCTGATATAGCGCTTTCCGCCCTCCTGGACAAGGCCCATCGCAGCGGGAATGGGGCCTTTTTGCGCCGATCGGCGCACCCTGCGCAACGCTTCTTTCATCAAGCAGGCCTAAATTCCCCGATCGTGGGGCGGCTTGAACCAAGGGCGCACCCGCGGCGTGCCCCGTTCGAGTTGCGTTTTCATGACCGTTGCCACGTCGCTCATTCCTGGACTGGACGATATCGTCAAACGCGGCGATCCGCGGCGACGCGGCGAGATCGCGCGGGCCATCGCCCAGTTGTTCTTCCAGGATGCGGAGAAGCTCCGCCCCGAGTTGATCGATCTCTTCGACAATCTCCTGATCGATCTCGTCCCGCATGCCGAGCTGTCCTCGCGGGTCGATCTGGCCGAGCGCTTCTCGCACCTGAACAACGCGCCGCCGCACCTGGTCAATCAACTCGCGCGCGAAAACGAGATCATGGTGGCCGGTCCTGTGCTGCGCCGCTCGCCCGTGCTCGACGACGCGGCTCTTGCCGAGATCGCGCGCCTGAAAGGCCAGGGCCATCTCCTGGCGATGACGGAGCGCCCAGCCTTGTCTCCCGTCGTCACCGACGTGCTGGTCGAGCGCGGCGATCGCGACGTGGTGCGCCGCGCCGCAGGCAATGCCGGCGCGGTGTTCTCACCAGGCAGCTATTCCGAGATGATCAAGCGCGCGGCCCAGGACGGCGTGCTGACCCTCAGGATCGGCCAGCGTAACGACCTCTCCGGCGAGCATCTGAAACAGCTGCTCGACGGGACGCTCGACGTCATCCGTCGCCGCCTCTCCAGCGTGGTCAATCCCGCGCGCAAGGCGGAGATCAAGCGCGCGATGGCGGCGATCGAGGAGGCCGCGCGCCCGCCGGGGCCGCGACGCGATTTTTCGGGCGCGCAGCGCACGGTGCTCGCCTTGCATCGAGAGGGCCATCTCGGCGAAAGCGCGCTGCTCGGCTTCGCCAAGGCGCACAAATACGAGGAATCGATCGCCTCGCTCTCGGCGATGTCCGGCGTTCGCCTCTCGACCCTCGACCGCCTGATCGCGGGCGACCGCTACGATCCGCTTCTGATCCTGGGCCGCGTGCTCAATCTCGGCTGGCCCACGGTGCGTGCGCTCATCCTGCTCTGGTACGGTCCGCAACGCACGCCCGCCGATGCCGACCTCGAGGCCGCGCGCGTGAACTTCACGCGCCTGATGCCGACGACCGCTGAACGCGTCGTGAATTTCTGGCGCAACCGGCGGACGATTTAAAGAACAGGCGTTGTCGTCATGGCCGGGCTTGTCCCGGCCATCCACGTTCTTCGTGCCGCCGAAAGAAAGTACGTGGATGCCCGGGACGAGCCCGGGCATGACGACTGCGGATGTATCGCGCGAAAAAATTCACACCCGCCTGAACCGCAAGTAAGCCGCCTTGCGTCCTTCACGCGCGGCCTTCCTGCCGTAGCGCGTCATGGTGTAGCCCGGCCATGGCTGGCGGAAATCGTCGGCGCGTTCGGCAAGCCAGACGAAGTCCTGCGAGCGCGCAAGATGCGACAGCGTCCAGGCGCAGTAATCGTCGATGTCGCAGACGAAACGGAATTCGCCGCCGCTTCGGAGCACGCGCGCCATTGCGGCGATCGTCCGGTCCTGGACGAAGCGCCGCTTCCAGTGTCGCCGCTTCGGCCAGGGATCGGGATGGATCAGGTCGATTCGCGACAGCGAGTCCTTGGGTAGCCAGGCCAGGAGCTCGGCGGCATCGCCCGCGAACAGGCGGATGTTGCCGATGTTGGCGGCTTCGATCTGCGCGAGGATCTTCGCCATGCCGTTGACGTAGGGCTCGCAGCCGATGAAGCCCGTGGCGGGAAAGTTCTGGGCCTCGGCCGCGAGATGCTCGCCGCCGCCGAAGCCGATCTCGAGCCTGACGTCTTCGGCTGCGGGAGCGAAGATCGCGCGGGCATCCGCCGGAGCCTCACCGTCGATGTCGAGCGCAAGATGCGGCAGCAGCTGCTCGATCAACCCGGCCTGGTGTTGCCTGAGCTTGTGGCCCTTGCGGCGCCCGAAGAAGGCGCGCTCGCTGTCGTCGCGATCGGGGTCTGATTTGCGTTCGATCATCGCAGCGTCTGATACAGGCGATGGAGCAGCCGCGCGCGCGGCGCGAGCGATGAGACATAGAGCTGCTCATAATGGGTGTGCGCGCCCTTGCCGTCGACGCCGAGTCCGTCGAGCGTCGCGGCGTGCGCGGCGGTGAAATTGCCGTCCGAGCCGCCGCCTGTATGCGTGTCGATCAGCTCGAAGCCGATCTCCGTGGCGAGCGTCTTCGCATGCTCGTACAGCGAAGCGCCTGCATCGCTCTTCTCGTAAGGCGGACGATTGAGCTCGCCGGTGACCGTGACGGTGACGCCGTCCGTCTTCGACGTCAGCCCGAGAATCTTGCCCACGAACTCGTCTGCGTCCTTCAGGTTCAGCACGCGCAGATCGACTTCGGCATAAGCCTCTTCCGGCGTGACGTTAGGGCGCGTGCCTCCGCGCACCACGCCGACATTGACGGTGACGCCGCGCGTCAGATCGTTCATTCCTTCCAGCGCCAGGATGATATTGCCGAGCTCGCGGACGGCGCTGCGGCCGTCTTCGGGCCGGGAGCCGGCATGCGCGGGCACACCCTTGATGAACACCTGGAAGCGTCCGACGCCCTTGCGTCCGGTGACGATCTTGCCGCCGTCGCGCGCCGGCTCGGTCACCAGCACGTATTTGGCCTTGCGCCCTTCCTTCTCAATCAGCGCACGCGACGTCGGGCTGCCGATCTCCTCGTCGGAGGTGAACAGGTGCGTGATGCCGAGCGGCGAGCGATCGGCCGTCGCGCAAAGCGCGCGAAAGGCGTGATGGGCGATGTAGGCGCCGCCCTTCATGTCGTAGATGCCGGGGCCGAACGCGACGTCGCCTTCGACCTTGAACGGCAGACGCTCGATGAATCCGATGGGATGAACGGTATCGAGATGGCTCAGCACCAGGATGCCCGGTCGATCCTGACCCCAATTCGTGCGCGCCACGAGATGATCGCCGCAGCCACCCACGCCGGCGACGCGCTCGAGCGTGACCGGCAGGTCGCGATATTGCTCCGCGACCAACGAGACCAGCGTGTTCACCTGTTCAGGCGCTTCGGTCGGCGTCTCGATTTCCACCCAGCGGCGGATGCCATCGAGGATGGTTTGGGAATCGAACCAATTGGAGCCGGTCATGAGCGCATCTGTGCCTTTGAATCGCATCATCGAAGCGGACGCGCATCAAAGCGCGGTCCTAAATGACGACATAGGCCAGATTTGACGCGGTCTCAAATCGCCATCGAGATGGCGCTTAGCGCTTGTCGGGGCCTTCGCGAGCCGCAATCTGCTCGACGAGATCGACGATGGAGCGGCGCATCTTCGAGTCGGTGATTCGCGTGAACGCCTTGGTCAAGGCGAGCCCTTCGGAGGTCGCGAGAAAGTCCGAGACGTAAGAGGGCGAGGCGCCTTCGCTAAAGCCGTCCGGACCCGGCACGCCGCTCGGGCCGCCTTCGAACAGGAATGACACCGGCACCTGGAGAATCTCGGCGATCTGCTGGATGCGGCTCGCGCCGACCCGGTTGGTGCCCTTCTCGTATTTCTGGACCTGCTGGAAAGTCAGGCCCAAAGCTTCACCGAGCTTCTCCTGGCTCATGCCCAACATGATGCGGCGCATGCGCACGCGACTGCCGACATATTTGTCAACAGGGTTGGGCGCTTTCGACATTTCCTCAGCCCTCCAAACATCACCTTCGGCGCAATCATCAAGCATGCCTCGGGTGCAGCATCGTCAATACCAAACACTGTTATTGGGAAACATTGCGGAGAAATTTAGCAACGCACCTCTGTCTTTCGCAGCCGGTGCAGAATGGGGAGCCCGCGTGCAGTCTGTCAACCGTGGGACTACGGTTGTCAAAGGATTCCGGCCGCCTCGGCGGCGGCGTCATCAGGGCTGACGCTTGGCGACACGTCGGCGGACCGCCAGGAGCACAGCCACTGCGACGAGCATGGCCGCGGGCGCATCACCCACCCGTGCATAGACGGTCGGCGAGATTGCAGCCGGCAGGTTTGCATCCAAAATGCCTTCGAGGCCGAGGCCGAGGCTCGCGACCGTGCGTCCGACCGGATCGATCACTGCGGAGATGCCGGTATTGGCAGAGCGGACCAGCGGCAATCCGAGCTCGATCGCGCGCATCCGCGACTGCTCCAGATGCTGATAGGGGCCGGTCGAGATGCCGAACCAGCCGTCGTTGGTGAGGTTCACGATCCAGCCGGGACGTTCGTTGCGTCCAGCCACTTCGCCGGGAAAGATGGCTTCGTAGCAGATCAGCGGCAGCGCCGGCTGTACGCCGGGGACCGGCAGTGCATGCCGCACGCTGCCGGCGATGAAGCCGCCGCGCACACGCGTCAGCTGTTCGAAACCGAGCTTCTCCATCAACGCCTGGTAGGGGAGAAATTCTCCGAACGGTACCAAATGCACCTTGTCATACACAGCGAGCACGCTGCCGTCGTGATCGATCACGTAAATCGAGTTATAGGCGCGCGTGACCGGCGTGCCCCGCGGCAGGTCGGGCGCGCGGACCGACCCCGTGATCAGCACGGTACCCTTGGGCAGCAGGTCGGCGATTTGCGCCATCGCGTCGGCTTCGCGGGTCAGGAAGAACGGAAAGGCGGATTCCGGCCAAATCAGGATGGTGGCATCGCGCACGCCGGTCGATTGCGGGCCGGAGGCGCGGTCCGACAGCGCGAGGTACTTCTTCATCACCTCCGCCTTCGCGGCGTAGTTGAATTTTGCGTCCTGCTGGAGGTTCGGCTGCATCAGGCGCAGCTTGGCGCCTGATACCATCGTGGTTGGATGCAGCGACAGGCGGATTGCGCCGAAGACGCTCATGACGACCAGAAGCGCGACCGCGGCCGCCGGCACGCGCCACGGCAGGCGGCGATCGGGCGTGCGGTCGATCAGCGTCGCTGGGCTTGCGAAGATCGCAACCGTCAGGAACGTCATGCCCCACAGGCCGATCAGCGACGCCGTCTGTGCCAGCGGCAGCGGCTCGGACAGCGCGTAGCCGAACGCGTTCCAGGGAAAGCCGGTCAGTGCGTGACCGCGCAGCCATTCGCTCATGGTGAGGCTCGCTGCGAGCGCCAGCACGCGCGTGGCGTTCTTGGTCCAGAGCAGGCGCGCCAGCGCAAAGCCCATCGCGGGGAAGATCGACAGATAGGCCGGCAGGCCGAGCACGGCGAACGGCGTCAGCCAGGCGAACACGTCGGCGTCGACGAAGAAGGCGTAGCCGATCCAGTAGAGGCCGGGCACGAAATAGCCGAGCCCGAACCAGTAGCCGGTCAAAGCGGCGGCGGGGACGCCGCCATAGCGGCCGCCGCCGGCGCCGTCGATCAGCCAGACCAGCACCGGGAAGGTGACGAACAGCACCGGGAAGAGGTTGAACGGCGCCAGCGCCAGCACCGACAGCGCCCCGGCCGCCATGGCGATGACGGCGCGCTTCCATCCCCAGGTGAGAATGATGGCAAGCGCAATCTGCCGGAGTCGCTGTAGTGGACTCACTGCGGGCCGGTCCCGTCGCTCGGTGGCGGCGTGGGCGTGTCGCTGGCCGAGGGCTGCCCGCTCTCCGGCGCGGCCTCGCGGCGCCGGCTCTCGCGCTGGGTGCGCGGCGCGGGGCGCTCTTTCCGTGTCGAGATGCGCAGCCGCTTGACCCGGCGCGGATCGGCGTCGAGCACCTCGACCTCGTAAGTGCCCGGACCCGAGATCACTTCGCCGCGCACCGGCAGGCGTCCGACGAAGCTGACGAGATAGCCGCCCAGCGTCGCCACCTCCTCGCCGGCTTCGCCCGTGACGAAATCCTCGCCGATCACCGAGCGGACGTCGTCGAGGCTGGCGCGGGCGTCGGCGATGAAGGCGTTGTCGGGCAGG
Source organism: Bradyrhizobium sp. CCBAU 25338 (assembly GCF_028128965.1). Taxonomy (NCBI): domain Bacteria; kingdom Pseudomonadati; phylum Pseudomonadota; class Alphaproteobacteria; order Hyphomicrobiales; family Nitrobacteraceae; genus Bradyrhizobium; species Bradyrhizobium sp. CCBAU 25338. Next base: position 9,856 of record NZ_LFKY01000030.1, read on the forward strand.
CGCACGATCGAGGGTGGCTCGTCGCTGTCGTGCTCGTCGTCGATTTCGCCGACGATCTGCTCGACGATGTCCTCGATCGAAACCAAGCCGTCGCTGCCGCCATATTCGTCGACCACCAGCGCCAGATGGATGCGCGTGGCCTGCATCTGCGCGAGCAGGTCGATCGCCCGCATCGACGGCGGCACGTAGAGCAGCTTGCGGATGATGTGCGCATCATGAAGCGGCAGCGCGAGATCGACGGCGCGCAGGTCGAGCCCGGCCGGCAGCGGCTTCTTGCGCTTGGTCTTGGTGGCTTCCGATACGCGGGCGCGGGCGGTCATGAAGGCGAGCAGGTCGCGGATGTGGACGATGCCGACGGGATCGTCGAGCGTCTCGTTGAAGACGACGAGGCGGGAATGGCCGGCGCTCTCGAACCGGTCCATCAATTCCCCGAGCGGGATGTCGCGCTTCACTGCGATGATGTCGGCGCGATGCACCATGACGTCGGCGATACGGCGCTCGTGCAGGCCGAGAATGTTGCGCAGCATGGTGCGCTCGACCGCGGAGAAGCCGGTGTCGTCGGGCGTCGATGCATCGAGCACGACCTGGAGGTCGTCGCGGACCGACCCCGCCTTCCAGCCGAACAGCGTTCGGATGGCGCGCACGAGCCAGCCTTCGGCGGCCGGACGCATCACCTCGCCATGGGCCATGACGGCAGGCAGATTGCGCGTGTTGCGCGGGTTGTCCTGGATCGGATCGGAATCCGGCATCTCAGTGCGCCCCGGCGCGGTCGGCATAGGGGTCGGGGATGCCGAGATGCGCCAGGATCTGCGTCTCCAGCGCTTCCATCTCCTCGGCGTCGTCGTCGTTCTCGTGATCGTAGCCGATCAGATGCAGGAAGCCGTGCACGGCGAGGTGGCTCAAATGGTGCTCGAACGGCTTGTGTTCCTCGTCCGCCTCGCGCCGCATGGTCTCGTAGGCGATCGCGATGTCGCCGAGCATGCGCGGCGCATCGCCCGGCTTCCACCCGCCCTCCGGCTGGAGCGCGGGAAACGACAGCACGTTGGTCGGCTTGTCGATGCCGCGCCAGTTGCTGTTGAGCGTGCGGATGCCGGCGTCGTCGGTCAGCATCACAGCCACTTCCGCGTCGGCAACGTCTTCGTCGACGCTCTCGGCGGCGGCAGCCACCGCGCGCTGGATCACGGCTTCGGAATCAGGCTCGCGCTGCCAGCAATCGGCGACGACGAGGACCTCGGTCATGGGCAGGTTGGAATGGGACATTGTGTTGTCTGGGACGAAAAGGCGCCGTGCTCGCGCCTCTGGGGTCCGGTGTTGCCTCGTCAGGATTGACCGGTGGCCGGCCGCTGCGGCGAACCTTCGTAGGCGGAGACGATCCGCGCCACGAGTTCGTGGCGGATCACGTCCTCGGCCTTGAAATGAACCTGGGCAATTCCTTCGACGCCGTTCAAGAGGCGGGTCGCCTCGGCCAGGCCCGAGGTCTGGCCGTTCGGCAGGTCGATCTGCGAGGGATCGCCCGTCACGATCATGCGGCTGTTCTCGCCGAGACGCGTCAGGAACATCTTCATCTGCATAGATGTGGTGTTCTGGGCCTCGTCCAGGATGATGGCGGCGTTGGTGAGCGTGCGGCCGCGCATGAAGGCGAGCGGCGCGATCTCGATCTCGCCGGTCTGGAGCGCACGCTCGACGATGCGCGCATCCATGAGGTCGTAGAGCGCATCGTAGATCGGCCGCAGATAAGGATCGACCTTCTCGCGGAGATCGCCGGGCAGGAAGCCGAGTCGCTCGCCGGCTTCCACCGCCGGGCGCGACAGGATGATGCGATCGACCTCCTTGCGCTCGAACAGCTGGGCGGCATGGGCGACGGCGAGCCAGGTCTTGCCGGTGCCGGCGGGGCCGACGCCGAACACCAGCTCGTGCCGCTTCAGCGCGCGGATGTAGGAGTCCTGTGCGGCCGTGCGCGCGCGCACCGGGCGCTTGCGCAGGTTGATACTGTCGAAGGTCGATTTGGCCGACTTGGCGTCGAACTCGAACAGCGAGCCCTGCGCGATCACGGCGCGGATCGCGCCTTCGACCTCGCCCTGGTCGAGATCCTGTCCCTTCACGGCTTGCGTGTAGAGCATCTCCAGCACGCGCCGCGCGGCGTCGCAGCCGTCGCGGCTGCCGCCGATGGTGATGTGGTTGCCCTTGGAATCGACGACCACGCCGAGCCGCCGCTCGATCTGCGCCAGGTGCTGGCCATAGGGGCCGACCAGCGCGGAAGCGGCGCGGTTGTCGTCGAAGTCGATGACGACCTGGGTCTCGGGCGGAACTTGCATGTCGCGGTCAAATTTGCGGCTGGGAGCGAACGAAGACGAATCCGATGCGCTTTTGGGCAAGGGTTCAGGCTCCAATGGCTTGCGATAAAGCGGGCTCGCGCGCGTTGCGCGGCGTCACGAGCTCGCCGAGAAAGCTGTAGCGTTCGAGGCTGTCGATGCGGACCGGCAGGATTTGTCCGATGATGTCGGGTGAGGCCATCACATGGGCGGGCTGGAGGTAGGCGGTGCGGCCGACAATCTGGCCCTCCTTGCGCGCTGGACGCTCGAACAGCACATCGACCGTTGAGCCAATCGCGGCCTTGTTGAAGGCCGATTGCTGGCTGTCGATCAGTTCCTGGAGCCGCTCCAATCGCTGGTCCATCTTGGCGGGGGACACCGTCTCCTGCATGTCCGCGGCCGGCGTTCCCGGCCGGGCGGAGTATTTGAACGAATAGGCCGCAGCGTAACCGATTTGCGTGACAAGCGCGAGGGTGGCGAGAAAATCTTGCTCGCTTTCGCCCGGGAAGCCGACGATGAAATCGGATGAAAAAGCAATGTCTTGGCGCGCGGTACGGAAGCGGTCGATGACTCGGCGGTAATCATCGGCGGTATGTTTCCGGTTCATGGCCGCCAGAATCCGGTCCGAGCCCGATTGCACCGGCAGGTGCACGAACGGCATCAGGGCACCGAGATCGCGATGGGCTGCAATCAAGCTGCCGTCGACATCGCGCGGATGGCTGGTCGAATAGCGCAGCCGCGCGATGCCGGGAATCTTCGCCAGATGCTCGAGCAGCCGGCCGAGCGGCCAGGTTTTTCCGTCCGGCCCGTCGCCGTGATAGGCGTTGACGTTCTGCCCGATCAGCGTGAGCTCGCGCACGCCGTTATCGGCGAGCCGCTTCACGTCATCGACGATCTTCGATACCGGGCGTGAGACTTCGGCGCCGCGCGTGTACGGCACGACGCAGAAGGTGCAGAACTTGTCGCAGCCTTCCTGCACCGTCACGAACGCTGAAATGCCGCGCGCGCGGATCGCATCGGGCTTCGGCTGGGCCAGGAAGCCGAACTTGTCAGCCGCGGGAAACTCGGTCTCGATCGCGCGGCCCTCGTCGCCGGCGCGTTTCAAGAGCTCCGGCAGGTGATGATAGCTTTGCGGGCCGACCACGACGTCGACGACAGGCGCGCGACGCACGATCTCCTCGCCCTCCGCCTGCGCCACGCAGCCCGCGACCGCGATCTGCATCGTGCGGCCCCCACGCGCGGCCTCGTCCTTGGCCACGCGCAGCCGGCCGAGCTCGGAATAGACCTTTTCCGAGGCCTTCTCGCGGATGTGGCAGGTGTTGAGGATGACGAGGTCGGCGTCTTCTGCGCTGGCCGTCTCCACGAATCCTTCCGGTGCCAGCGTATCCACCATGCGCTGGGCATCGTAGACGTTCATCTGGCAGCCATATGATTTGATGTGCAGCTTGCGCGGCGGCGTCATGGAACCCGAAAATGGAGGTGGAGGACGGCTCTCAGATATAGGCTGGAGGGGCGAAAATCCAGCGAATGGGGCCCCTCAGGCGTCATTCCGGGGCGCGACGCAGTCGCGAAAGCCGGAATCCAGAGGTTTTGGCGCGAGATTCCGGGTTCAAGCGCATCGCTCGTGCCCCGGAATGATGGTGATATGACGAGGATCAGCCCACCAAGGCCTTCGCCTCGACCCGCCGGAGCAACTCCGGGAGCTGGTGCATGTCGGCAAAGGTTAGATCGGCGCCAGCCTGCCGCAGGGTCTCGGCATGGCTGTCCCCGCAATGGCTGCCGCCGCAAAAGCCGAACACGGTCATTCCCGCCGCCCGCGCGCCGGCAATGCCGGCCAGGCTGTCCTCGATCACGACACAGCGCTCGGGCGGCACGCCCATCTCGTTCGCCGCGAACAAGAACAGGTCCGGTGCCGGCTTGCCGTTCTTCACCTGCGAGGCCGAGAAGATGTTCGCTGCCAGGCGCTCGTAGAGCCCGGTGCTTCCCAGGCTTACGCGCATGCGCTGATGCGAGCCGCTCGAGGCGACGCAGACGCGCTGAGTGACGACATCGAGCACTTCGTGGATGCCGCGGATCGCTTCCAGGTCCGCCTCGAACGACCGGAACAGCTCATCCTGCAAGTCGCCATGATAGGCCTCGGGCAGCTTGCGGCCGAGTTCGGTCTCGATCTCGAGATTGGCCTGCCGCGTCGAACGGCCGAGGAAGCGTTCGAACACCTGCTCCGACGTGATCGGATATCCGTGCCGCGTCAGCACGTCGGCATGCGCGCGGCAGGAGATCACCTCGCTGTCCACGAGCACGCCGTCGCAGTCGAAGATGATGAGGTCGATGGGCATTCAGTGTGGAACTTGGTTATGGCACTCTGGTGCAGGGCGCGCGGTGCCACCTCTCCCAGCGGGACAGGTCGGCGCGAAGCGCCGGGTGAGGGGGACAGCTCTCTCGTGGGACCCGAGGCCCCTCCCCCGATTTGCTTCGCAAATCGACCTCTCCCCGACGGGGAGAGGTGAAGAGAGGCCGTCGCAAAATTTGTTCATCAATTCGTCGGCTTGTCGTCGTCGAGCGGGACGCAATAGAGCTCGAGCCGGTGGTCGACCAGACGGTAGCCGAGCTTGCGGGCGATCTCCGCCTGGAGCTTCTCGATCTCCTCGGAGGTGAACTCGATCACCTTGCCGTCGCGCAGATTGATGAGATGGTCGTGATGGCTGTCGCGCATCTGCTCGTAGCGCGCGCGGCCCTCGCGGAAATCGTGCCGTTCGATGATGCCGGCATCCTCGAACAGTTTCACGGTGCGATAGACCGTCGAGATCGAGATCTTGTCGTCAACCGCAACGCAGCGCCGGTAGAGCTCCTCGACATCGGGATGATCGGCAGCCTCCGCGAGCACGCGGGCGATGACGCGGCGCTGCTCGGTCATGCGCATGCCCGTGGCGGCGCAGCGCGCCTCGATATCGGACGCCTTGGATGCAGAGGAAGGTTTCAATGTGGTCATAGCGTTGTCTGCCTGGCGGGCGCTTTCTGCCACCGATGTTACGACAAGTCACGTCGCATCAGAAGGGCGTTCAATTGTTCCCCGTTGGGCTGCTTATAGTAGCGATCGCGGCGCCCGACCACCACGAATCCGCACCCGTCGTAGAGCCGCCGCGCCGGCTGGTTGTTTTCCTCCACCTCGAGAAATATTGTGCGCACGCCGCGCCCGGCGAGGTGGCCGAGATGGGTCATCAGCAGCGTGCGTGATAGGCCGCGGCCGCGATAAGCCCCGTCCACCGCAATCGAGAGAATCTCCGCCTCGTCCGCGCCGATCCGCGACACCGCAAAGCCGATCGTCTTGCGGCCGAGACGCAAGCGATGCACCAGCGTGTTGCGCTCGCTGATCATGCTCTCGAATTCGCCTTCGCCCCAGCCGTGCGCGAAGGAGGCGCCGTGCAGCTGCGCGAGCCGCGCGGCATCGCGCAAGGTCGCGGGCTCGACGACGGCGCTGCCGCCGTGCCACCACTCCGACAGCCATCCCATCATGAGGTTGCGGCTTGCGCTGCGAGCGGCTTCTGTGCCGCCGGCTTTGCATCGGGCGCCTTCAGATAGAACGGCCGCGCCGGCGTGGTGTCGGGATTGGCCGCCGCGCCGAGCCAGGCGACCCAGCTGATGTCGGGCGCGGGCTGCGCGTCGACCGCAACAGGCTGCGGTCCATCCTTCGGCCAGCGATCGGCGAGGATCTTTGCGGCGTTGCCGACCAGATGCGGCGCGCCGAATTGCGAGGCTGCGATCGCCTCGTCGATGCTGGCGACCTTAGGTCGCACCAGCTGGCTGCCGTCGCCGGCGACGATCTGGAAATAGACGTGATCGTGCCGCGCATCGATTGCGGAGAGCACGGGCGCCGTTCCGCTCTGGCCCACGACGGCGGCGGCATAGGCCGACAGGGTGGTCAGGCCGACGGCCGGCCGCCCGGCCGCGAGCGCAAAGCCGCGCGCCGCCGAAATGCCGACGCGCAGGCCGGTGAAGCTTCCGGGACCGACGGTGACGGCGATGCGATCGAGTGCGGTGAAGGCGAGATTGGCCGACTGCATCACCCGCGCGATCAGCGGCATCAAGGCCTCGGCGTGGCCGCGCTTCATGAGCACCGATTCCTGCGCGCGCAGTTCGGCCGTTTCGGTGTCGAGCACGGCGGCCGCGCAGGCGTCGAGCGCAGTATCGATGGCGAGGATCAGCATAAGAAAGCGAATGGCGAGTGGCGAATGGCGAACAGTCTAGCCGATCGGAGTTCCATTCGCCATTCGCTACTCGCCATTCGCGCTCTAATCACATCGGCCGGACTTCGACCACGTCGGGCACGAAGTGCTTGAGCAGGTTCTGGATGCCGTGCTGAAGCGTCGCCGTCGATGACGGGCAGCCGGAGCAGGAGCCCTTCATGTTGAGATAGACGATGCCGTCCTTGAAGCCGCGGAAGGTAATGTCGCCGCCGTCGTTGGCGACGGCCGGCCGTACCCGGGTCTCGATCAGATCCTTGATCATGTCGACCGTCTCGGCGTCGGCCTCGTCGAAGAACTCGTCCTCGTCGTCGAGATCGGCGTCGCTCTGTGCCGCGCCGTCGGCAAGCAGCGGCGCGCCGGACATGTAGTGCTCCATGATGGCACCCAGGATCGCGGGCTTGAGCTGCTGCCATTCACCGCTTGCCTTGGTCACGGTGATGAAGTCCGATCCGTAGAACACGCCGGTGACGCCGGGCACGTCGAACAGCTTTTCGGCGAGCGGCGAACGGCCTGCGGCTTCGCGGCTCGAAAACTCCATGGGGCTGCCGTCGACCACGACGCGGCCGGGAATGAACTTCAGCGTGGCGGGATTGGGGGTGGCTTCGGTTTGAATGAACATGGTTTTCTCCAGACGTCGCCGGTTCAAGGCCGGCGCGTGCCTATCCACTAGCAGATGGCGACGGGGAACGCACGATCAAGGGGAGAGGGAACTGTTTCGTTGTCATATCAGTAGGTTAGGGCGCCGAAATCTCCAATCGTCGTGGCCGGGCTTGACCCGGCCATCCACGCCTTGCTTCGTGGTGCAAAGAACGTGGATCCCTGGGACGAGCCCGGGCATGACGAGCGAACAACAGGCCGCCTCCCAGCCCGGGGACCTACGACAGCGAATCCACGCTTTCGTCGCTCAGCGCGCCGGAGATGATGGTCACCGGCACCGGGAACGTGCCCAACTCGTGCGCGAGCGATGAGACCAGCGGCCCCGGCCCTTCCGCGCCGGGACTGGCAGCGAGCACCAGCATGGCGATGTCGGGGTCCTCATCGATCACCGCGAGCAGCTGTTCCATCGGCGCGCCCTCTCGGATCACCCGTTCCGGCGTGATCGCGGCGATGCCGTTGGCGCGGCCGGCGGCGCGGTCGAGCGCGGCTTCCGCCGCTTCCTGCGCTTCGGCGCGCATGATGTCGGCGACGCCAAGCCATTCCTGGCTCTGCTGCTCCGGCTCGATGATGCGCAGCATCACCACGCCGCCGCCGGCGCGGATCGCCCAGCGGCTGGCATAATAGACCGCGCGATCCCATTCAGCGGTGTCGTCGACGACGACGAGGCATTTGGGCTTGTGACCCGGCTCGAAGCAAAGTCGCTTGCTGGTCATGCATGTCCCGGCGAGTGCATGGCCGCATGCTGCCACACTCGCTCCCGCTTGGGGAGAGGAGACGCGATCGGCGCCCTGGCGCCGACCGTTCTAGCGCCGGCGGATGAAGCCGACGATGTCCTTGGAGAGCTTCATCGTCTCGTCGGCGATGGCACGGGCCCGGTCGGAGCCGTCGATGAGGATCGCGTCGATATGGCCGGGGTCGGCGACGAGGCGCTTCATCTCGCCGGCGATCGGCGCGAGCTTGGTGACGCACAGCTCCGCCAGCGCGTTCTTGAAGCTGGAGAACTGGCCGCCGCCGAAATCGCGGAGCACCTCGGCCTTGGAGCGGCCGGAGAGCGCGGCGAAGATGCCGACGAGATTGTCGGCCTCGGGACGGGCTTCCAGGCCCTTTTCCTCAGTCGGCAGCGGCTCCGGATCGGTCTTTGCCTTGCGGATCTTCTGCGCGATGGTGTCGGCGTCGTCGGTGAGGTTGATGCGCGAATTGTCGGAGGCGTCCGACTTCGACATCTTCTTGGTGCCGTCGCGCAGGCTCATCACGCGCGTCGCCGGGCCCGTGATCAGGGGTTCCGGCAGCGGGAAGAACAGGCCGTCATTGGCACCGTGGCTGCGGATGGAGTCGCCGAAATCGTTGTTGAACTTCTGCGCGATGTCGCGCGAGAGCTCGAGATGCTGCTTCTGGTCCTCGCCGACCGGAACGTGGGTGGCGCGGTACAGCAGGATGTCGGCGGCCATCAGCACAGGGTAGTCGAAAAGGCCAACGGACGCGTTTTCGCGGTCCTTGCCGGCTTTCTCCTTGAACTGGGTCATGCGGCCGAGCCAGCCCATGCGTGCGACGCAGTTGAAGATCCAGGCGAGCTCGGCATGGCCCGAGACCTGGCTCTGGTTGAACACGATGTGCTTCTTGGGATCGATGCCGGCAGCGATGAACGCGGCGGTCACCTCGCGGGTGCTGCGCGTGAGCTCGGCCGGTCCGCCCCAGACGTCGATGCCTTGCGTGATCGCGTGCATGTCGACGACGCAATAGATGCAGTTGTGAGTTTCCTGCATCTTCACGAAGTTGACGATCGCGCCGAGATAATTGCCGAGGTGCAGATTGCCCGTCGGCTGGACACCCGAAAAGACCCGTTCAACGAATGGCATGGTTAGTTTTCCTGGCAAGCCTTCCTGAAGCTATTCGGCCGTCGTTTCCAACAGCGGCGCTGCCCCGTCAAGGGCAATTCGCGAGGTCAGTCGTGCCGGTGGTGCGGGACAGGCCGCTTCAGGGCGACAGCCGCTTCGCGCCAGGATGCCGCTCCGAGGATCTGCAGCAGCAGGCCATAGATGGCGATTCCGGCCGCGATCTGCGCGCCGAGCACGATGAAATCGATGAAGCCATGGGCCCCGGCCGGCACGAGGCCTGCAGTCAGCCAGAGCAGAGTGCCCATGGCCGCGGCGGCGAGCACGATCCGCGGCAGCCGCTTGCGGGCGCTCGCATCGACCGAGAAGCCGAACTCGCTCCTGCCCTTGCGGAGCAGCGAGAGCGCGCTGCTCCAGGCGCCAGCCGCGATGCTTGCGGCGATTCCGCTCGTGCCGAAGAGATGGCCGAGCAGGACGGCGAGCACGACGGCGACCACAAAGCCTTTGGCCGTGGCGAGCAGCGGCGTCATCGTGTCGCTGCGGGCATAAAAGGCAGGCGACAACGCCTTGATCAGCACATGCGCCGGCAGGCCCAGCGCCAGCCACATCAATGCATGCGCCGTCGCCACGCTGTCCTCCGCACCGAACGCGCCATGCTCGAACAACAGCCGCACGATCGGCTCGGCCAGCACGACCAGGCCGAGCGTCGCGGGCAGCGCCAGCCCGGCTGCAAGCTCCAGCGCGCGCGATTCGGCATGCGCCACGGCGTCGCGATCGCCGCTGCTTACCGCGCGCGTCAGCTCCGGCACCAGCACCGTGCCCGTGGCGACGCCGACGATGCCGAGCGGCAGCTCGATCAGGCGGTTGGCGAAATAGAGCCAGGACACGGCGGATGGCGTCGCAGAGGCGATGATCGCGCCCGCGACCATCAGCCATTGCGGGCCCGAGCTTGCGAGCATGCCGGGGATCGCCTTGGCGAAGAAGCCGCGCATCTCCTTGTCGAAACTGGCGCGCAGCGGCGTCGCAAGATGCGCGCTTCGCTGCGACAGCAGCATCAGGAGTTGCAGCAGGCCCGCGACGCCGACGGTGGCCGCCAACGTCCACGCAGCGAAACCGGCGTCAGCATGCCAGGCGAGCAGCACCGCGATCGCGGCGATCAGCGCGATGTTGAACAACAGGGGCGAGAACGCCGTCAGCGCGAAGCGGCCCTGCGCGTTGAGCAATCCCATCAGCACGGTGACCGGGCCCGCAAAGGCGAGATAGGGCAGCATCAGCCGCGCACTCTCGACCGCGCGATCGAGCGTGCCGCTGCCAAGGAATCCCGGCGCGATGACCGTGATGACCAGCGGCATCGACAATGCGATCAGGATCGATATCGCGATCAGGGCCGCGCTGACCGTGCCGAGCACGCGTCCGGCGAACGCCGCTGCGGCCGCCGCCCCGTCGCGCTCCCTGATGCGCAGCCAGGTCGGGATCAGCGCCGCGTTCAGCGCGCCCTCGCTGAGCAGACGCCGCACCACATTGACGAGCTGAAACGCCGCCAGAAACGCATCCGCCACGACGCCGGTGCCGAGCAGCGCCGCAATCATGGAATCGCGGGCAAAACCCAGCAGCCGCGAGGCCAATGTTCCCGTCGAGACGGTGAGGAAGGAGCGGATCATTGCTCTCGAGAATACCGTTGCTTGCCCGCGCCGGCTCGGTCGTGATAGGCCGCGAGGCAGATTTCAGGCCGACAGGAAGCGGATTTCCCCGGGTATCGCAATCCGGCAAACAGGATCAAGGTGAATGGCTGACGTGAAATATGACGTTCTCGGCATCGGCAACGCGCTGTTCGACGTGCTGGTCAGGACGGACGAGGCCTTTCTGGCCAAGCATGGCATGGCCAAGGGCAGCATGTCCCTGATCGACGAGGCGCGCGCGGCCGCCATCTACAAGGACATGGGGCCGGCCACGGAGGTCTCGGGCGGCTCGGCTGCCAACACCATCGTCGGCATCGGTAGCCTGGGTGCACGCGCCGCCTATGTCGGCAAGGTCAAGGACGACCAGATCGGCAACCTCTATGTCCACGACATCCGCGCCGCCGGCGTCGCCTTCAACACGCCCGCCGCCAAGGACGGCCCCGCCACCGGCTGCTCCTACATCCTGGTCACCGGCGACGGCGAGCGCACCATGAACACCTATCTCGGCGCGGCGCAGGACCTGTCGCCCGCCGATATCGACCCGGCCGAGGTCGCGAGCGCCGGCATCGTCTATCTCGAGGGCTATCTCTGGGACCCCAAGAACGCCAAGGATGCCTTCGTCAAGGCGGCCAAGATCGCCCATGACGCCAGGCGCAAGGTGGCGCTGACGCTGTCGGATTCCTTCTGCGTCGACCGCTATCGCGACGAGTTTCTCTCGTTGATGCGCAACGGCACCGTCGACATCGTCTTCGCCAACGAGTCCGAGCTGCATTCGCTCTACATGACCTCGGACTTCGACACCGCGCTGAAGCAGCTGCGCAACGACGTCAATCTCGGCGTCGTCACCCGCAGCGAGAAGGGCTGCATGGTGGTCTCGGTGGAAGACGCCGTCGCCGCGCCGGCATTCCCGGTCGACAAGGTGGTCGACACCACCGGCGCCGGCGATCTCTTCGCTGCAGGCTTTCTCTATGGCCTGGCGCGCAATCTTGCCTACAAGCAATGCGGCGAGCTCGGTGCGCTTGCCGCTGCCGAAGTGATCCAGCACATCGGCGCGCGGCCGCAGGTCTCGCTGAAGGAGCTGGCGCAGCAGCGCGGGCTGACCGCGTAGCCGAAGTCGCGCCTCATCCTCTGCTGTGACCGCCCGGCTTGACCGGGCGATCCAGTAGTCCGAAACACCAGCTGTCCATCGAGAAGCCGCTGCGTACTGGATTCCCCGCTTTCGCGGGGGAATGACAGTGTTGGTGTGGCAAGGGCACTCAGCCCTCACGCCGTCTTCGCCGCCTTCAATCCCAGCCGCTGCTCCACCGCGTCACGCATCACGAATTTCTGGATCTTTCCCGTCACCGTCATCGGGAATTCATCGACGAACTCGACATAGCGCGGGATCTTGTTGTGGGCGATCTGGCCGTCGCAGAAGGCGCGGACCTCCTCGGCCGTCAGCGTTTCGCCCGGCTTGATGCGAATCCAGGCGCAGAGCTCCTCGCCGTAGCGGGTGTCGGCGACGCCAAAAATCTGCACGTCCTGGATCTTGGGGTGACGATACAGAAACTCCTCGATCTCGCGCGGGTAGAGATTCTCGCCGCCGCGGATCACCAGATCCTTGATGCGGCCGACGATGTTGCAATAGCCCTCGTCGTCGATGGTGGCGAGGTCGCCGGTGTGCATCCAGCCATTGGCGTCGAGCACGTCGGCTGTCTTTTCCTTCTCCTCCCAATAGCCCAGCATGACGCTGTAGCCGCGGGTGCAGAGCTCGCCGCGTTCGCCGCGCTTGACGATCTTGCCTTCGAGATCGACGACCTTCACCTCGACATGCGGATGAATGCGGCCGACCGTGGAGACGCGCCGCTCGAGCGGATCGTCGGTTGCGCTCTGGAAACTGACTGGGCTGGTCTCGGTCATGCCATAGGCGATGGTGACTTCGCGCATGTTCATCTCGGTGTTGACGCGCTTCATCACCTCGATCGGGCAGGGCGCGCCGGCCATGATGCCGGTGCGCAGTGATTTCAAATTGAACGTCTTGAACTCGGGGTGATCGAGTTCGGCGATGAACATGGTCGGCACGCCATACAGGGCGGTGCATTTCTCCTGCTCGACCGCACGCAGCGTCGCGAGCGGATCAAAGCCCTCGCCCGGGTAGACCATGGTGGTGCCGAGCGTGACCGAGGCAAGGTTGCCCATCACCATGCCGAAGCAATGATAGAGGGGTACCGGAATGCAGATGCGATCCTGTTCGGTCAGGCGCATCGCACGGCCGGTGAAATAGCCGTTGTTGAGGATGTTGTGGTGGGTCAGCGTCACGCCTTTCGGCGATCCCGTGGTGCCGCTGGTGAACTGGATATTGACGGGGTCGTCGAATTGCAGGGCGGCGCCGAGCGCGGCAAGCTGCTCGCGATGCTGTGCCCGGCCCATGCGCGCGACCTCCTCGAACGCGACAGTGCCTGAGGCCGCCGGGCCGCCGATCTGGATCACCATCCGCAAGGCCGGCAATCGCGCCGCCTGCAACTGTCCGGGCCTGGCGTCCGCCAGCTCCGGCAGCAGCGTGTTGAGCATCTCCATGTAATTGCTGGTCTTGAACGCCGTTGCGGTGACGATCGCCGCGCAGCCGACCTTCTTCAGCGCGAATTCCAGCTCACTGAGCCGGTAGGCCGGATTGATCGTCACCAGGATCAGGCCGGCTTTGGCGGCGGCGAACTGGGTCAGTGTCCATTCCGGCCGGTTCAGAGACCAGATGCCGATCCGCTCCCCGCGTTCGAGCCCGAGCGCGAGAAAGCCCGCGGCGAGCGCATCGACCCGTTCGGCGAACTCTCTCCAGGTCCATCTGACGCCGTGGTTGGGTGAAACCAGCGCCTCGCGATCGCCCCAGCGCCGCACCGCGCGGTCGAGGCTGCGACCGATGGTGTCGCCGAGCAGCGGCGTGTCCGAGATGCCGCAAACGTAGCTGTCCGCTTTATCGGCCAAATTGTCAGCCAAGTCGAAATCCTCTCGCCAAAATACCCAGCATAGTCTCTCAGTCATCATGCCCGGGCTTGACCTGGGCATCCACGTCTTTATGCCCTGCGGCTGCACGTGGATGGCCGGGACGAGCCCGGCCATGACGGGTTGGTGAGAGCCGCGCCCTTCAGGCCGCCTTCTGCCCGCTTCCAGCAGCGTCGAGCCCGGCATAAACCCCGCGCTCGAAACCTGCGAATGCCTCCAGGCATTTCGCATCCGCGAACGGCAACAGCTGCATCAGGATCACGCCGGTGATGCCGCGGGCAGGGTCGATCCAGTAATAGGTGTTGGCGAGGCCTGCCCAGGCGAGGCTGCCTGCGCTGCGTCCCTCGGCGGTCTTGGCGGTGTTGATCATGAAGCTGAGGCCCCACTTCTTCACCTGCTCCGGGTAGAGATCGACGTCGTTGGTGTACATCGGCGCCGCCGTCGTCATCTTGCCCATGGCGAGATCGCCGATGTGGTTCTGCCCCATCGTCGCGACGGTCTCGGCCTTCAGCACCTGGTTGCCGTTGCCGCGGCCCTTGTTGAGGATCATCTGGGTGAACTTGATGTAGTCGGCCGCGGTCGAGTAGAGGCCGCCGCCACCCATGTGGAATTCCGGCTCCTGCTCGAGCTCGAACGGGATGGCAGCCAGCTGGCCGTCCTCACCGCGCGCGTGCATGCCGACCAGGCGCTTGCGCATGTCGTCGGCGATCTTGAAGGCCGTGTCGTTCATGCCGAGCGGGTTGAACAGATTGTCGCGCAGGTAGGCGTCCAGCCGCTTGCCGCTGGCGGCCTCCACGGCCTTGCCGACGAAATCGATGTTGGTGCCGTATTCCCAGCGCGTGCCGGGGTCGGTCATGATCGGGGTCTTCAGTGCTGCATTCTGGCAGGTGGTGATGGCGGGAATGCCGTTCTTGTCCAGATAGACCGCGAGATCGCCGTTCCACATATTGTAGCAGAAGCCGGCGGTGTGGGTCATGAGCTGGCGCAGCGTGATCGGTCCCTTCGCCGGGCGCAGCTTTGCCTCGCCGTTGGCATCGAAGCCTTCGAGCACCTGCGGATTGGCGAGATCGGGCAGGACATCGCCGATCGGCGCATCCAGCGACAGCTTGCCCTGCTCGACCAGCTGCATCGCGCCCGCTGTGGTCACCGCCTTCGTCATCGAGGCGATCCAGAACACGCTGTCATCGGTCATCGCGTCGGGCTTGGACAGGTCGCGTTGGCCGAATGCGCCCTGATACAGCACGTCGTTACCGCTCGCGGCGATCGCGACGACGCCCGGAATCTCCCTGGCCTCGCTCTTCTGACGCAGAATCTCATCGATCTGTGCTTTGCCTTGCATGACGTTTCCTCGGGTTTGATTATTGTTGGAAGTGATCGATTGTCGTCCCACATGCTCGGCGCGGCAAGCGCATCTACGCGCATGCGCCGGTCGCGATGTCGTGACTTGACGGTCTTGGCCCCACGCAGGACGACAACGGGGCTGGACGGCGAAGCTCCTTTGCAATCTGCGGTGGATGTCAACACGTCGCCCTCACCCTGGATGGGGGCTCCAGGCGATAGGTTTCACGCGTTCTCGGACGCCTGAAACATTTCGTGAGCTGCCGCGTTCAGCACCCGGTCCGATCCATGGGCCGATTAAGACTTGATGCAAATGTTGCCGTCCGAGGATGGGTGGCGAGGGGGACCTCAGATGATTTCGACCTGGAGCGAATGGAAGCGCTATCCCCGTCAGGGACGCGGAGAGAACCTGGAGGCGCCGATTTCGCCCGGCGTATACGAGGTCCGCATCGCCGGCACCGGCGCACTCTATTCCTTCGGCGCCGTCGATAATCTGGCGCAGGCGCTGGCGCTGCTGCCGGTCGGCTCAAAATCCTGGTTTGGCCGTCGCGACACCTCTCATGTCCCTGATCTCGAATATCGGACGTGCGCGACCTCCACGAAGGCCGACGCCAAGGCGGCGGCCGAGCGCATGATCGGCCGGCGCGAGACCTATATGAGCGGCGCGGCCTAAGGCCGCTGCCAGTTTAACTGCCATCTGACGTGCGTTGCAGGGCGGTGCATTGCGCATCGTCCGTCCCTATATTGCGGCCGATCCGATCGCCCAGGGAGAAACGCCATGACCCCGACTGCCGCCGCACGCGCCCCGCAAGCCACCTCCAATTTGCGCGACCGGTTGAAGGATCCGTCGCTCTTGAGGGAGGCCTGTTACATCGACGGCGCCTGGGTCGGCACGCCGGTCTTTGCGGTCAACAATCCCGCTACCGGCGTCGAGCTCGCCAAGGTTCCGCAGCTTGGTGCGGAGGAGACGACCAAGGCGGTCGAAGCCGCCGAGCGCGCCTTTCCGGCCTGGGCCAAGCACACCGCCAAGCAGCGCTCCAACATCCTGCGCAAATGGTTCGAGCTGATCATCGCCAATCGCGAGGACCTCGCGCTGATCCTCACCTCCGAGCAGGGCAAGCCGCTCACCGAGGCGCTCGGCGAGGTCGATATCGGCGGCGCCTATGTCGAGTTCTTCGCCGAGGAGGCGCGTCGCGTCTATGGCGAGACCATCCCGACGCAACGTCCCGATGCGCGGCTGCTCGCGATCAAGCAGCCGATCGGCGTCTGCGGTGCGATCACGCCGTGGAATTTCCCGAACTCGATGATCACGCGCAAGGTATCCCCGGCGCTCGCCGCCGGCTGCACCGTGGTCCTCAAGCCCGCGAACGAGACGCCGCTGTCGGCGTTGGCGCTCGCCGTGCTGGCGGAGAAGGCCGGCGTGCCCAAGGGCGTCTTCAACATCGTCACCGGCGATGCCCCGCCGATCGGCAAGGTGTTGTGCGAGCATCCGGCCGTGCGCTTCGTCGGCTTCACCGGCTCGACCGCGGTCGGCAAGATCCTGTATCAGCAGGCCTCGGTCGGCGTGAAGCGGCTCGGCCTCGAGCTCGGCGGCAATGCGCCGTTCGTGGTGTTCGACGACGCCGACATCGATGCCGCGGTCGAAGGTGCGATCGTCTCGAAATACCGCAACATGGGCCAGACCTGCGTCTGCGCCAACCGCCTCTACGCCCAGGACAAGATCTACGACGAGTTCGTGCAAAAGCTGTCGAAGAAGGTCGCGGCGATGAAGATCGGCGACGGCACCGAGAGCGGCGTCACGCAAGGGCCTTTGATCAACATGAAGGCCGTCGACAAGGTCGAGCGCCACATCGCCGATGCCGTGAAGCGCGGCGCCAAGGTTGTTACCGGTGGCAAGCGCAGCGAGCTCGGACGCTCGTTCTTCGAGCCGACCGTGCTGGCCGACGTCAAGCCGGACTCCCTGGTGTCGCAGGAGGAAACCTTCGGCCCGCTCGCACCCGTCATCCGCTTCAAGGACGAAGCCGATGTGATTGCGATGTGCAATGCCTCGCCGTTCGGCCTGGCCTCCTACTTCTACTCCCGCGATCTCGGCCGCGTCTGGCGCGTTGCCGAGGCGCTGGAGTCGGGCATGGTCGGCGTCAACACCGGCCTCATCACCACGGAGGTCGCGCCCTTCGGCGGCGTCAAGGAAAGCGGCCTCGGGCGCGAAGGCTCGCATCACGGCATGGAAGAATATGTCGAGATCAAATACGTGATGATGGCGGGGGTGTAGCCGCCGGCCTCGTTTTACGACCCGCTGGACGAAGGCCCATTCCGACTGGTGGCCGCCTCCTCATAGTGCGATCACGCTTGAGTTCCCGCCTCAACGCAAGGGATTGGTCACCGTCACCTGTCGCGGAGAAACCTCCCTCAGCGGGGAGGGTAATCGCATATGACTTTCGGACGGGCCTGAGCAAGCGCCTCGTCCTTCGAGATGGCCGCAGGCGAGTTTCCCGCCGCGTTTCCTCACATGCGATAGCCCTGCCTCAGCGGGGAGGCAGAATCACGCCTTGGCAGCAACGTACCCGTAAAAATTCATGAGAAAGTCCTTAGTGGCGAGGGGTTTTACGGCGCCGGCTTTATTCGCGTGCGGGATCTCGTAATCGCCATTGCCCCATGAGAAAACCTTTGCCTTCACGTACCCGTTCACGACCTGTATCTTCTCGCGCAGCACGACCCAGTGCATCGTGAACGCGGAGCCTTTGTCGGACTGATCGTCATAGTCCGTCATATTGGCGCTTATGAAGAGGCATACGCGATACCCCCGGTCGAGCAGGGTGTTGGCTTCATTTACATCGTCGATGCCTTTGTTGAATCGCGAAATGTTGGTATTCTCGCGCACGTCTCGGTATCCGGCCTTGCGGAACCATTGCTCCATCTCGCTCGGCAGGGTGACGCCGGCAAGATCGCTGATTTTGCCCGTGTCGTCGAAATCGAGGAACCAATTCTCTGAATCGCGTATGGAGGCGCACGTCAGCCAATCGACGTGGTCCAGCGACCAGGGCGGCGTGTAGTTCCTCACATCCTTTCCCGGCTTTATCAGCAGGCGGCCAAGAGTCGCCTGTCCCTTCTGATACAGGTCGATCGCGAACCGCGCGTAGTGCCCGGGCTTATCGGATGCGTAGCTGAACATCAGCGCGGAGGGCCCGCACAGACTTCCCTGATCCTGATCGATGAGGCTCGGCTTCGCAATGCGCCTGAGAATACCTATGCCGACGCGGTGCGGGTCGAGCTTCGGAAAGAACGTGGTCCTCGTGTTCTTGAGGAAATCGCAGACCATTTCTGCGGCGAGTTTCCTGTGATCCGAATTGAGGTCGTACGGTCCGATTCCAAGCCACTTCTTCTGTTCGTCTCCGACGAAAAGGGTGATGAGCTTTTTCGAAGTAGGGGAGAGCGTTCTGGAGGTATTCGCAATGGTGAGCAGGTCGTCCAACTCGAATGCGGTGACCATGCCGTCCGTGACGGTGGCCCGGATGATATCGACCACCTCCGCGTAATCCAGCTTTGAATCGTCGGCGAGGCCTTTGCCAAGTGCAGCATTGACGGAAGGAGTAGCGACGGCATCCCACTGGCCCTTTTGCGGGGCGGGCTTGGCGGCCGCCTTTGTCGACAGTTCAACGAGCCGCTTGAATGTCGGGCCCGCAGGCCGAATGTAGCCGTCGGGCGTGCCGGGAAAGTTCTTCTTTTGGAAATATAGAATCGAGGTGTAGAGGCTATCGCTGGCGTGACCGGTCACGACCAGCTGCGGTTTGAGCATGTTCTCAGCACCACCGTCGGAAATGGAGATCTTGTTGAGCAGCGAAATGACCAGTTCCTGGTCCTTCTTCCAGTTCTGGCAGCTTCGACCCGTCGCCGCGTACCGTCCTACTTTATCTTTCAGCTGCATATGGTGTCTCCTTCGATACCAAAATGCTGCCTCGAACCTCCTGACATGCGGCCGGCTGAGGCAGGCGCTGCGCCAACTCTTCCGCTGTAGGATGTTGGTCGCACCTGCCGGCCCTTGTGTTCACTCGCAAGGGCAGGGCTGTCCTGTGTTAACTTTCACTAGTGCGTGATGGCTGCCATTCTTGTTGCTTGGCCGAGCGAGCCGAACTGATGTCGCCGGCATCTGCGTCGGTAATGCCCAGACGAGCATCGCGCCACGCGCCAGCCAAGTTCGTCTCACCGGCCGATCCGGCAGCGCTGAACGGGAGCCCATGGTGGGCAGGCGTTCTTGCGCCTATTCCACCAACTGCATGGTCGATGCCGACAACGGCATTGTCGTTGACATCGACGCGGCGACCGCAATCCGACAAGTCGAGATGCTGGTGTCTGGCTCGACGCCAGGCGGGGCGCCGAAAACGGAAATCGCCGGCTGCTGAGCGCCGCACAACGGATCCAGTCCATGTTGCAGGCGTGAAGCGCGGCGGAGCACGATGGTGTGTCGCACCTCGCTTGACGCAGATCAAGATCCCTCGGATGAGACAGCATAGTCTGGCGCCAGCGGCATCATATGGTGGCGCGCGCGCAAGATTGCGGCTCGCGAATGCTGACGAGGATTTCTTTCGCTCCGGGTGAAAAGCAACTTTTAGGCCGCTTCTGGCAGAGCGCCTCGGGATACTGGCGCGGACCAACGGCGTGGACAGCGTGGCTTCTGGTGGTCGCGTTGATCGTCAACGTCATCCTGCAGCTGCTGACGCAGTACGGGCTCAACTTCTGGAATCGTGACTTTTTCAACGCCATTGGTCGGAAGGACCAGGCGGAACTTCTGGCCCAGGCGTTCCGGTTTTTGCCGCTGGCGGCGGCGAGCATCGCCTTGACCGTGTTTTCCGTGTGGGCACGCATGACCCTGCAGCGTTCCTGGCGCGAGTGGTTGAGCAACCGCCTCTATAGCGACTGGCTGGCGGATGATCGTCTTCCGAGGCGCAACGCAATCCAGGGACATCACGAGGCACCCGAGTATCGCATCGCTGAGGATGCCAAGGTCGCGACGGACCTCCCGATCGATCTGGCAACCGGTCTGCTTCAATCGGTGCTCACCATTGCAACATTCGTCGGGGTGCTATGGTCGGTCGGCGGCAGTCTGGAAATCAACTTCGACGGTATCGCCTTTGCGATTCCCGGTTACCTCGTCCTCGCCGTGATTGCGTATTCCGCGCTGCTGGTGATCGGCATCTGGCTGACGGCCGGCCGTCTGACGCGGGTCATCGAGGAAAACAAGCGCATGGAAGCCGAACTGCGGGCGATTGGAACACATGTGCGCGAGACCCGCGAAGGCAAGGTGGTGCAGGAGGCCGGCATGAATGGCCGCCACGCCGTTGGCGCCGCCTTGAAAGCCGTGATTGCGATCTGGCGAATCTACTGCTGGCAATTGATGCGGATGACGCTGGTCACTTATACGGGTCTTCTGGTGACGCCGGTGGTCGGCCTCTTGCTTTGCCTCCCCAAGTATCTTGGCGACACGATGACGCTGGGCGAGGTGGTTCAGGCTTCAGCGGCATTCGTCGTGGTCCAGACCGCGTTCAACTGGTTCACGGACAATTATGCCAAGCTCGCGGAATGGACTGCCTCCGCCAACCGGGTTGCCGAACTCCTGCTGGCCCTGGATGCGGATGGCGCGCCCGGCGATGAAGCGGGTCATCCATCCATCCCTGCCAAACGCATCGCGCCGTCGGACGCTTGAGACGAGCGCGTCGCGCCGGACCGACAAAATACTCGCTAGATTTTCAGCTCTTTCCCCGTCACGCGTCGATACGCTTCCAGATATCGTTTGCTGGTTGCATCGACGACGCTGGCCGGCAGCGGGGGCGGCGGGGCGTCGCCGTTCCAGCGGCCGGCGCGGCGTTCGACGTCGAGATAATCGCGGAGCGGCTGCTTGTCGAAGCTCGCCTGCGGCTGGCCGGGCTTGTAGGCATCCACCGCCCAGAAGCGCGAGGAATCCGGCGTCATGACTTCGTCGATCAGGATGATGCGGCCGTCCTTGTCGCGGCCGAACTCGAACTTGGTGTCGGCGATGATGATGCCTTGCTCGCGCGCCAGCTCCTCGCCGAGCGTGTAGATCGCGCGCGTCATGCTCTCCAGCGTGTAGGCGACCTCGTCGCCGACCACTTCGCGCATCCTGGCGATGGTGATGTTCTCGTCATGGCCGCTCTCGGCCTTGGTCGCCGGGCTGAAGATCGCGGGCTCCAGCTTCTCGCTTTCGACGAGGCCTGCCTTCAGCTTCTCGCCGGCCAGCGTGCCGCTCGCGGCATATTCCTTCCAGGCGGAGCCTGAGAGATAGCCGCGGATCACGCATTCGATGGGGAACACGGTGGTCCGCTTGCACAGCATGGCGCGGCCGAGAATCTCGGCGCGGTGCGGCTTCAACGCCGGCACGGTCGCAACGATCTCGTCGGTGTCCGCGCTGATCATGTGATGCGGCACCACGCCTTCGAGCTCATTGAACCAGAACGCGCTGATCTGCGTCAGCACGGCGCCCTTCATCGGAATGGTCTCGCCCATCACCACGTCGAAGGCGCTGATGCGGTCGGTGGTGACGAGCAGCAGGCGGTCGTCGTCGACGGCGTAGATGTCGCGCACCTTGCCGCGTCCGATCTTGGGCAGCGGCAGGTCGCTGGAGAGCATGGTGGTCATCGGCATGGCTTTCGCAGACAGGGCCTTCAGGCAAAAATCCGGCCGCGCCGGATGGCGCAGCCGGAAACCGGATTAGCCTATTCCGGCAGCGGAATGAACTCGTGTTCCTGCGGAACTGCGGCGAAGCGGCCGGTTTTCCAGTCCTGCTTGGCCTGCTCGATCCGCTCCTTGCTGGAGGAGACGAAATTCCACCAGATGTGGCGCGGGCCTTCGAGCGCATCGCCGCCGAGAAACATCATCCGCGTCGGCTTGAGGGCCTTCACGGTGATGTGGTCGCCCGGCCGGAAGATCAGGAGCCGCGGCCCCTCGTAACGTTCGTTCGCGATCTCGACCTCGCCGTCCACCACGTAGATCGCGCGCTCCTCATGATCAGGATCGAGCGGCACCGTCGCGCCCGCGCCTGCCGTGACCTCGGTGTAGAACCAGGGCGACACCATCGTGACGGGCGAGGCGATGCCGAAGGACGAGCCCGCGATCACGCGTGCGGTAAAATCGCGCTCGGAGATCATCGGCAGTTCGCCCGCGGCGTAGTGCTGGAACGACGGCGCGATCTCTTCCGATCCGGCCGGCAGCGCGATCCAGCTCTGCAATCCCAGCATCTTCTGGCCCGAGGCGCGCTGCGCATCCGGCGTGCGCTCGGAATGGGCGATGCCGCGGCCGGCCGTCATCAGGTTCATCGCCCCGGGCGCGATCTCCTGGACGTTGCCCTCGCTGTCGCGATGCATGATCGCGCCGTCGAACAGATAGGTGACGGTGGCAAGCCCGATATGCGGATGCGGCCGCACGTCCATGCCCTTGCCCGAGACGAACTGCACCGGGCCGAAATGATCGAAGAAGATGAAGGGCCCCACCATCTGCCGCTTGCCATGCGGCAGCGCGCGGCGCACCGCGAAGCCATCGCCGAGATCGCGCGTCCGCGGCACGATGACGAGATCGAGCGCATCGCAGGACATGGGATCGCCGAGCACGGGATCGTTCGAGGGTTGCCAGCTCATGGGTGGGACTCCTGTTTCTTGCTGGTATGATCGTAGCAGAATGATCGAGGGAAAGGGAGAAAACTGATGATTCCGTCGCTCAAGCCTGGAGCCGAACTGCTCCGCGTCACGGGCCCCAGCATTGAGACAGAACGTCTGATTCTGCGCCCGTGGCGCGCGAGCGACATCGCTCCGAATTCCGTGATGCTCGCCGATCCCGGCACAGCTCGCTACATCGCCGCCGACGGCAAGCCGGTCACGACCGAGATCGCTGGTTGGCGCAACGCGGCCGTGATCTCCGGGCATTGGGCGCTCCACGGCTTTGGCATGTTTGCGGTCGAAGAGAAATCAAGCGGCAGCTACATCGGGCGGGTTGGTCCGTGGTGCCCTCCAGGCTGGCCCGGCTTCGAAGTCGGCTGGGGCATTGCCAGGGAATTCCGCGGCCAAGGCTACGCTACGGAAGCAGCGCGCGCATCAATCGATTGGGTGTTTGACAGTTTTGAGGTTGACGAGATTATGCACTGTATCGAAAGCGCGAATGCGTCGTCGCAGGGGGTGGCACGCAGCCTCGGGGCCCGAAAGGATCGCGAGATTGATTTGTTCGGTAAGCCAGCCGACGCCTGGATCACCTCGCGGGCTTCGTGGAGGCGATAAATTGAACCGAGGTCCGATCTGACCTAAGTTCGCGGCAAAGACAATCTGCGCAATCGGAACGGCGGGATGCTGTTGACCAATCTCGAACTTGCCTTTCGCGCCGCCAGCGTCGCACTGCTGCTGGTGCTGGCTGTGTCATTGCTCTCCGATTTCCGCAACGTGCTGGCCGCCCGCCTCGGCGCGGCCTTCGCGCTCGGCTCGGCCGCGCATGCGGCGAGCTATTCCGTCGGCGTGTCGTCGCTGGTTGCTGGCTGGCACGCGCCGCTGATTGCGTTGTCGACCGGCAACATCGTGGTGTTCTGGCTGTTCACGCGCGCGCTGTTCGACGACGAGTTTCGCCTGTGCTGGTGGCACGGATTGATTTGGCTGGCGGTGACTGCGTTCAGCCTTGTCGGATGTCTGTGGATTGCGCCGGGCGGAAACGTGCGGATCTCCGTGACTGTGGTGAACCTGATCGTGCTCGGATTCATCGCGCTAGCGGTGGCACAAACGATCAATTCGTGGTCGGCCGATCTGGTCGAGCGCCGCCGCAATGTTCGCGTCTTCATCGTCTGTGCCGCCGCGCTCTATGGCGGGTTGAATGCGCTGCTTCAGATCCTCGTTGCCGGCAGCGCAGGCGATGTAGCCAACACGATCAATGCCGGTGTGCTCGCCTGCATCGTTGCGGCCATCGCCTGTGCAATGATGCGCGTCGACGGCGCCGATCTGGTGTCAACGTCCGCGCCGGCGATTCTGGCGCAGCCCGCGACGGTCGATGAATCCGCCGACCAGAAGCTCATCGACGCCCTGATGCGGCTGATGGCGGACGAGCGGGTCTATCGCCAAGAGAACATCACCATCGGCGCCTTGGCGGGCCGGCTCAAGATTCCCGAATACAGGCTGCGCCGGCTGATCAACCAGCGGCTTGGCTATCGCAACTTCAATGTGTTCCTGAACAATCACCGGATCGAGGAGGCCAAGGCCGCGCTCGCCGACCCCACGCAGGCCGAGGTCCCCGTCATCACCATCGCGATGGATGCCGGCTTCCAGTCGCTCGGACCGTTCAACCGCGCCTTCAAGGCAGTGACCGGCGTGACACCGACGGAATATCGGCGGCTGAAGGTAAATGCGGTCTGATTTCTAAACCTTTCTAATCACTGTGAAATTTCAGAATCGGCGAGCCTCGCCCGGCTTCGACCAAGCCGATTTCAAAATTCGGCGAGCCGCCATCGGCGAGCTCCGGCTTCCTCCCCCGGCACACCTCTCGAAACCGGAGAAAGCCCGTGACCCGCCGCCGCAAGATCCTCTTGCTCGCCGCCTTTATCGCCTGTGCCGGCCTCGCGCTCGGCGCGGTTCGCGCCCAGGACATGCCCAAGGTCGCCACCGGCTTCGTCGCCGACATCCTCTGCGCCGAGACGTTCGTCTCGGGCCTCGATACCAGGCGCAATTTCAGCGAGACCAACGATGCGATGCCTGGCACCAGCCTGATCACCTGGGCGATGGACTACCAGGTCGATCGCGTGCGCAAGGACGTCACGGTGACATTGTTCGGCATCGGCCGCAGCCATGCCGTCTATCGCGAGGGGCTGGGCTGCACGCTCGAGCAGGGCGCAGGCGTTACTGTCGTCGAGCCGCCTGCAGACGGCGGGCAGCCGGCATTGTTGCCCGAGATCGCCGGCCCCGCGATCGTGCCGCCGCAAAGGCCCGAGCTTGCCGCCGCGCTCGACCGTGCCTTCACCGAGCCCGCGCAGCCGCCCTACCGCCGCACCCGCGCCATCGTCGTGATGAAGGCCGGTCGCATCATCGCCGAGCGCTATGTCGACGGCATTGGACCTGAGACGCCGCTGCTCGGCTTCTCCATGACGAAGTCGGTGATCTCGGCCTTGATCGGCGTGCTGGTGCGCCAAGGCAAGCTCAGGCTCGATGGGCCCGCGCCGGTCGTCGCCTGGAAAGATCCTGATGATCCGCGCCATGCCATCACCGTCGATCAGCTGCTGCGTCACACCGCGGGCCTTGCGCTCGGCAGCTCGCTGCAAGCCTCGCTCGGCTCGGCGTTCGAGCCGGTCAACAGGATGAAGTTCGTGGAGACCGACATGGCCGCCTATGCAGCGAGCATCCGGCTCGAGACGGCGCCCGGCACGGCGTGGAACTATCACGATGGCAACTTCATGGTTCTCTCTCAGCTGATCCGCAACGCAGCCGGCGGCAAGCCTGCTGACGCGCTCCGCTTCGCGCGCCGCGAATTGTTTAGCCCGCTCGGCATGCGCCATGTCGTGCTCCAGCTCGACGGCTCGGGCACGATCGAAGGGTCGACCGAGATGCTGGCGTCAGCGCGCGACTGGGCGCGCTTCGGCCAGCTCTATCTCAATGACGGCGTCGCCGGCGGCAAGCGCATCCTCCCTGAGGGCTGGGTGAGCTACACGGCCACGCCCACACCGAACGCGTGGGTCGGCATCGGCGCCGGCTTCTGGACCAACCAGGGCGACAGTTTTGGCGCGAAGATTCGCGTGGAGCACGGCTGGCCGCGCGATGCCTTCTTCGCCAAGGGCACGATCGGGCAATACACCATCGTGATCCCGTCGGAGAAGCTGGTGATCGTGCGCATGGGACGCTCGCCGAACGCCCCGCCGCAAGCCGATGGCGTGTTCGATCTGGTGCGCGATGTGATTGCCGCAACGCGCGAGAAGGGGAAGCTGGCGGGAGTGGATTGAGGTCTTTCTTACCATCCAGGGGAGGGTAAGAAGCGGCCGCGGCTCTAGCTCCTATCTCCCCAGCTCCGTCGCCTTGGCGACGCGATCGAACCGCTCCAGCGTCATGATCGCGTCCGCAAACTTCTCCGCGCGTGCGTTCAGCACCGGGCGGGCCAGCGTCAGGAATTTCTGCTGCATCGCCTGCGTGTCGGGAAACGAATTCGGCTCCCCGGACGGATCGGCATAGAGCCGCTCGTGCACGCCATCGTCGGTGGTGATGCTGACGCGGGCGCCGAACGGATGGGTGCGGCCGATCTCGAGGCGGTCGTCCTGCACCACGTCGAACTTGTCGGCCAGCGCGTCGATCGCGGCATCGCCAAGCCGGTTGTAATCGTCCCAGCCGAACGAGCCCTGGTCGAGCGCGAGCGCGCCGGTGAAGAACATCGAGAACTGGCCGCCGACGATCGAGCGCGGGTGGCGCTTGGTCGCGGCATCGCCGGTCAGCGTGATGCCGTTGCGGTGCAGGCCGATCTCGACGCGCTTGACCTGGTTCGGCGTCAGATTGTGCTCGCGCCGCATCGCGATCAGCGCGTCGATCGCGGCATGCGTGTAGCGGCAGCTCGGATAGGGCTTCACGCCGATCTTCATGGTCTCGTAGGTCTTGCCGAGCTCGGCGACCGCCTTGTCCGGATGTGCGTCGTCGGTATAGCCGGCGAGCAGGCCATGCTTGCCCTCGACCGATTCCGTCGCGCCGACGAAATCGTTGCGGGCGAGCGTCGCGGCGATCACGCCGTTCATCGCGGCGGCGCCGACCTGGTAGCGCTTGTTCCAGGCGCCGTTGACCAGGAATTGCAGCGAGCCCGCGGCCTGGCTGCCGGAGACGCCGAACGCGGCGATGAGCTGCTTCTCGCTGAGGCCGAACAGCTTGCCGGCCGCCGCCGCCGCGCCATAGGTGCCGGCCGTCGCGGTCGGGTGGAAGCCGCGCGCATAATGCGAGGTCGGGTCGAGCGCGTTGCCGAGGCGGCAGCAGACCTCATAGCCCGCGACGATCGCGGTCAGCACGTCACGGCCGGACGCGCCGACCATCTCGCCGACGGCGAAGGCGGCAGGAACCACCGGTGCGCTCGGATGCAGCGAGGAATCGGCGTGGGTGTCGTCGAAGTCGAGGGAATGGCCGAGCGCGCCGTTGAGCAGCGCCGCGACAGCCGGCGTCCAGGTCTTGCTGTCGCCGAACACGGTCGATTCGCCCTTGGTGTCGAGCGCCAGCGCCTCCAGCATTTTCAGCATCGACGGGGTCGATTCGGCCTCGCGTCTCGCCCGGATCGCGCTGCCGAGGAAATCCAGCGTCAGCACTTTTGCGCGATCCAGCACCTCCGCAGGAATATCCTGGTATTTCAGATTGAAGACATAGGCGGCGAGCGTTGCGGTTTCGTGGGCCATCGTGTTTCCTCGTTTTGGCGCGCAAGTTAGGCGGGCTGATTTGGCCTTTCAAGCGGCCTTGGGGCTGCGGGCATCAGCCATGCTTTTGCTTGGCTTCCAGGATCGGACCGGGACTTCGATGGCACTCAGAAAAGAGCTGTTCGACCACATCAGGTCGCGGCGGACGCAATTGGGGCTGGCGATCCGGGTCACGGTGGCCGCGGCTGCGGCCTATGCGATCGCGACCGCGCTACATCTGTTGCTGCCGCTTTGGGCGGTGCTGACCTCCTTGATCGTGACCCAGATGAGTGTCGGCCGCTCGCTCAAGGCGACGCGCGACTACCTGCTCGGCACCATCGGCGGCGCCGTCTATGGCGGCGCCATCGCGATCCTGATCCCTTATTCCAGCGAAGCCGGTCTGCTGGGGCTTCTGGTCCTCTCCGTCGCCCCGCTCGCCTTCATCGCCGCGATCAATCCGAGCCTCAGCGCGGCCACGGTCACCGCGGTGATCGTGCTCCTGGTGCCGACCATGCACCACTCCGATCCCATGGCTTCGGCGATCGACCGGGTCAGCGAGGTCGCGGTCGGCGCCGTCACGGGGTTGCTGGTCTCGTTCCTGGTGCTGCCCTCGCGCGCGGTGCGGCAGATCCGCGCCAGCGCCGCGACGCTGCTCGAATTGATCGCCGATGCCTTCACCGAGCTGCTCGCCGGCCTCACGCGCGGCCGCGACAACGACGCGCTGCACCGGATCCAGGACGGCATCGGCACCGCCATGGTCAGCCTCAACGCGATTGGCGCCGAGGCCGAGCGCGAGCGCGCCGCGCGGCTGTCGAGCGGCCCGGACACGGGTCCCTTGCTGCGAACCATCCTGCGGCTGCGCCACGACGTCGTGATGATCGGCCGGGCCACCGTGGTGCCGCTGCCGGCTGACGTGCAGACGCGGCTCGCAGGCCCGCTGGCGGAAGTCTCGACCGTGATCGCGCGTTTCCTGCGTTCGGCCGCTAGCGCCTTGCGCGAAGGCGCCGGCGCGCCGCCGATCCATCCCGTCCACGTCGCGCTCCAGCACTATGCCGAGGCGGTCGCGTCCGTCCGTCACGACGGCCTGATTCGCGGCCAGCCCGGCGACACCGCCGAGCGCTTCTTCGCGCTCGGTTTCTCGCTGGAGCAGATGCACCAGAATCTGTGCGACCTCGACCGCGTCGTCGGCGAATGGTCGGAGGTGGCGGCCGGCAAGTCCGCGCGAGTGGCGGAGTAAGCCAGACCAAAGCGGAATGGCTTTAGGTTGAATCGATTGCCGCGGCTCCTTCACCTCTCCCGCTTGCGGGAGAGGTCGGCGCGAAGCGCCGGGTGAGGGCTTTCTCCTCTTGGGGATTGTCCCATTGCGGAAATACCCTCTCCCCGACCCTCTCCCGCGAGCGGGAGAGGGAGTGCACCTCCGTCGTGCAGCGATCAAGCCTCATCACGCTCTATCTAGCGCTTCGTCAGACCCTTGCCCTGCATGCGCCAGATGAGGAGATCGATGCGGTCCTGGCCGAAGAACGGCTCGTTCTCGAACACGAAGGTTGGCACGCCCCAATGGCCTGATGCCGCGTGGTCCTTCTCGTTCTCCGCGATCACCTGCTCGTAACGGTCCGGATCTGCTGTGATGGCCGTATCCATGGCGGCAAGATCGAAGCCGGCTTTCTCGGCCGCGCGTGCGAGGTGGTCGCCTTCGTTCCATCCCGCCACCGAGCCGTCCCACAGCACGCGCGCGATCGCGGAGGTGAATGCGAGCGAGCGGCCTTCGAGCTGAGCCATGGCGCCCAAACGGGTCAGGCGGTGGATGTAGGGCTGCTCGGCCGCGACATCGAACGTCGTCTTGTCCTGCACGATCGGATCCGGCCTCGGAAAGCGGAATGGAATGCCCTCGTGCTGCGCAACGCGCGTGCTGTCGAGCACCACATAGCGAATGAAGTTCGGGCTGGCTTTCTTGAAAAATCCGGGCACGCGGACCGCGAGCGGATAGACCGGGCGCAAATTCACCGCGAGGTCGTACTCCGCGACGAGCTTCAGCGTCTTCGGCAGCGCCAGATAGCTGAACGGGCTGCGGAAGGAATAGAAGAGATCGACGGAGAGAGTCATCGCATCGGCTCCACGATGCGGCCCATCATGCTGCGGACCACGAGCTTGTGGAAAGGCATGATGAGGGTGAGGTAGGTGCGGCCGAGTAGATTGTTCGTCCGCACCAGCGTGGTCGACGTGACCTGCCGGCTTCCCGCATCGCCGCCCACGTCGACCACGATGCGGAAATCGAGGTGGGAATCGTCAAAACCCGCGATCAGCCGCTCCGACGTTTCGCTCAGCACAGGAAACAGGCCGATCAGGCCACCCGGCGCGTACGCGCCTTCGCCTGATGTTTTCAGCCCGAACGGCTTCACCAGGGTGTTGCGCAGGCGCAGCAGCACGTCGATCCAGCGCGGCCCATGCAGCACCATCCTCGTGCAGGCCTCGCGGGCGTTGACGCCGGCCGCGCCGACCTCCACGCGAAACGCGTCGATGAACTGCGCGCCTGTCAGCACCGTGCCGGCGTCGACATTGGGGGTGACTTCGCGGACTGTCCCGATCATCCCGCCAGTTTGCGCGCGAGCATCCGGAAGCGCAAGATCAGAAGGCCGGCATAGACGAACGTGCCGATCGAGAATCCGATCCAGACTCCGACCGCGCCGAGCCCGGCATTGAACGCCAGCACCCAGGCGATGGGAAAGGCGACGCCCCAATAGCCGATCGCCGCGAACAGCAGCGTCATTCTGGTGTCGTTGATGCCGCGCAGCGCGCCGCCCATGATGGTCTGGAGGCCGTCGGCGATGAAGAAGGTGGCGCCGACCACCAGGAGTGTCGCGGTCAGTTCGACGGTGGCGGAGCTTTCGCTGCCGCCGCCGAAGAACAGCCGGCCGAGCTGGTAGCGCCCGATGATGATGGCGATCGTCAGCGCGGACACCAGCGCGACGCCGAGCACGGCTGCGGCGAGCCCTGCGCGCTTCACCGCCGCGGCATCACCGCGGCCGAAGGCGTGGCCGACCCGCAC
The DNA here is from genome assembly GCF_028128965.1 of Bradyrhizobium sp. CCBAU 25338. Taxonomy (NCBI): domain Bacteria; kingdom Pseudomonadati; phylum Pseudomonadota; class Alphaproteobacteria; order Hyphomicrobiales; family Nitrobacteraceae; genus Bradyrhizobium; species Bradyrhizobium sp. CCBAU 25338. Next base: position 40,325 of record NZ_LFKY01000030.1, read on the forward strand.
CGTCGCCGCCATACCGATGCCGAGCGGCACCATGAACAGCACGGCCGTCACCTGCAGCGCGATCTGGTGCGCGGCAAGCGCGGCGGTCGAGATCAGTCCCATCAGCAGTGCCGCCGAGGAGAACAGGCCATATTCCAGCAGCAGCGAAAACGAGATCGGCGCGCCGATCGCAATCAGCTGGCGCATCAAGGGCCAGTCGATCCGCCACAGACGGGCGAGCGGACGATGGTCCGCAAACGGCTTGCGCAGCCCTGCGATGGCGAGTGCCGCGACGAAGGTGCCGAGATTGACCAGCGAGGTCGCGAGCCCCGCGCCGAACAGGCCGAGCTCCGGCAGGCCGAACAGGCCGTGGATCAGGGCATAGACCAGCGCGGCATTGACGGGGATCGCCGCGACCGTGATCCACAATGGCGCCTGCGGCCGGTTCACAGCGCTCATCATGCCACGCAGGGCGATGAAGCCGAGCGCCGGTGCAATGCCCCAGGCAAGCCCATTCAGGTAGTGCTGGGCGAGGCTGGCCGAATGCGGCGCCTGTCCGAGCGCGAGCAGGATCTGCTCGCCATAGAGCGGCGAGGCCATCATCGGCAGCGAGATCAGCAGCGCGACCCAAAGCCCGACGCGCAGGGAGCGGCGGATCAGCCTGACATCGCCGGCGCCGAACGCCTGCGCCACCAGCGGCGACACGGCGGACGTCAACCCGAGCCCGAAGGTGAAGCTGACGAAATAGACCGTATGGGCCAGCGCCGCCGCGGCCACCGCATCCTCGCCGAGCCGCCCGATCATCGCGAGATCGGTGGTGATCATCGCGATCTGCCCGAGCTGCGTCAGCATCAACGGCACGGCGAGGCGCAGCGTCTCGACGAATTCTTGCGCGAGATGGTTTGGCGGCGCATCCGAGCGTGCTCGGTACGGCTGTTTGGTATCCACAAGATCGGTCATGGCAGGGGCATAGCAGCCCCGATTGGCGAAGTAACGGCAAAGAAACGAGGTGGGTGGGTCCCGCCGGAAAAAAGCGCGCGCTGAGCGAAGGAAAGTGTGGCTTGCGCCGTATTCGTCATGTGCGGCGAACTTCCGCCGGTCTCAGATTGGGAATTTGAGCATGATAGCGCGATTTGGACTGATGCTCGCCGCGGTGGTCATCGGTTCTGCCATGGGGGCTGGCCACGTCGCGGCGGCCGATCTGAGGCTGCCTGTCTCACCCCCGCCGCAAGCCCAGGCCGCGTCAGCGGCTCTCTTGAGCTGGGCCGGGCCCTATTTCGGCGTCCAGGCCGGCTATCTGTCGGGCCGCTCCGAGGTCTCGTTTCCCACCACCGGTGAATTTCACTTCGTCGATCCCAAGGGAGCCACGGTAGGCGCCACGGCCGGCTTCGCGGCGCAATGGGGCCGGATCGTCGCCGGCATCGAGGGCGATGTGAACTTCGTCGATGCGCGCGCGACGATCGATACCGGCTTTGCGCCGACCCCCGCCGTCACGCAACTTCAATCCGCCGTCAATTGGAATAGCCATCTGCGTGGGCGCATCGGCTACGCTTTCGACCGGACGCTGCTGTTCGCCAGCGGCGGCCTTGCGATCGCAGGCGTGGAGAGCAAGGCGTTCGACAATGCGAGCGGCACTGTTGCGAACTGGAGCGACACCCGGATCGGCTGGTCGATCGGAGCGGGCGCGGAATTCCGCTTCGCCCGGCCGGCGTCGCTCCGGCTCGAATATCTCTATGACAATTACGGATCAAAGACGCTCGGAGCGCAGACGGTCGGGGCGACCGCTTTCGGTGAGCGCGAATCCAGGCTCGATACGCATACCGTTCGAGCCGGCGTGTATTGGCGCTTTTGACCGGGACGGTCGCGGCTTGTTGCCGCAGGTGCCTCAATTGAAGCGGCGGTGCGTTCCGGCAATGCGGCATATCTCTCCTGGTCGGGACCGGCTCGCACTCCGCAGCAACGATGGCCGCAGGCCAGGGCAACAGATCGAGATGATGGAAGAGCCATCGGACGAGGCCTTGATGGTGGAGGTTTCGGCGCGGCGGCAGCAGGCGTTTCGTATCCTCATGCGGCGTCACATGCCGCGGGCGCTGCGGGTCGCGGAGCGGATCGTCCGCGATCCGGTCGAGGCCGACGACATCGGTCAGGAGGCGTTCATGCGCGTCTGGACTCACGCGGCATCGTTCGATCCGCAGGTTGCGAAGTTCACGACCTGGCTCTATCGCATCGTCCTTAATCTGACGTTCGACCGCACGAGGCGCCGGACGTTCCAGCCGCTCGATGCGGCAGGTGATGTGCCCGATACGGGGCCGCACGCGGTCGAGCGGCTGATCGCCGATGAGGAATTCCGCCTTCTCAACCGCGCAATGCTCGCACTGTCGGACCGCCAACGCGGCGCGATCGCGCTCTTCCACATGGAGGGATTGAGCGGCGAGGAGGCAGCGAAGGCGATGAACCTCAGCGCCAAGGCGTTCGAATCGCTGCTGGGCCGCGCCCGCACGGCGCTCAAGGCAAATGTTCAGAAAATACAAGACACGGGGAGCTACGCATGACGCCCGATCAGTTCAGACGATTGGCCGAGACGTGGGGAGGCGATGTCGAGCGCTGGCCCGCGGCGACGCGTGAGGCCGCGCGGCGATTTGCGGCGAGTGCGGAAGGGGCTGCCGTCCTGGATCAGCAGGCGCGCCTCGACCGCCTCCTTGCGGTCGCCCCGGAGATCGAGACGGAAAGGGCGGATCGTTCAAGCTTGCTTGTCCTGCAAAGACTGGCCGCGATGCCGCAGCAGCATCGGCCGCCGTGGCATCGCCGCCTGCTGCGTTGGCCGGCTCTCGTTCCCGCCGCAAGCCTCGCCTGCTCCGTGATGGTAGGCGTGTGGCTGGCGGGGGCGATTCCCTATGTTCATCCGCCGTCGGACCCCTTGTCCGTCATGAGCGGCGTCTTCGACGTCTACGCAATCGGTTTTGGATCGGTGCAATGAAGTTCTGGCGAGAATCGTCCACTCCTTTGCGAGCGCTCGTGCTGCTGTCGCTCTGCCTCAACGTCATCCTGTTCACCTATGTCTCGGTGCAATGGCTGCAGCCCGGCGGCTTCCTGCCGGGCGCCGGAGCGCCGCTCCGGATGATCGAGCGTGTGGCGGAGAGATTGCCGAAGGAAGACGCAGAGATCCTGTGGAGCATCTATCAGGGCAAGGAGGCCGAGCTGCTGCCTCTCCAGACCGAGTACCGGCATGCGCTGATGAAGGCCATGAAGACCGCGGCACAGACGAATCTGGACAGGGCCGAGCTGGAAGCGGCCGTGAAGGATGCCCGCGACAAGCGGCTGAAGATAGGTGACCTCGTCGTCGCAACCTTCGTCGAGATGCTGGAGCGAATTTCACCGAAAGGACGCCGCCAACTCGTCGGCGGCTATTTTCGCTGAATCTGGCAGGGTGAACGAGGGATTCGGTCCGTCCAGACGTATCACCTACATCGATGTCTGCGAATTGGTGGAGATGATATGGTGCAACGATTTGGCAGGGCGGCAAGCGGACCGGCGGTGAGTTTCTCGCGCCGGGCTCCCGTCTATGTGCGTGCGGCTCTTGCGGCCGCGAGCTTGATCGCACTGCTGGTGCTGTTTCTTTCGCAAGCTTCCGCGCAGAACGCGCGGAACGAGGCAAAGCAGGCCTGCAAGGCGGACTATTCGCGCCTCTGCGCGGGAACGATGCCAGGCGGCGGCCGCATTCGCAAATGCCTCGGGGACAATTACGCGAGCTTGTCCGCGGCCTGCAAACAGGCGTTCGACGCGAACCCGCCAAAATAGGATGGTGGGCCGAGCATGATCCGGAAGAGTGCGCAGCGGTCGTCCGAAAGGATCATGCTCGAACGACCACCCAAGGCTGCTCGAACGACCACCCAAGGCGCGATGACGGTCCGTCCCAGTCGCATCGCGCTTCAGGTACGCGCCGGCACGCGCTTGATCTTCGCCCCAAGCGCATTCAGCCGTTCCTCGATGCGCTCATAGCCGCGCTCGATCTGGTCGGCGTTGTTGATGGTCGATGTGCCCTCGGCGCACACCGCGGCGAGCAGCATCGCCATGCCGGCGCGAATGTCCGGCGATGTCATCGTCGCGCCGTGCAGGCGGCTGGGGCCGGCGATGATGGCGCGGTGCGGGTCGCACAATACGATGCGGGCGCCCATCGCGATCAGCTTGTCGACGAAGAACATCCGCGATTCGAACATCTTCTCGAACATCAGGATCACGCCCTCGCATTGCGTGGCGGTGACGATCGCGATCGACATCAGGTCGGCCGGGAACGCCGGCCAGGGCTGGTCCTCCAGCTTGGGCACATGGCCGCCGAAATCGTCCTGGATCTTCAGCGTCTGGTTCGAGGGCACGATGAGATCGTCGCCCTCGACGCGGCAGACGATGCCGAGCCGCTCGAAACCCATGCGGATCGAGCGCAGATGCTCGATGCCGGCGCGCGTGATGCGTAGCGGCGAGCGCGTCACCGCGGCAAGGCCGATCAGCGAGCCGACCTCGATGTGGTCGGGCTGGATCCGGTAAGTCGTTTCCCCCAGCGTTGCCGGCCCGTGCACGATCATGGTGTTGGTGCCGATGCCTTCGATCCTGGCGCCGAGCGCGACGAGGAAATTGGCGAGGTCCTGCACATGCGGCTCGGAGGCCGCGTTGCGCAAATGGGTGACGCCGTCGGCGGCGACCGCCGCGACCAGCGCATTCTCGGTCGCGGTGACGCTGGGCTCGTCAAGGAACACGTCCGCGCCGGCGAGCCTGGGCCCGCGGAATTCGAGCCGGTCGGTCGCGGTGACTTTTGCCCCCAGCTGCTCCAGCGCCAGCACATGGGTGTCGAGCCGGCGCCGGCCGATGACGTCGCCGCCGGGCGGCGGCAGCATCACTTCGCCGCAGCGGGCGAGCAGGGGCCCCGCGAGCAGGATCGAGGCGCGAATGCGCACGCAGAGCTCGGGGTCGAGATCGGCGGCGCGGATGCTCTTGGCGTGAATCACCAGCGTGTTGCGGTCGGTCCATTCCGCCGATGCGCCGACCGAGCGGATCAGCTCGACCAGCGTCTCGGTGTCGCGAATCCGTGGCACGTTGTGAAGCGTCACCGGATGCTCGGTGAGCAGCGCGGCGGCGATGATGGGCAGCGCCGAGTTCTTGTTGCCGGACGGCTCGATCGAGCCCGAGAGCCGGTGACCGCCCTCGACGATGTATTGGATGGGCGCCACTTGGTCTCTCGCTGTCCTGTTGTGGTGGGTGGGCTGCTTCGGAGGCGGAAACTACCGAGAATTGAGCAGGGTAGCAATTCTGCACTTGTCGTGGCCGTGGGCCGCTGCCGGCCCCGAAGAGGCCCGCTGCACCGGCGTTTAGAACAAGCCGATGATATTCGCCACCACATAAAGGATCACGATCAGCATCAAGACGCCCATCGCCAGGAAGGAGATCTCGACGGCGATGGCGCCGGCCCCCAGTGCGGCTGCCACGCCGGCCAGCAGCCTCTCTTCGCGAAACACCAGGGCGAGAACCGATAACAGGATGGCGAGCAGGCCGAGCGAGATCGCGCCGATGGAGGATGCCTCCCTCAACTGGCTTCCCGTCGATTTCTCGCGCGGCGGCGCTTGATATTCGACGCCTTTGACACGCGCGATCAGACGGTCCTTCAGGCGGTGACCGGTATCGACAATCACCTTGTCAGCCGGCGGCGGCGGATAGAGCACCGGCACGACCCAGTGCGGCAGCACGGCGGCGATCAGTGCCAGCACCCCGACGATGCTGCCGACGATGCCGAGACGGCGGGAGGGCACGGTGGAAATGGTCGTTGCAGAGGCGGACATGGCGCGACACTTCCCGGCCCGCAACGGGCCCGCGGGTTCATGCCACTTCGTCGCGACAGCGGGTGGTGAGGTTCAGGAGACGGCTGCGCTGTACGTTCGGTGTTGCCACGAAGGTGGTGCGCCCCCTCTCCCGCTTGCGGGGGAGGGTTGGGGTGGGGGTGTCTCCGCGATCGAGATAGTCCCTGGGTGGATAGAGCCCCCACCCGGCGCTTCGCGCCGACCTCCCCCGCAAGCGGGAGAGGTTGCAGCGAGCCTGTGGCAGGCAGTTCGAAACCCAAAGCCACCGGCCTCAGATATCGATCGTCGCGCTGAGCGAATGTTCCTGGATGAAGTCGCGGCGCGGCTCGACCACGTCGCCCATCAGCTTGGTGAAGATGTCGTCGGCCTCGTCGACCTCCTTGACCTTCACCTGGAGCAGCGAACGCGCGTCGGTGTCGAGCGTGGTCTCCCAGAGCTGCTCCGGGTTCATCTCGCCGAGACCTTTGTAGCGCTGCAGCGTGACGCCCTTGCGGCCGGCGTCGGTGACGGCCTCGAACAGGTCGACCGGGCCGTAGACCATGTGCTCGACGTCCTTCCGCCGCAGCTTGCCAGGGCGGGCATAGACGTCCTGAAGCTTCACTGTGTACTCGTCGAGCTTGCGCGCCTCCGCGGACCCCAGGAAGGCGGCGTCGATGACAGCGGCTTCCTTGACGCCGCGCACGGTGCGCTCGAACTGGAAGCCCTGGCCTTCCACATATTGCCCGATCCAGCCGCGCTCGACCTCCTCCGCCTGGTTGTCCAGCCGGCCCGCGATATATTGCGCGGCCGCCGCAGCCTTCTCTGGATCGCCGTAGATCGCCTTGTTCAGCACGCCGGTGATCGCGGCCTGCTCGATCACCTTGCGATTGTAGCGGCTGTGCAAGTTGCGCAGGATGCTGCGGACGACGCGGGCGTCGTCGACCAGCGAACGCAGGTCGCGCCCAGTGCGGTCGCCGCCGGCGCCGGAAATGAAGACGCAGTCGTCGAGGCCGGTGTCGATCAGATAGTCTTCCAGTGCCCGCTCGTCCTTCAGGTACTGCTCGGACTTGCCTCTGCTGACCTTATAGAGCGGCGGCTGGGCGATATAGAGATAGCCGCCGTCGATGATTTCGCGCATCTGGCGATAGAAGAATGTGAGCAGCAGCGTGCGGATGTGGGCGCCGTCGACGTCGGCGTCCGTCATCACGATGATCTTGTGATAGCGCAGCTTCTCGATCGAGAATTCGTCGCTGATGCCGGTGCCGAGCGCGGTGATCAACGTGCCGATCTGCTCCGACGAGAGCATCTTGTCGGGACGCACGCGTTCGACGTTGAGGATCTTGCCGCGCAGCGGCAGCACCGCCTGGAATTCGCGGTTGCGGCCCTGCTTGGCGCTGCCGCCTGCCGAGTCGCCCTCGACGATGAAGAGTTCGGACTTGGCCGGATCCTTTTCCTGGCAGTCGGCGAGCTTGCCGGGCAGCGAGGAGACGGAAAGCGGGCTCTTGCGGGTCAGCTCGCGCGCTTTTCGCGCGGCTTCGCGCGCCGCCGCGGCCTGGATCACCTTGCCGACGATCATCTTGGCTTCGCTCGGGTGCTCCTCGAACCAGGCCTGGAGCGCCTCGTTGAGGACGTTCTCGACCACGGGGCGCACTTCCGAGGACACCAGCTTGTCCTTGGTCTGCGACGAGAATTTCGGATCGGGCACCTTCACCGACAGCACGGCGGTGAGACCTTCGCGGCAGTCATCGCCGGTCAGCGCGATCTTTTCCTTCTTGGCGTTGGCCTCGGCATAGCCGTTGACCTGGCGCGTCAGCGCGCCGCGGAAACCGGCGAGATGGGTGCCGCCGTCCCGCTGCGGGATGTTGTTGGTGAAGCACAGCACGTTCTCGTGGTAGCTGTCGTTCCACCACAACGCGGCCTCGACGCCGATGCCGTTGGCTTCCGAGCGCACCATGATCGGCGCCGGCACGATCGCCTTCTTGTTGCGGTCGAGATATTTGACGAATTCCTCGACGCCGCCGGAATAGTGCATCTCCTCGCGCTTCTCGACCGCATGACGCATGTCGGAGAGGACGATATTGACGCCGGAATTGAGGAAAGCAAGCTCGCGCAGGCGGTGCTCGAGCGTGGCAAAATCGTATTCGATATTCTTGAACGTCTCGGTCGAGGCCAGGAACGTCACCTCGGTGCCCCGCCTGCCCGGCGCGTCGCCGACCACCTTCAGCGGTGCGACGGCATCGCCATGGGCGAACTCGATATAGTGCTCCTTGTTGTCGCGCCAGATGCGCAGGCCGAGCTTGCTCGACAGCGCGTTGACGACGGAGACGCCGACGCCGTGCAGACCGCCGGAGACCTTGTAGGAGTTCTGGTCGAACTTACCGCCGGCGTGCAGCTGGGTCATGATGACCTCGGCCGCCGAGATGCCTTCGCCCTTGTGGATGTCGACGGGTATGCCGCGGCCGTCATCGCGCACGGTGACGGAATTGTCGGAATTGAGGATCACTTCGACTCGCGTGGCGTGGCCCGCGAGCGCTTCGTCGATCGCGTTGTCGACGACCTCGTAGACCATGTGGTGCAGGCCCGAGCCGTCGTCGGTGTCGCCGATATACATGCCCGGGCGCTTGCGGACGGCGTCCAGACCCTTGAGCACGCGGATCGATTCCGCGCCGTATTCGCTCGCGGTGGAGGGCTCGTTTTCGGCAGCAGGCTGCCGAGCAGGTTCTGTCATGAGAGGCCTTCGAGATGTCGCCCGAATCAGCGGCGCAAAAGGCGCTGATTTGCGGGGCTATTTGTGCCATGAAAGACCGCTTGCGCCTAGCGCAAAGTCTCTCCCGGCAACCCTTTGAACAGATAGGGTTTTTAGGCCGGTTTTCAAGGCTTTTGGAGGGCGATTTCCGGCACTGCAAAAAGCGCGATTCGGAGGCTCGTTCTGCGTCTTGCAAGACGTGGATTTTGCGGGCCGGGAACGGTGGTTCCGGGCTCTTGGTGACTTGGTCGGGCCACTGGCTCGGTGCAACCTCTCCCGCCTGCAAGCGGGAGAGGGAGCGCACCGGCTTGGTGTAGCCTCAGTACATCTGAAGCGGCAGCAGGTCTCCGCTCGGGCCCACCAAAAGGCCCCAGGTCTCGCCGGCGGCAACGGTCAGCGCTTCGGTGCGGGCCGGGCGTCCGGACAGGCGCAGCGCGTACTGGTGCTTGCCGGGCGGCAGGTCGAGCATCGGGCCTTTCGGCGATTGCGGGCCGCCTGCGCCGGCCGCGATCTTCACCGTCTGCTTGTTGATCGTCAGCGAGGCTTCGCTGGATCCCATATTTCCGAGCACGAGCCTTGCCTGTCCCGCCTTCGGCATGATGTCGGCCTTGGCCGCGGCATCCGAATTCTTCTGCGCCAGATTGACCGTGGTCTCGCCCTTGGCACGGCCGAGCCTGAGCACGGCCGGGCCTTGTGGCGAGGTGAAGTCGATCTGCGCGCGTTCTGCGGACACAGCCGCGCCGTCGCTCTTCTCCTGCCAGCCGAGCCTGGACAGCTCCGCACGGTAGAAGGCGAGGACGTCGCCGAGCGGTGCCGGGATGCTGGCCGCCAGCTCGCGGCGGAACGGCGCCTCGTTGCCCGGCATCTTTGTGGTGGCGAACGATTTTAGCGAACGCTGTGTCGGCACGGGCAGTTGGGAGTCGGGATCGGGTTTGAGCGGCTCGGACGATTTGGCCTGCACCTCCACCTCCGCGCCGGGCGCAGCCTTGGCCGCTTCCGTCACCAGGCCCGTTCCATTGGCGCGGACATTCACCTTCGGACCCATCTGCATCACGGTCATCGAGATCGACTTGCCGCCCCTGGAGAACGTCATCACCGCCATGTTGGGCTGGTTGATGACGGAGGGCTGCTCCTTCCAGCCCGCAGCCTTCAGCGTCGTGCGGTAGAACGTGCTGAGCGCCTTCACGGTCGACGTGGACGAGAATTCGAGCCGGCCGTCGCTACCCTCGAACGTCACGCCCTCGGCGGTCTCGGGCAGCGGCACCGGCGTCTTGCTGTCGGCGAGCGCATTGAGCGGCGCATCGGACAGGGAAGCCGCCTGCGCCTTGCGCCTCGCCTCGTCAGCGGCAATGAGCTGCTGGGCCGCGCCCAACGCATCGCCAAGGAACTTCTCGTCGGCCTCCCTCTTCGTCTTGGCGCGGGCGGCAAGCGCTGATTCCTTCACCTGCGCGGCCAGGCTGATCATGGTGAAATCGTATTTGCGGCCGAGTCGCAGCACGCCGGTTTCTTCTGCCGAGGAAATCCTGATCGCGACTTCGTCGCCGGGTGCGAGGGGCGCGTTGCCATCCTCCTGCCAGCCACGCGCGGCGAGCTCGCGACGATAGAAGGCGAGCACGGCAGGCAGCTCGGCCATCGCGGCGGCCGAGATCTCGCGCTTGTTGGAGCTTGCGCCGCCAAGGCTCCGCGCAGATTTGGTCGGCTTGGGGCGCGGCAGGCCGGCCATGTCGTCGTCGGCCTGAAGCGCCTCCGGCAGCGCGAACGGCGCCACCCGGATCTCGACATTGGTCCTTCCGTCGTCGCGGCGCGTCAGGGTCAGCATGACCGGCTTCTGCTTGTAGAACTGCGTCGTGTCGCCGTCGGGATGGTCGTAGAAGACGCGCATGCCGTTCGGCACCGTCTCGGCGAGATCGGCGTTCGGCCAGCGCGCCGCGGTCTCGGGCGTGAGCTTGCGCCAGCCCATCGCCGCCATCTCCTTGGCGAAGAAGGCCGAGGTCGCATCGAGCGCGCCGGGCGCGATGCAGCCGAGATAGGGCCGGGTCTCGTCGAACACGAGTTCGGTCGCGCCGTCCGGAAACGGCACATTGGAATAGATCCGGTTCGGCGTGTAGGACACGGCGGACTGGCCGCGCGACTGCGTGAAGGAGGCACGGAGCCCCTGCCGTCCCTTCTTGAAGGTCAGCGTGGAGCTCTTCTCGTCCAGCGGATACACATAGGGCACCCAGCCGTCCGCGCTCAGCAGCTTCTTCGCCGCTTCCGCCGCGGCGGCAACCCCGGTCGGCACAGTGTACGTCACACGATAGGTGTCCTGGCGCGAGCTATCCTCCACCGCGCCGTCCAGCCGCGGCAAGGTATGGACGTCGACGATGCCTTCGTCGGCCGCGCTCGCGGGATGTGGGGCGCTCGCCATCGCGAGAATGCCGCAGGCAAGCAGCAGCCATCTTGCCGGGACTTGCGCCCCGCGCCGGATCATCGGCATCGTCAAAGCTCCGGATTTGGGCGCGGCTTAAAGTCCGCGCAATTGCAGGCTGCGGCACCATCGGCGCGGCCTCAGACGAGAAGTCGCTGCAGGAACCGGCCAGGTTCAACAGGCGGCGCAGGAGCTGCGCGGTGCGCGCAGGCAGGGCTCAATACAGCTGGAGCGGCGGCCACGCCGCTCCGTCGCGTCCGACTGTGAGCTCCCAGGTATCGCCGGCCGTAACTGTGAGCACGTTCGTGGTGGCCGGGCGGCCCGGCACGCTCAGTGCGTAGGGGTATTTGCCGGGCACGAGGTCCAGCGCGACGGCGTTGGCGCCGGCGGGGCGCGGGATGGTCCGCTCGCTGATCTCGAGCACGGCTTCGTTCTCGCCGATATTGCTGAACACCAGCTTGGCCTGGCCGGGTTCGGGCAGGACGTTTGCACGGGTCGCGACATCCGAATTCTTCTGCACGAGATGCACCGCGGTGCTGCCGCCGTTGCGATCGAGCTCCAGCGTTGCTGGCCCCATCGGGGAGACGAAGGCGAGGCGCGCGTGATCGGCGGTGACCACCGCGCCATCCTGCCGTTCCTGCCAACCGAGCTTTCGAAGCTCGGTTCGATAGAAGGCGAGGACGTCGCCGAGCGCTGCGGGCACGCGGGCTTCGAGCCGGGTCCGGAGCGGCTCTTCGAGGCCGGGCATCACGGTGGTGTGGATCCCACGATAGCTGTAGCGGGTCGGCGCAGGCAGCCTGGCAGCGGGATCGAGCGTGAGCGCGGCCGAGAACAGCGCCGGCAGATTCGACACGAAGGCGCCGGCGCTGGCCGCGAGCAGGCAGCTCGCGAAGAGAGCGAGACCGCACGCAACAAGCTGCCATCGTGCCGGAGCTTGCGCCCCACGCCCCACCGTCACCATGCTCGTGCTCCAAGGATATCGCGCGCGTCTGAAATCCTGCGCGATGGCCGCCTCTGGCAGCCACAAGCAGCTAGTCGCTGATGGAAACGGGCGGGTTCAATGTGGCGGCCTACCTTCGCGCCGAGACTCGTCCGCTCTCGACGTCAAAGACTTCGCCGCCCGCGCCGATCTCGGCGAACGCCGCAGGATCCGCACCGGTCAGCCACACCTGCGCGCCGAGCTTCTTCAGCTCCTCGAACAGCGCCGTACGGCGGTTCGGATCGAGATGAGCGACCACCTCGTCGAGCAGCAGCAGCGGCACGATGCCGGTCATCTCGGCGACCAGCGTCGCATGCGCCAGCACGAGGCCGATCAGAAGCGCCTTCTGCTCGCCGGTGGAGGCATCGCGCGCCGGCATGCTCTTGGGCGCATAGACGACCTGCAGATCGGTGAGGTGCGGGCCGTCGGTGGTGCGGCCGGCAATCGCATCGCGCGGGCGGTTGTCGCGCAGGATCTGGCGGTAGCGGTCCTCGACCGACGTCGCGGTCTCAGTCAGCAGCGCGTTCTCCATCCAGCCGTCGAGCGCGATTTGCGCAGACGGGAACGCGGAAGCCTGCGCGCGCGCATTCAGCATGCCGGTGAGCCTTGCCGCGGTCTGGCCGCGCGTTGCCGCGACCGCGACCGCGAGCTCCGCAGTCTCGCGCTCGATCGCGCCACACCAATGGTCGTCGTAATTGCGCGTCTCCAGCAGGCGGTTGCGCGAGCGCAGCGAGCGCTCGAGTGCGTTGATGCGGCTGGAATGCTCGCTGTCGATCGCGAGCACCAGGCGATCGAAGAAGCGCCGCCGTTCGGAGGCTGCGCCCATGAACAGCCCGTCCATCGCCGGCGTCAGCCACACCATGCGGATGTGGTCGCCGAAGGCGCTGGCAGAACCCACCGGCTCGCGGTCGATGCGGCAGCGCCGGCTGACGGAGCTGTCGGGCCGCGGCGCGTCGATGCCGGTGCCGAGCGTCGCGAGTCCCAGCGCGCCCTCGACCTGCGCCGACACCGCCCAGGAGCCGTCGCCCTGGTTGTCGGCAACGTCTTCCAGCGTCGCGCGCCTTAGACCCCGCCCCGGCGACAGGAACGAGATCGCCTCGATGCAATTGGTCTTGCCTGCCCCGTTCGGCCCGACCAGCGCCACCATGTCAGCCGCCGTCTCGAGCCCCGCCGCCCGATAATTGCGAAAATGCGTCAGCGTCAGGCGATGAATGCGGGAGGGGGTCATGGGATCCGCTTTTCGTCATGCCCGGCCTCATGCCGGGCATCCACGTTCTTGGACTCCGAAGACGTGGATGGCCGGGACAAGCCCGGCCATGACGGATGTAGTTGATAGGTCGGGATGTTGGTAGGTCTCACACCCGCATCGGCATCAGCACATACAGCGCGCTCTTGTCGTCGCGGTCCTGCACCAGGGTGGGCGAGCCGGGGTCGGCGAGCCTCAAGGTTGCGACGTCGCCTTCGATCTGGGCGGCGATGTCGAGGAGGTAACGGGAGTTGAAGCCGATATCGAGGGCGTCGGAGGCGTATTCGACCTCGAGCTCCTCGGTCGCGCTGCCGGAATCCGGGTTGGTCACCGACAGCACCAGCTTGCCCGGCGAGAGCGACAGCTTCACGGCCCGCCCGCGCTCGCTGGAGATCGTGGAGACGCGGTCGACCGCATTCTCGAAATCCTTCTTGTCGACGACGAGCTCCTTGTCGTTGTTCTGCGGGATGACGCGGCCGTAATCGGGAAAGGTGCCGTCGATCAGCTTCGAGGTCAGCACGACGTTACCGATGGTGAAGCGGATCTTGGCCTGAGACAGCTCGATCGTCATCTCGGCGTCGGTGTCCTCGATCAGGCGCTGCACCTCGCCGACGGTCTTGCGCGGCACGATGACCCCGGGCATGCCCTCGGCGCCCTTGGGCTGCACCAGATCGAGCTGGGCGAGGCGGTGGCCGTCCGTGGCGACGCCGCGCAGGGTGGCGGCCTTCGGCGTGCCGGCGGCGTGCAGGTAGATACCGTTGAGGTAGTAGCGCGTCTCCTCGGTGGAGATCGCGAACTGGGTGCGGTCGATCAGCCGCTTGACGTCCTTGGCGGCGAGCGAGAAGGAATGCGACATGTCGCCTGCGGCCAGATCCGGGAAATCGTTCTCCGGCAGCGTCTGCAGCGTGAAGCGCGAGCGGCCGGCGCGGATCGCCAGCACGGCGCGGTCGCCGTCGGCTTCCAGCACGATCTGCGAGCCATCGGGCAGCTTGCGCACGATGTCGTAGAACATGTGCGCCGGCACGGTGGTGGAACCGGCGGTCGCGGTTTCCGCCGGCAGCGTCTCCGTCACCTCGAGGTCGAGGTCGGTCGCCTTCAGCGACAATTTCGCGTTCTCGGCGCGAACCAGCACGTTGCCGAGGATGGGAATGGTGTTGCGGCGCTCGACCACGCGGTGGACATGGCCCAGCGACTTCAGGAGTTGCGCGCGTTCGACCGTAACCTTCATTGCACTACTCGCCCGATCCCCAAGGAAAACACAGCGTTGAGAAGGCCGGGCGGCGGGACGCGCGCCACGGCACCGAAGACCCCGAGAAGCCGGATCCAGCCGATATGACCAAAGCCTTCAGGGTCGCGCAAGGTGGCTCGGATGGCCCCCGGATTCAAGGGATCGGAGGCAGTTCCCCACGATTTACAGGCAGTTTCGGCCGTCTCGAGCCGTCATGCCCGGGCTTGTCCCGGGCATCCACGTTCTTGGTGCCGCAGGGAAAGGCGTGGATGGCCGGGACGAGCCCGGCCATGACACTGTGGGGCCGCCGGTGTGCGCGAGCCTCCTCGACGAATGACCTGCCGCAGGCGGGTAGAGGCCAAAGAAGTAGGCGCTTACTCCTGGAGCTGGCGCTTCAGCGACTCGACCTCTTCCGACAGCGCGGTGTCCTTGGAGACCAGCGCCTCGATCTTGCGCACCGCGTGCAGCACGGTGGTGTGGTCGCGTCCGCCGAAGCGGCGGCCGATCTCGGGCAGCGAGCGCAAGGTCAGCGTCTTGGCGAGATACATCGCCACCTGGCGCGGGCGGACCACGTTGGCGGTGCGGCGCGAGGACAACAGGTCGGAGCGGCTGACATTGTACTGCCGCGCCACCACGCGCTGGATGTCCTCGATCTTGATCCGCTTCGGCTCCTGCGGCCGTACCAGGTCGCGCACCTCGTGCTCCGCCATTTCCAGCGTCACCGGCCGGTTGTTGAGCTTGGAGTGCGCGAGCAGACGGTTGATCGCACCTTCGAGGTCGCGCCCGTTATGAGTGATGGTGCGCGCCAGATAGTGCAGCACCTCCTCAGGCACCTCGAACGTCGCATGGTGGGCGCGGGCAGCTGCGACGCGCGACTTGAGGATACCGTGGCGCAGCTCCTCGCCGAGCGAGCCCATCTCGACCACGAGCCCGCCTGCGAGACGCGAGCGCACGCGGTCATCGAGGCTTTCGAGGTCGGACGGCGGACGGTCGGCAGCGATCACGACCTGGCGGCCGGCATCGATCAGCGCGTTCAGCGTGTGACAGAACTCGGCCTGCGTCGACTTGCCCTGGAGAAACTGGAGATCGTCGATCACGAGCACGTCGATGCCGCGCAGCGCTTCCTTGAAGGCCAGCGCCGTCTGCGTCTTCAGCGCGGCGACGAAGCCGTACATGAATTTTTCAGCGGTGAGATAAAGCACCTTGCGCTCGTTGCCGGAATTGCCGGCCCAGGTTACCGCCTGGAGCAGGTGCGTCTTGCCGAGGCCGACGCCGGCATGGATGTAGAGCGGGTTGAACATCACGGGGTCGCCGCGGCGACCTTCGGCGACCTGGCGAGCGGCCGCATGCGCCAGCGTGTTGGAGCGGCCGACGACGAAGCTCGCGAAGGTCAGGCGCGGGTCGAGTGGCGAGCCGCCGAGCGCGTCGTGATTGGCCGAGACCGGCGCGGTCGCGGTCGAGCGCAGCTCCGGCGTCGGCGCGCGGCGCGCCTCGACCGGCGCGGGCACTTCCTTCGTTTGCACTACCGGGCGCACAGCGGTGCGAACGGTGAGGTCGATGCGATGCACCTCCGGCATCTCGGCCTGCCAGCACGACAGCACGCGCTCGGCATAGTGGGCCTGGATCCAGCTCTTCAGGAAACGCGTCGGCACCGATAGCCGCACGCTCTCGTCCTGCACGCCTTCCAGATCCATGCGTGCAAACCAGCTCGTGTAAACGTCCTCGCCAACGCTCGAGCGCAGCCGACCCTTCACGCGTGACCAGCGATCCTGTTCCATTGTCATCGTCAGAAAACTTCTCTCGAGAGATATAGTTGCGTTGTGAGCGCCATGCAGGGTTCCTGCCACGGTCCCTGCAGTGGCGCGACCTCAAGCGAGTCCATCGTCAGGCAAGGCTCGACCGTTCGGCGCGGACGCCGCAAGTCGGATCAGCGATGTCTGGGGATGGAGGGGTCGCGAGGTCAGCGCGTACTAGGCGCTCCGTCACACGCGGGAGGCTGGAGATCCGACGGAGCTGGAACGGCATCGTTGGAATAGGAAACGTGCTTCAATACCGCGTTGAGTCCGTAAGACATGATACCTCCCCGTCCTGCCGTGATCACTCACGACAAGGTCCTGCGTGTCCTGAAGACAACCGCGCCGTACTCCTGTCGCGGATGCCTGCCCAATGTACTGGTCGTCCGCTCGACTTCGCCACTTTGCGTGCCGGGGTAGCATTGCGATGTCTCTCGTGTTGCGCCGGGCGCGAGCGGGAAGATCCCGCTTGGAGACATTCAGACAAACAGCTACCATTCCCATACTGCTATGGGTTTTGAACCGACATCGCTTGTTGAAGCGTCGCCTACGTGCACACCGCCGCCGATTTGCACGTTCGCCCCGTTTCCTAAACCGCACTGGTCTGAAGATCGTGGGCGCCGCTGACGACTTAAGGAATACACTAAGCGGAAAGACTCGCAACGAAATTGATTCACACTTGAGGCGTCAAAAAACTTGACCTCGGTTAACGCCGCGCGTGAGTTGTTCACAGGCTCCGAAGCAAGTTTTTGAATCCGTGCGTAGAATCGAGAATGTCGCGCAGCGTGTGACAATTTTCGGCCACCGCCAAAATTTTTTTACAAATTCGTCACGCGCCCGACGTGCGAGCGAATTTTCCAAATGCTTGTCGCTGCTATGTTGATAAGTGATTATTGGTGCATCGCTTTTCGAGACTGGTTTTGCAGGGTAACTCCACGGCACACGTGGCCCAGTGAATCTACGGTGTGCAGAACTCTCGTCCGCCGCCGATTCAATTCGAGCCCGCAGCGCAGGGGTTTTTGCAACGCGGTGAAAGCTTCCGCCGTTGCAACTTGTCGGCAAGATAACGCAGACGATGCGTCCACGATCGAGCTTCGCATGACCGCTTGCGTGAATATGACAGTCAACAAAAAAGCCCGGCGCGATGCCGGGCTGTTTGACGCGCTGACCGGATCGACCGATCAGATGATGTCGCGAGACTACTTCGCGAGCTTGGCGATCTGCGCGGTGAGGCGCGAGACTTTGCGGCTGGCGTTGTTCTTGTGAATGATGTTGCGCTGGGCGGCGCGCATCAGAGCGGGCTCGGCAGTCGCGAGTGCCTTCACGGCGGCGGCGCGATCGCCGGTCTTGATGGCTTCCTCGACGGTGCGCACGGCACCGCGCATCTGGGTGCGGCGCGATTTGTTGACGGCGGTGCGGCGGGCGATCTTGCGCGTCGCTTTCTTGGCGGAAGTGGTATTGGCCATGGTCTCAATGTCCTTTGCGGGTACCGGTCGCGTCTTGGTCGGGTAGCGCCGGCTTGCTTGACCGCGTAATCGACGCTCGGATTTAGGGTGTTCGGTTGCTGGGCCGTTCCCGGAACATGAGCGACGGCCTTGCGGCTGTCTCTGAGGCTCCAAAGAGTCTTCAAGCTCGAGAGAGTCTTCAAGCTCAAGGTGCCTGCAACTGCTCAAAGAACAGCGGCGGCAGGATTGCGCCCACCGCCAATTGGCGCCCTTATAGAGAGGGTCTTTGGCACCGTCAACGCTTTCGGGAGCCGGAAATCCGGCCTTTGACGGCCTCGATGGAGCCGTAACGCCCTGAAGAGGTTGAATTTCTGCCGTCGTCCGGCTATTGGCTGGCAACGTTCCAAGAGGTCATCCGATCGGACGACCATCGTAGGTGAGGCATGATCCGCGGCTTTTTCCGACTGATTGGGCTGTTGCTGCTCGCCGGCGGGTTCATCTTCATGGTCTATGATGGCGCCCGCTGGGTGGCCGACCAGACCCTCAGGTTCACCCGGTTCGGCCAGTTCTGGAACGACATCAATCAGGCCAGCCAGTCGGCGTTCCGCACCTGGGTCGAGGCCAAGGCGCCCTGGCTCTGGACCTCGGTGATCCGCCTCGTGCTGGATCAGCCGGTCTTCGCCGTGCTCGGCATTCTGGGCATTCTCCTGATGATCCTGTTCCGCCCGCGCAAGCCGTTAATCGGCTATTCCCGGGATTGATCTTCAATTCCCGCAGGGGCTGAGCTGGCAGCGGCGTAACGCGGCTGCCCCTTGCCGCGCACCGCCCCCACTCAACGCTTTATTAACCATAACCGGTGCATCACTGGAGCCGTCTCGTTTCGAGGGATAAGTCCGGTGCCGGTTGCACGCGCGTTTCGATGGTCGATCTTGGCAGCATCCCTGGCAGCGTCCGCCGCGCTTGCCCTCGGCGGCTGCATGCAGACCGCCGGTCCCGTCGCGGTGATGCAGCCGCGCGCCGATCTCGACTCCATGGCCTATGGCCAGCCCTACAGTGCGCCGCAGCCGGTCGTCGTTGCCAACAACGGCGGTGGCGCCATCGCGGCGCTCAGCAACTCCTTTGGGGCGTCACCCGCACCGATGCCGATCGGCTACGCGGCGCCGATGACGGTGCGCCATGGCGCCTCCTACCATCTCGACGCCGGCGACAAGCTTCGCGTCGTCGTCTACGGCCAGGAAGGTCTCACCAACAGCTATTCCATCGATGCCGGCGGCTCCATCACCATGCCGCTGATCGGTGCGGTGCCGGCGCGCGGCCGCACCACGGCGGGGCTTGCCGGCGAGATCGCCGCGCGCCTGCGCAACGGCTACATCCGCGAGCCCTCGGTGGCGGTCGAGATCGAGGCCTATCGCCCGTTCTTCATCCTGGGCGAGGTCCTCGCGCCCGGCCAATATCCTTACGTGCCGAACATGACGGTCGAGAGCGCGGTCGCCATCGCCGGCGGTTTCTCGCCGCGCGCCAAGCGCGACTTGGTCACCATCACGCACACGGAGAACGGCGGCGCCATGCGCGCCGTGGTGCCGCTCGGCACACCCCTCAGCCCCGGCGACACCGTGTTCGTCGGCGAGCGCTGGTTCTAGGTTTCGGCCAACTCTCTCCTCGTCATTCCGGGGCGCGCGTAGCGCGAGCCCGGAATCCATCGGTCCACAGAGATGGTGGCACGATGGATTCCGGGCCTGCGCCTACCGGAATGACAGCGGAGAGAGAAGCGCGTCCTACTTCAAATGCTTCGCGAAGAACGCCATGCTGCGCGGCCAGGCGATGTCGGCGCTGGCCTTGTCGTAGCTGGCGCGCTCGTCGCAATGGAAGCCGTGCTGGGCGCCCGGATAGACGAAGACCTCGACGTCGGGCCGTTTCGACTTGATGGTCTCGACGTCGGTCAGCGGGATGCCGGCATCCTTCTCGCCGAAATGCAGCTGCGTCGGCACCTTCGGCGTCTCGTCGGCAAAGCGCACGACCGCGCCGCCGTAATAGCCCACCGCGGCCTTCAGCCCCGACAGCCGCGTCGCCGCGACGAAGGCGACGCTGCCGCCGAGACAGAAGCCGATGATGCCGACGGGGCCAACGCTCTTCGCTGCATCGATCGCGGCTTGCGTGTCGCGCAGCATCGCGGCCCAATCCGGATTGGCGACGAACTTGCGCGCCTCCGCGATCTCGTCGGGCGAATAGCCCGACTGGAAGTTCGGTGACGTCCGGTCGAAGATCGACGGCGCGATCGCGACATAGCCTTCCTTCGCCAGCCGGTCGCAGACCGAGCGGATGTGGTGATTGACCCCGAATATCTCCTGGATCACCACCACCGCGCCCTTCGGCGTGCTGGAGGGGTCAGCGCGATAGGCGCCGAGCTGGAAATTGTCGGAGGCCGTCAGCTTGATGTCCTGTCCCACGCGAATTGTCCTTCTTCTTGATGGTCGGGAATTCTACTCGCGCCACAATCTCGTCATGCCCGGGCTTGTTCCGGCATCCACGTTCATGGCGCCGCACGAAAGATCGTGGATGGCCGGGACAAGCCCGGCCATGACGATGTGGCAACTTCAATGCGCGCCAGCGCGGATACGATTTCTCTGTGTCATGAAGGGCCGCCATCACTCCCACATCCAGTTCTCGCCGTAGTCCTCCTTCCATCCTGCCAGCCGTCCGTGACGGAATTGCAGGAACAGGCGGTGACGGTAGGGGATCAGGCCGCTGCCGCCGATGTTGCGCAGTGCGAGATAGATCTCGTTGCCGGGGCGCCCGCGAACATATTGCAGCGGCTGGCCGAGGGCGCGCGCGGTCTGCTCGGCATCCATCCCGAAGGCGAGCGGCGTGTTGTTCGACAGGGTCGCGACGAAGGGTCGGCGCGGCGGCATGGCGCCGAACGGTTCGGCCTGCGCGGATATCGACAGCAACATCGCGCCCGCCGCCAGCATCGCCCGCTTCATCGCCTACGTCCTTGCTTGATCGACCTATGCCGGCAAGTTCTTCAGGAAAGGCTCGACCGCGTCAACAAAAGCCTTGGGCTGATCGATGTTGACGGCGTGCCCGGCGGCGGGGATCACGACCTTTTGTGCGCCGGGGATCTTCGCCGCCATGTAGTCGGACGCGGCGAGGAACGGCGTGTCGTCGGCGCCGACCACGATCAGCGACGGCACCTTGATGTCGGGCAGCAGCTCGATCACGCGCGCATCGCGCTGGGTCAGCATGCCGCGCGCGGCAAGCGCCAGCCCCCTGGCGTTGCGATGGCTGGCGGTGGCGCGCTCGCGCGTCGCCGATTTCAGCATCTCGAGGCCTTCGCGGTCGAGCCTGTCGGCGGTGGCAAGCGCCCGCGCGTTCCAGGCCTCGCGCGCGTCGTCCTTCTTGAAGCCAGGACCGGTGTCGATGATCAGCAGCGCGCGGGCACGCTCGGGATGCGCGCGATAGAACGCGAGCGACATGTAGCCGCCGAGCGAGAGGCCGCCGATGATGGCGCGCTTGGCGCCGACCGCATCGAGGATTGCCGCCATGTCGCCGACGGTCAGCGCTTCGCTGTATGCGTTCGGATCATCGGGATAGTCGGACTGGCCGTGGCCGCGCATGTCCCACAAGATCAGCTTGTGATCCCTCGCGAGCGCATCGACCTGCCCATGCCACATCGCCGAGGTCGAGGAATAGCCGTGGGTGAGCAGCAACGGCGGACCTTCGCCATGAACCTCGTAGTAGATATTGACGCCGTCCCGATCGATCCTCGGCATTGCTTCCGCCCTTTCGTTTTATTCCAGCCGCGACTTCAGTGCTTCACCCTCCATGGGAGGGTAAGGGTCGCGATTGGCTCCATTCTACTTTGCGAAGTTACCTCGAAGAAACCGCCGGAATGCGATGGCACGCATGTCTGGTGTGCTCGCTGTTGTGTCCAGTAGCTGCGCCGGCGCCGTTGGCGCGGCGCACAACGAGCGGGTGTGAAGGTGGTTTTCTCGACTGCTTCCAAATTGCATTTGCCTCTCCGTCTGAACGCGATCATTCTTCCGGGCAAGGCTGACGCCAGCCCGGTGGGTGTCAGCCGCACAAATTGCCGCCGTAAGCGGCTTCATGCACCGGCAGGGGAAGACGCCTATGCCAACACTCACCATCAACGGGCGGAGTCTGTCCGTGGATGCGGCGAATGATACGCCGCTCCTCTGGGCGATCCGCGAGCAATTGCAGATGACGGGCACCAAGTTCGGCTGCGGTGCCGGGCTGTGCGGTGCCTGCACGGTGCACGTCAACGGCGAAGCCGTGCGCTCGTGCCAGACCATGATCGGCGACGTCGCCGGCAAGAAGATCACCACTATCGAAGGCCTCTCCGCCAAGGGCGATCATCCCTTGCAGAAGGCGTGGATCGCCGAGCAGGTGCCGCAATGCGGCTACTGCCAGTCCGGGCAGATCATGCAGGCGGCCTCGCTGCTCGCGAAGAATCCCAATCCGACCAGGGAAGAAGTGGTCGCGCATATGGACGGCAATCTCTGCCGTTGCATGACCTATTCGCGGATCCAGAAGGCGATCATGCGCGCTGCCTCCGAGATGCGCACCGCGTCCACCACCTCCAGCGAGCGGAGGCCCACATGAACGAGCATGTGAAGAACGTCGTCCCCGCGACGACCGATCTCAGCCGCCGCTCCTTCCTGGTCGGCTCCGCCGCGACCGGCCTCGTGCTCGGCTATGCCGGCGTGCCCGGCATCGATGCTGCGGCTGCCGCGGCGCCCGCCAGTTTCGAGCCGAGCGTCTGGTATGCGATCTCGCCGGATGGTCTCGTCACCGTGACCTGCGGCAAGGCCGACATGGGCCAGCACGTCGCCTCCACCATGGCGCAGCTCGTCTGTGAGGAGCTGGGCGCGAAGTGGAGCGACATGCGCGTATCGCTCGCCTCCAACGATCCGAAGTTCAACGATCCCGTGCTCGGGGCGCAGATCACCGGCGGCAGCTGGTCGACCATGATGAACTTTGACGCCATGAGCCGCGCGGGCGCCGCCGGCCGCATGGCCCTGACGGAGGGTGCGGCCGCCGCAATGGGCGTGCCGGCGTCGGAGCTCGTGGTGCGCGATTCCACGATCGTGCATCCGAAGTCGAAGAAGCAGATGTCGTTCGCCGACGTCGTGAAGAGCGGCAAGGCGACCAAGACCTTCACGCCGGACGAGCTGAAGGCGATCAAGCTGAAGACGCCGGATCAATACACCCTGATCGGGGTGTCGGTGCCGCAGCTCGACATCCCCTCCAAGACCAACGGCACGGCCAAGTACGGCATCGACGTGATGCTGCCGGGCATGGCCTACGGTGCGGTGGTCACGCCGCCGGTGCGCTTCGGCGCCACGGTGAAATCGGTCGACGACAGCGCGGCGAAGAAGGTGCCGGGCTTCATCAAGGCCGTCACGCTCGACGACAAGACCGGCACGACGTCGGGCTGGGTCGTCGCGGTCGCCAGCACCTATGCCAACGCCAGGAAGGCGGCGCAGGCGCTGAAAATCGCCTATGACGGCGGTCCAAACGCGAAGCTGTCGAGCCAGTCGCTGCTCGATGAAGCCATGCGGCTTCAGAAGCTGGAGGATTCCGGCCAGTTCTTCGTCAAGGACGGCGATCCCGTCGCTGCGTTCGGCTCCGCGGCCAAGGTAGTGGAGGCCGAGTACACCACCA
Source organism: Bradyrhizobium sp. CCBAU 25338 (assembly GCF_028128965.1). Taxonomy (NCBI): domain Bacteria; kingdom Pseudomonadati; phylum Pseudomonadota; class Alphaproteobacteria; order Hyphomicrobiales; family Nitrobacteraceae; genus Bradyrhizobium; species Bradyrhizobium sp. CCBAU 25338. The sequence goes on from NZ_LFKY01000030.1 coordinate 63,655, forward strand.
GCATCAACATCCACGCGCCGCTGGAGCCGATGAACGCCACCGCGGAGTTCAAGGGCGACATCCTGCACATCTATTCCGGCAACCAGTTCGCGACGCGCTCCGGTGCGATCGCCGCAGGCGCCGCCGGGATCGATCCGAAGTTCGTGGTGATGCACCAGCATTGGCTGGGCGGCGGCTTCGGCCGGCGTCTCGATGCCGACATGATGATTCCCGCCGTGCAGGCGGCGAAGGCGGTCGGCAAGCCGGTGAAGGTGATCTACTCGCGCGAGAACGACATGACGATGGATTTCTCGCGTCCGCTCACCTATCAGAAGGTGAAGGCCGGCGTGGACGGCGACGGCAAGCTCATCGCCATCAGCCACGACGTGGTCTCGGCCTGGCCGACCGCGCGCTGGGGAATCCCCGATTTCCTGACGCCCTCGGTCGACAAGAAGGGGCCGCTCGATTCCTTCACGGTCAATGGAGCGGACTTCTTCTACACGGTGCCCAACCATTACGTGCGTGCGATCAAGAACGAGCTCGCGCACAATGCCACGCCGTCCGGCCAGCTTCGCTCGGTGGCGCCGGGCTGGACCTTCTGGGCGGTCGAAAGCATGATCGACGAGATCGCGGCTGCGACCGGCAAGGATCCCGCGCAGTTCCGCATCTCGCTGCTCGACGGCGCCGGCAAGAACGATGGCGGCGCGCAGCGGCTGCGCAACACGCTGCTCGCCGCGATGGGACTGTCCGGCTACGGCACCAGGCAATTGCCGAAAGGCGAGGGCATGGGCGTTGCCTGCGTCTCGTCGCAGGAACGCGCGAGCGCGAGCTGGACGGCGTGCGTGGCTCACGTCGCCGTCGCGCCGTCGGGCGCGGTGACCGTGAAGAAGCTCACGATCGCAACCGACGTGGGCACGCAGGTGCATCCCGACAACATCCGCGCCCAGGTCGAGGGCGCGGCGCTGTGGGGCCTGTCTCTGGCGATGTACGAGAAGGCGACGCTGAAGGACGGTGGCATCGAGCAGACCAATTTCGACAGCTACGCGCCCTTGCGCATGAGCCAGACGCCCGAGGTTGCGGTTGCCGTGATCGCCAATGGCGAGAAGGCCACCGGCGTCGGCGAGCCCGCGGTGACGGTGGTGGCCCCCGCCATCGGCAACGCCATCTTCAATGCCAGTGGCGCCCGCGTCCGGGCGCTGCCGATCACGGCCGAGGCCGTGAAGGCGAGCATGAAGGCGTAGGGTTGGATGAAGGCTGCTTGAGACAATCCGCCGGAGGGCCAACCTCCGGCGGATTTGTTCCGAGCCTTTGCAGTCGCGTTCACCGTCGTGCCCGGGCTTGTCCCGGGCATCCACGTTCTTCGTGTCCCGGCTCAGGCCGTGGATGGCCGGGACGGGCCTGCCATGACGGAGACTTCGGAGCCAAAAATTCCCCTTTATTATCAATGACCGTTCTACTGTGCATGGGGTTGTTTTCGCGGTTTTGAAGTTCCCGCCGACGGGGAGACGAAACCCGTAAAATTGGACGCAATTCCGCAGGGTTCCATTGAGCACGCCTCTTAAGGGCCAGAGAACCTGATCCGGCTTAGGCTGACGCCAAATCCCGTCCCGTGCCTTGGGGAAGTCATGAACGCCTCAGCGAAACCCGCCGCCAAACGTCGGCTTCTGCTCGCCTCCGATCGCAGCGACGAGAGCAGCGAGCTCGCCAGCATTCTGAAAGCGGTCGGCGACGTCTCGACAGTGACGACAGAGGCCATCCCCGCCCAACCCGCGCGCGATCTCTCCGGCCTTGTGGTCGACATCAACCTGCGTTCGCCCGAAAGCGTGCAGCGGGTCCGCAACAAGCTGCGCGGCGATGCCTACCGTTCGATGCCGCGGCTGTTCGTGCTCGCAGACGCCCTGCATCACGGCACCATGCAGGCCTGGGCGTTAGGGGCCACCGACACCATCTCGCGGCCGCTTCAGGCCGACGCCATCTTGCAGCGCGTCCGCGCCGCCTTCCCGGACACTGCCGCCTATGACGCGACCGATCGCGGCAAGACGCTCAACCGCGGCGTCGAGGCGGCGCACGCGGTGCTGGCCAAGATGTTCGAGAAGATGCCGCTCGGCGTGCCCCTGACCTTCGATGACGTCATTGCGGCCGAGAGCAAGATTCTGAAGGCGATCAAGCATTCCTCGCTGCGCGAATGGCTGACCACGGTCGGCTGCCACCATGTCGGCAGCTATCGCCATTGCCTGTTCGTCACCGGCTTCGCCGTCGCCTTCGCCCAGCATCTCGGCATGCGCGAGGACGACCAGCGCCGCCTGACCCGCGCCGCGCTGCTGCACGACGTCGGCAAGGCCTTCGTTCCCGCCGCGTTGCTCGACAAGCCCGGCAAGCTCACCGACGAGGAGATGGAAGAGGTGCGCCAGCATCCGCGTCGCGGCTATGAAGCGCTCGCCGCACAAGGCGGCTTCCCGCCAGAGATGCTGGACGTGGTGCTGCATCATCACGAATTCCTCGACGGCTCCGGCTATCCGAACGGCCTGTCGTCGAACCAGATCAGCGACATCGTGCGGCTGACGACGATCGTCGACATCTACGCCGCCCTGGTGGAGAAGCGCGCCTACCGCATGCCCTTCACCCACTCCCGCGCGTTCACGATGATGGAAGGCATGGGCGGCAAGCTCGACCAGCAGCTGTTGCAGGCATTCAGGCCGGTGGCGCTGGGATCGTTCTGATCTTGGCGTCGTCTCCGATTTAATCGGCGACGGCGCTGCACTCTCGGTGTCGTCCCGGCGAAAGCCGGGACCCATAAGCCGGGGAGTAGTTTTGCGAAGACTGGTCGTTCGGGACTGCGGCCATCCACCATCGATAGATCACGCGGTGTGGGTCCCGGCTTTCGCCGGGACGACGTTGGGGCGATAGCTTGCGCTACCCAACCATCTTCCTGAGCTCCGCCTTCGCCACCTTTTCCAGCGTCGAGCGCGGCATGTCGTCGACGAGCCTGATCTCGCGCGGCACCTTGAAGTCGGCGAGGCCCTTGCGGCAGGCGGCCATCACCCTGTCATGCAGGTCGGGCGCGGCGCCCGCGACGCCGCCTTGCGGGATGATGAAGACGACCGGCACCTCGTCCAGCATCGGATGCGTCTTCGCAACCACCGCCGCCTCGCGCACGCCGGGGACCAGCGCGATCACCTGCTCGATCTCGGAGGCCGCGACGTTCTCGCCGCCGACCTTCAGCATGTCCTTGGCGCGGTCGCCGAACTTGATGTGGCCGTTCTGAAGCCGCTCGACGCGGTCGCCGGTGAGAAAGAAGCCGTGCTCGTCAAAACTCTCGCGCGTCGCCTTCTCGTTGTGCAGATATTCTGCGAACAGCGACAGGCCGGGGATGCCCTTGATCGCGAGATTGCCGGTGCCGCCGACTTCCGTCGGCCGTCCGTCGTCGTCGGCGATGCGGATCTGGTATTCGGGCGCGGCGCGACCGATCGACATCGGGATGTTGGGCTGATCGACCTCGCCGACGATGCCGTGGGTGATGGTCTCGGTCATGCCCCACCAGCCGATGACCTTGACGCCGAACGCGGCGAAGGCCGGCGGCTCGTTGATCGCCGTGCCCCACAGGCGAAATTTGTGGTCCTTCGGGATTTCCTGCTCGAGCAGGGCCTTCATGCAGAACGGAATGGTCGAGGTCCAGGTCGCGCCGTGCTCGCGCGCGACACTCCAGAACCGGCTGGCGGAGAAGCGCGGCTGGATCACGCAGGAGCCGCCGACCCACAGCGTCGCCAGCATGGAGTAGGCCAGCGCATTGGTGTGGAACAGCGGCAGATAGGTCTGGTGCACGTCGCTCGCGTGCAGATCCTCATGCGCGGCGTTGATCTTGGCGCCCCACAGCGCGTTGGCATGGGTCCATAGCACCGCTTTCGGCCGCGACGTGGTGCCGGACGTGTACTGCACGCTGCAAGGCGCCAGCGGATCGGTCGCCCGCTGCGGGCGGTCGGCGCTGTCGGCGAACAGCGCCTCGAAACTGTCGCCGCGCGAGACGGCCTGCGCAGGCGCCGTGCCGGCGTCATGCGACGTCACTGCCATCCAGCGAATGTTGCGGCAGTTCTGCGCGACCACTTCCGCATAGGCCGGCTGCGTGATCGCGGCGACCGCGCCGCAATGATCGGCGAAATACTCGATCTCGGCCGGCGCCGAGCGGGTGTTGGTGGTGACCGCGATGGCGCCGAGCTCGACACAGGCAAACCAGGCCAGCATCGCCTCGATGCAATTGTCCAGGTGAATGAGCACATATTCGCCGGGCTTGACGCCACGCCTGGCCAGCCCTGCCGCGAGCGCACCGACTCGCTCGTGAAATTCGCCATAGCTCCAGTGCCGCGCCGGCGCGTCGAACGGCGCCCAGATCAGGAACGGATGGGAGCTGCGCACCTCGGCGCGCATCCTCAAGAGCCAGGGTACGTCGAGCCCGTCGAAGGGGCTCACGATTCCGGCGGCGGTTTTCTGGATAGCCATGTGTCCTCCCGTGCAGCCTGCATCTTGCTGGCGGCTGCTTTTCGATGATTGTGTCTTCCTGCCATCCGATGGCGTGGGAAGCAAATTGGGGGTCAGTCCGCGCTCCCCCGTCATTGCTTCGCCGCAAGGGCTCCTCGCAGCGACGGTGTTTAGGGCAGGCAGCGAGTCCTAACGGCCATCGTCCTCGTACGACGAGATCTCGATCAAGCTGCCATCCGGGTCCCTGCAATAGACCGAGCGCAGCGTGCCGCGCGCGCCTTGCCTTGGGCCTGGGCCTGCTTCGATCGCGACGCCATGTGCCTGCAAATGCGCCACCACCTCGTCCGGTGTGGCCGAGGTGAGAAAGCACAGATCCTCGCTGCCGGCGGTCGGGTGGCCGGCGGTGAACCACTCCACTTTATCTGCATCGCGTTGCCGGACGTTGATCTTCTGGTTACCGAATTCAAGCAAAGTGCGGGGCGGCTTGCCGCCGCCAGGATCGAACAGCTTGACTTCCATGCCGAGAATCTTGCGATACCACTCCGCGGTCACCGCGACATCGCTGACATTGATCACGAGATGATCCAGGGCGTGAACCTTGACCGGCATGTCTCATCCTTTCGTCGTGATGCGCGCTGCGCACTTTCCGCCTGTAGCAAGCTTTGTTACAACCGACGCGACTTTCAAGCTATCCGACTTTCAAGAACAACACTGGGAGAACCCTTGAGATGATCACTCGCCGTACCGCGCTGGGCCTGCTCGCCGCCAGTCCGCTTGCAGCCACCCCGCTGTCGAAGGCCCTTGCCGCCGATTACCCGGCCCGTCCGGTGAAATGGGTGGTCGGCTATCCGCCGGGCGGGGCCACCGACATCCTGGCGCGGCTGCTCGGCCAGCGGCTCTCGGAAAAGCTCGGCCAGCAATTCGTGGTCGAGAACAAGCCGGGCGCCGGGAACAATATCGCCACCGAATCGGTCGTCAATGCCGAGCCCGACGGCTACACGCTGCAGCTGGTCAATCCGGCCAACTACATCAATGCCTCGCTCTACGCCAACCTGAAGTTCAATTTCGTGCGCGACATCGCGCCGGTCGCCTCGTTCCAGCGGGTGCCGAACGTGATGACCGTCAACAAGGACGTGCCGGCCAAGAACGTCGCCGAGTTCATCGAATATGTGAAAGCCAATCCCGGCAAGGTCAACATGGCCTCGTCTGGCAACGGCACCTCGGTGCATCTGTCCGGCGAGATGTTCATGGCCATGACCGGCTGCAAGATGCAGCACGTGCCCTATCGCGGCGCCGCGCCCGCGATCACCGACATGCTCGGCGGCCAGGTGCAGGTGATCTTCGACAACATGCCCTCGATCATCCAGCACATCCGCTCCGGCTCGCTGCGGGCGATCGGCGTCACCACCGCGCAGCGCTCGCCGCAACTGCCTGACGTGCAGGCGATCGCAGAGACCGTCAAGGACTACGAGGCCAGCGCGCTGTTCGGGATGGGTGCGCCGAAGAACACGCCGAAGGAGATCATCGCCAAGCTCAATGCCGAGGTCAACGCGCTGATGAAGGAGCCCGACATGACCAAGCGTCTGGTCGAGCTCGGTGGCGAGCCGCGGGTGCAGACGCCGGAAGCGTTCGGTGAGGAGATCAAGGCCGAGACCGAGAAATGGAAGAAGGTCGTCGAGTTCGCCGGCCTGAAGGTCGAGTAGCGATCTTGTGATGATCGAGATGGAGCCCTGCCGTTCGGCAGGGCTTTTTTCTTGCGCGCTCAATGCCAGTTGATCTGGAATAAAAGGCCGCAACGAAACCTGATGATATGTGGGGCCGTATCTCGCGTCACAAAGAGAGGAATTCGAACTCATGCGCATGATGCAATTGGCGCTGCCGGCGCTGGCCACCATGTTTCTCGTCGGTTTCGCCGCCAGCACCCCCGCCACGGCGCGCGATTATCCCTGGTGCGCGCAGGGAGGCGAGTACGACTATCCCGGCGAATGCGCCTACAGCACCTATGAGCAGTGCCAGGCCAGCGTCTCCGGCCGCCTGCTGTTCTGCGATCGCAATCCTCGCTTTGCCTACGGCCAGCAACAGGTCCCTCAACCGCGGCCGCACCGGCGCGCGCGGCCTGTCACTCCGTACTGATCGGGCTCCGCACGCTCGCCCGATCACGCAGTCGCGCGGACCCGTGCGAACGGGTTCCTGCTTGACGCCTTTCCGTTCGGGGCTATACTAAACCATATGGTTAAGTATAGGGACGAGACGCTGGACCGGACCTTTGCGGCGCTGTCCGACCCGACAAGGCGTGCGCTGCTCGCACGCCTTGGCGAGCAGGACGGCCTAACGGTGAGCGAGCTGGCGGCCCCGTTTCCGGTTTCGCTGCCGGCGATCATGAAGCATCTCGACGTGCTCACGGATGCCGGCCTGATCATGCGGGAGAAGACGGGACGCACGGTCGCCTGCCGGCTCACCGCGCAGCCGATGGAGCAGGCGATGAGCTGGCTCAATCGCTATTCGCAGTTCTGGTCCCACAATTTCGATCGTCTCGCCGCCTTCGTGGAGGATGAGAAATGGCCAACGCCGCCGCCAACGCCGCCGAACGCCCGGCAGAACGTCCAAGCCTCACGCTCACGCGCCGGCTCCGCGCGCCGCCCGAAAAGGTCTACGCCGCCTGGACGCAAGCCGCGCAGCTAGCGCAATGGTTCGGGCCGCCGAACATGCAGCAGGCGACGCTTCAGGCCGAGCTCGACGTTCGCGTCGGCGGCCGCTACCGCATCAGCTTCACCCGCGACGACGGCGAATATTTCGAGGCCGGCGGCCTTTATCGCGAGGTGGTGCCGAACGAGCTGCTCGTCTTCACCTGGGCCTGGCACTCGACGCCGGAACGCGAATCGCTTGTGACGATCTCGCTGAAGCCGGACGGTGCCGGCACCTTGATGATCTTCCATCACGCCCAGTTCTTCGACGAGACCGCACGCGACAATCACCAGCGCGGCTGGAGTTCGTTCCTCGACAAGCTCGACGCCTTCGTCGCCTGACGCCAGGAGAACGCCACGCAGCACCATCAGATCGTCCCGCGCGAGCAATGGATCATCGCGCGCAGGGCCCATCTGGCGCGCGAGAAGGAGCTCACGGCGGCCCGCGAGCGCCTCGCCGAGGAGCGCCGCGCCTTGCCCCGGGTCAAGGTCGACAAGGCTCACGCTACCGCTTCGCGTCCGCCTGCTCCGTCGCATTGCACGAGATCAGCATCGTATACGGCCGGGCGTTGGCGGCGATGTCGGTGGTCTTGAGCTCGCCCTTTGGTTCGGCGGTCTGATAGGGCACCACGGAATTGTCGAGGAAGTCGCGCAGCACGCCGGTCTTGATGGCGAAATTGATGTTCTCGGGAATGTTGCCGGTCGCAGCGGCGATACGCAATGCCGGGATCTTTCCGGTGACCACGCCCACGACATGGCCGGTGCTATCGAACAGCGGGCCGCCGCTATTCCCGGGCTGTACGGGTGCACTGATCTGCAGGAAGCGCGAGTCGTTGCGCATGCCGCTGAGCGAGCTCACGATGCCGGTCGTCACGGTGAAGTCCGAGGTCAGCAGTCCATGGTAGGGAAAGCCGATCGCGACCACGGAATCTCCGGAACGGATGGAACGGTCACGAATTCGGGCGAAGTCCTTGAATGTCGTCGTCGACGGCGCCTGCAACAGGGCGAGATCGTTGTTGGAGTCGCTCGACACGACGCGCAGCACCGTTGCGGCCTCGCCGGTGAGATTGCCCTTGATGTCGCCGGCGCAGCCGTCGATCACATGGTGGTTGGTGACGATGTGTCCGCTCGTACTCACCACGAAGCCGGTGCCGCTCTTGGCCCTGGCGGGTTTGCCGCCGGCGGGCGATGCCGCCTGCTTGTCCGGCGCGGCCTGCGGCTTGGCGGTCATCTTGGTGAAATCGCCGACCTTGTCCAGCCCGTCGGCCTTGACCCGGGTTACACAATTGCTGACGGCGGCAATCAGAGGGGCAGTCGAGGTCAGGCTGAACTGGAAGGGCGTGCCTCTCGCCACCGCCACCATCAGGCTCGCCTTCTGGAAAGCGCGCGCGACGTTTGTCGGCAGAACGGCTGAGACCATGACCTCGGAAAAGGCGGTCGCAAACAGCCTCACCTCGGCCTGACCGTCAAAGGTCAGGTCGATCGTCAGGTTCTCGCCCTTCTTGAAACGAAACGCTGGATTGGCAAAACCGAGCAGCCACGCGTTGTTCGAATCCTGGCCGACAAGCAAGGTCATGCCATTGGCGTAGGGCATGCTTGCAGCGCAGTGAGAGAACGCGCCGGTCGAGTCATTGGTGAAAGCGCCACCGTTCCAGTTGCCGACGTGGATTGTGCCGAAAGGCCCCGCCGCATGAACGAACCCGGCCAGCATCACCTCGAAAACAAACGCAACGACAAACGACCTCAGCCACATACCAGCCCCCTGGAACGCTTCCGGGTCCATCTTATCCGTCAGGATATGTAGCGCGCAACCGCCAGTTGTCCGCTCGCGTCGGTCGGGCCGCCGCGACATTCGGGCTTGCCTTTACTTTGCCGTGCCATATACTTTGCAATACAAAGTAACGGGGCCCTGCAGTCCCGGAAACGCCCCCGGGTGGAACGAGGATTTACGTTGCCGATGCGCGATCTCGACAAGGCGCTGGCCGACATCGTGGCGATCCGCAGTCAGATCGCGGCGGGCACCGCCTTCCGCGGCTACGGCCCGGCGACAATGGTGGCGACCGGCGCTGTCGCGCTCATCACCGCGGTTCTGCAGTTCTGGCTGCTGGATGACCCCACCGGCGAGCCGCTCGGATTCTTCATCGGCTGGCTCAGTGCCGCCGTGCTCTCGGGGCTGATGATCGGCATCGAGATGCGGGCGCGTTCGCGCCGTCACCATTCGGGCTTGGCGGATGCCATGATCCACCAGGCCGTCGAGCAGTTCCTGCCGGCAGGCGTTGCCGGCGTGCTGCTCGCGGTGGTGATGTGGAAGTTCGCGAGCGAGTCGCTGTGGCTGCTGCCGGGCCTGTGGCAGATCCTGGTGTCGCTCGGCATCTTTGCCTCGGTCCGCTCACTGCCGCGCACCGTCGCACTCGCCGGCGCCTGGTATTTCGTGTCCGGCTTTGCGGTGGTGGTGCTGGCAAGCCGAACCCATACGCTGTCGCCATGGACCATGGGGCTGCCCTTCGTGATCGGGCAATCGGTGATGGCGGCCATTCTGCATTTCGCGTCCGGAGACAACGATGTCGAAGACTGACAGCGCGCCCTTCTCCTATGAAGGACTCGACCGCGTCATCCACGAGAAGGCGAGGCTCGGGCTTCTGACCTCGCTGATGGCGCATCCCAAGGGGCTGGCATTCGGCGATCTCAAGCAGCTCTGCGGCCTCACCGACGGCAATCTCAGCCGGCACCTCGCCGTGCTCCAGGAGGCGGGCCTCGTCGAGATGACCAAGGGCTACGAGGGCAACCGCCCGCACACGACCTGTCGCCTGACCAAGGCCGGCCGCCGCCGCTTCCTCGACTATCTCGCTGTGCTCGAGCGGCTGGTGCGCGACGCGGCGAAAGCCGCCGGCCGCGAGGCGCCGCCGCTCGGCCGCCTCGGTATCGCCTCGACCTGATTCTCCCCTTTTATTGACCGGAGACTTTGCAATGCAAAGCGAATCCACGTCGCGCAACGAGAAGCTTCATGTCGGCATCATCATGGACGGCAACGGCAGATGGGCGACGCGGCGCGGCCTGTCCCGCGTGCGCGGCCACGAGGCCGGCGTCGACACCATCCGCCGAATCGTCGAGGCCGCGCCCAAGCAGGGCATCGGCACGCTGACGCTTTACGCTTTCTCGGCCGACAATTGGCGGAGGCCGAGGGCCGAGGTCGCGGCGCTGATGACCTTGCTGCGCTTCTATCTGGCCAACGAGGTGCAGAGCCTGGTCAGGAACGGCGTGCGTCTCACCGTGATCGGCCGCCGCGACCGGCTGCCTGACGGCATCGCCACCGCGATCTCGCGCGCCGAAGAGGCGACCGCCCGCGGAAGCGCGCTGCATCTGCGCATCGCCGTGGATTACTCGGCTCGCGATGCGATCCTCAGCGCGGCGGCCAAAGCGGCCGCGCTCACCAGCCTCACCCGCGAAGCGTTCTCGCAGCTCGTCACCGGCGAGGCTGACCTTCGCGACGTCGATCTCATCATCCGCACCTCGGGCGAGAAGCGGCTGTCCGACTTCCTGCTCTGGGAGGGCGCCTATGCCGAGCTGCACTTCACCGAGCGGATGTGGCCCGAGTTCAACGCGGGCGATCTTGCCGAGGCGCTCGCCGCCTTCCACGGCCGCGAGCGCCGCTTCGGCGGCCTTCCAGCGATCGTACCGGAAGAGGTGCCTTCGCTCTCCCGGGTGTGACGCACGGCGCGCGGGCGCACCCCTCATACGCGTTGATTTGCCGCGTGGCACGGATCATGCTCTGGTCTGGGGCGATGGGGTCCGCAGCGACGGGAGCTTCTGCGATGCGCGCAGTCCTGGATTATTGCACCGGCGGAACGGAGCGGCAGGTCGCCGCCGGCACGCTGATTGTCAACGAGGGTGGCACCAGCGGCCATCTCTACGTGCTGATGCAAGGCAAGCTCGAGGTGCTCAAGGGTGAGATGGTGGTGGCTACCGTCACCGAACCCGGCGCAGTGCTCGGTGAGATGTCCGTGCTGCTGGGCCAGCCGCACACCGCAACCGTGCGGGCCTGCTCCGACGCGATCGTCTATGAGTTCGAGGACGCCGCCTCGTTCCTGGAGAAGGAGCCGGGTGTGGCCCTGCTGATCGCAAAGATGCTGGCGCAGCGGCTCAATGTCGCCAACACCTATCTCGCCGATCTCAAGCGGCAATATGCCGGCCAGGGCACGCATCTGGCCATGGTCGGCGAGGTGCTCCAGAGCATGATCAACCTGCCGCCGCTTGAGGTCTCGCCAGGCTCGGATCGGAAATCCGATCCAAGAATGTGAGCCAGTCGGGCGCCGCCTCGATGGGGGCGGCGGGGCGTTTCAGCGGCGCATTCAGGTCGATCCACTGGGCTTCGCCGGCCGCAAGCCAGAACGCCTTGTCCGCGTCGAGGTCGAGGACGATGCAGGTCGGCGGCCGGCCCGGTTGCAGGCCGGTGTTGAAGACCCAGGTCTTGCCCAGCCGGTCGAACCACGAGCCGCCGGTGATGAACGGCGACTGGTGCACATGGCCCGAGATCACCATCGACGGCTGGTATTGCATGATCCATTGCACCAGCTCGACGTCGCCGAAGAAGCGCTTGCCGCCCCAGCTCGTCGGTGAATCCGCCGGCGGCGCGTGATGCGCCCAGATCCAGCGCCGCAGCCGCCCGGTGGCGGCATCGCGCAACTGTTCGACGATGCGCTGCCTCACCAGGGGCCCGTCCCACCACGGGCACACCGTGAACATTGTGTCGCCGATGCCGAGGCTGTCGCCGTCGCAGGCGATGCCCAGCTCGCGCACCTCCGAAATCCAGCGCGCGGCCTTCTCGCCTTCGGCGTTGCGCTCGTCCAGGTCGTGATTGCCGGAGCAGAGGATCACGCGGGTCTGCGCGGCAAGCAGCGCGAGGTACTTCTTCACCACCACGATCTGGGCGCGGAAGTCCACGATCGAGCCGATGTCGAGCGCGTCGCCGGCGAAGATCACGAGGTCGAATTGCGGCGCCGCGCTGACCAGCCAGTCGAGCTGGGGCAGCGAATAGTGCAGGTCGGCCACGACCAGGCAACGCATCGAAAATCCGTCGGCGAGAGCTCGAAAATGTCTGGGAATTCCAGGCGTCATGAAGCAAGAAGCGGACCAGCATGGCTGCCCCCAGCGCGTCATCGTCGCGGGGCTGGACCGGTTGATCGAATTCTGATGTCGTGGGCACCGTAACGCGGATGCCCGTATGACCCCCTTCAAGACCATTCGCGCGCGGGCCGAGAAGCGCAAGGGCGGGCCCAGGGCGCTGGAGAAACTGATGCCGGCCAGGCCGGACCTCGAGCGGCTGGCCGGGCTCGGCGATGACCGTATCCTCGCCGAGATGACCAGGCGGGTGTTCTGCGCCGGCTTCGCCTGGAGCGTGATCGATTCGAAATGGGACGGTTTTGAAGACGCCTTCCTGCATTTCCAGCCCGCCAAGCTCACCTTCCAGCCCGAAGACTATTGGGAGGGCCTGCTGCGCGACGCGCGCATCGTGCGTAACGGCGCCAAGATCATGTCGGTGCGCGACAACGCCGCCTTCGTGCAGGAAATCGCGAAGCAGCACGGCAGCTTCGGCAAGTTTCTGGCGAAGTGGCCGTCGTCCGACGAGATCGGCCTGCTCGATCTGCTCAACAAGCGCGGCAGCCGGTTAGGGGGCAACACCGGCCAGATGCTGCTGCGCTTCGTCGGCTGGGACGGTTTCGTGACGTCCAAGGACGTGGTGGTCTGCCTGCGCGATGCAGGTCTCGACATCGCCGAAGAGGTCAAGTCGAAGGGCGATCTCGCCAAGGTGCAGGCGCAGTTCAACGCCTGGGCCGAGGAGACCGGCCTGCCCTACACTTATCTGTCACGCATCTGCGCTTTGTCGGTCGGCGAGAACCGCGGCGAGTAGCGCGTGAGCGCGCTGACGTCGAGATCGTGTGCATCCTGTGGCGATCTCGTGCCGCGAACGCGGCAGATGCCGCGCGCGATCACGAAATACATTTTGCAGGAACATTTGTCCGCAGCGCCTGTTCGGGACTTTGAGCCAGGCGGACAAGGGCAGGGAACGCATGCTCCCGCCTGGGTCAATGAAACCGCAGACAGAAACGGAGCAGCTCATGAAGCTCACATCCGAACAGGTGAAGCAGACCGTCAACCAACTCGGCGCTCAGGTGCTGCCCGACGAGCATCCCGCGATGCCGCAGCTCAACAGCATGTTCGGCGAGCACACCTTCTTCGTCGACGAGAGGGGCCTCAAGGTCCTCGAGCCTACAGCGTTGCCTGGTGCCGACACCGACCGCCCGAGCGGCGAGGTCATCAGCCTCGCCGATTGGGGCGATTCCGACCTGACGCGCCTGATGGCGCATGAGCCCGAGCCGACCGGCGTGATCGTGGTGTTCGAGCACGTGAGGCATTGAGCGAGTCGACTTTCATCGGTGGCGGGCCTGAAAATCCGTCACCGACAGTCGCGCTCACCGAGCGTTCAATCGCGGCGGCTCCAACCTGGCCGCCGGAGTCATGCCTGGAGCGGAATCTCGATGGCGATCTGAGTACCCGGATCCGTCGTGCTCTCGAGCCGCAGGCGTCCGTTCAGCGATGAAGCCACCAGATTAAAGGCGATGTGGAGCCCCAGGCCGGCATGGCCGCTCTCCCGACCAGTCGTGACGAACGGATCGAAGATGTGCGCCTGTAATTCGTCGGGAATTCCGACGCCCTCATCAGCGCAGACGAGGCGGACGGATGCCGGGTCCGGCTGGCTGACCGTGATGACAAATCGGCCGCCTCTCTTGTCAGGATAGGCATGGCCTGCGCTGTTGAGAGCGAGATTGCTGATCACCTGAGCAAGCGCTCCGGGGTAGCTGTTGAGCTTGATTCCCGCCGGGCATCGGACCTCGACCGTCAGGCCATGATGCGACAGCAATGGCCCGAGCTTGGAGGTCAACTCCGACAGCCAGTCCTTGAGCTCGAAGGTCCGCCGGTCCTCGTCGGCCTGATGGACGGCGACCTGCCTGAAGCTGTGCACCATCTCGGATGCGCGGTGCAGATTGTCGAAGGTCAGATTGAGCCCCTGCTTGAGCCTGTCGATGCCCTTGGTCAGATCGGAACGCCGGACCGAGGCTCCACCCAATGCGTCAGCCATCGTTTGCAGGTCAGTCTGCATGGTGGTCGAGGTCGTCAAAGCGAGGCCGAGCGGGGTGCTGACCTCGTGCGCGACACCGGCAACCAACTGGCCGAGCGAGGCGAGCTTTTCCGCCTGCACGAGCTGCTCCTGGGTCGCGCGCAGATCGCGCAGCGATTTCTCCGAGCGTTCCTTTTCCCGTTGCAGCGCCTCCGACGTCCGGAATTGTCTTCGCGCCCGGTATTCGCGCGCAGCCACGGCGTAGAGCGACAAGGCGTAGGCGTTGCCGACGAGAGAATGATTGATGAATCTCAAGCCCGTCGGCAGCGTCGGCGCGAGCGTCTCGGCGACGATCAGTGCCAGCCACGACAGCACGCAGAAAATCGCCAGCGAGCCGATACGTAGTGGCAGCATGGTCGAGACGAACAGGATGATCATCATCATGCCGGGCGCGGCAAACGTGAAGCCCGACGGCAGCACGAGATAAATGCTGGGCAGGATGCAGCCGGGAATGACGCAATAGACGAGGAAGATCGTCTCTGCCCATGGCTTCATCCATCGCCGCGACAGCAGCGCCGTCAGCGGCAGCAGGATAAATACGGCCGTGCCGCCGCGGATTGCGAGCGTGATCGGAACCACTTCGGGGTACAACACCCAATCCCAGAGCGTGTAGCCGGCATAGGTGGCGGCGCCGAGCAGCATCGCGATCTGCGTCCATCCGAGGCTGCCCCGGACATATTGGTCGACAAACCGCCGCTCCTCGATGCGGTCTTCGAAGCGCAGTCCGAGGCGTATCAATAAGGCAAGCATTCCAACATCAATCGCGAAAAGACCCGTTTGACGTCTCTACGACAGGTTCTGCGCCGCGTCGCCGAAAAAGATGTCGCGTTCGCCGGAGGGCCCCTCTGGCCCGATTCAGATCCCCAGCGTCAACTGCGGCTCCGAATCGCCGCCGACCTGGAGCGAAGACAGCGAGACCCCCAACAGCCTGACGCGCTTGGGCAGCGGCATCTCGGCTTCGAGCAGGCCGCAGGCCAGCCGCTCCAGTTCGTCCCGGCCCGCGACGGCCGCAGCGACGGACCTGCTGCGCGTGATGATCTCGAAGTCGGCGAACTTGACCTTCAGGGTAACGGTGCGGCCGCGATTGCCCGTCGCCTCGCAATGGCGCCAGACCTTGTCGACGAGAGGCCTGAGTTCGGCGACCAGCGCGTCGAATGCGTCGAGGTCGATCGAGAACGTGTTCTCCGCGCCGATCGACTTGCGGATCCGGTTGGCCCGCACCGGCCGCTCGTCGACGCCGCGTGAGATCCAATAGTAATAGGCGCCGGACTTGCCGAAATTCGCGTTCATGAACTCCAGCGTCTGGTTACGGATATCGAGACCAGTGAACAGGCCGAGCGCGTTCATCTTCGCGGCTGTCGCCGGGCCGATCCCGTGGAACTTGCCGACCGGCAGCGTCTCGACGAAGGCCGGCCCCATCTCCGGCGAGATCACGAATTGACCGTTGGGCTTGCGATGATCCGAGGCGAGCTTGGCCAGAAACTTGTTGTAAGAGATGCCCGCCGAAGCGTTGAGCCCCGTCTCGGCCTTGATCTTCTCGCGGACCTTCAGCGCGATGTCCCGCGCCAGCGGGATGCCTTGCAGGTTCTCCGTCACGTCGAGATAGGCTTCATCCAGCAACAACGGCTCGACGATGGGTGTGTGCTCGGCGAAGATCTCGCGGATATGCCGCGAGATCGCCTTGTAGACCTCGAAGCGCGGCTTGACGAAGATCAGATCGGGACATTGACGCTTCGCCGTCACCGACGGCATGGCGGAGCGAACGCCGAACTTGCGAGCCTCGTAGCTGGCAGCCGCGACGACGCCGCGTTCCGCGGAGCCTCCGACCGCGACCGGCTTTCCGCGCAACTGCGGATTGTCGCGTTGCTCCACCGACGCATAGAAGGCATCCATGTCGATATGGATGATCTTGCGCACCGGCGAGGCTGCGCCGGTCACCATGTCGGATTCGCTCATGGAAAGATGATACAATCGAGCCAGGGGAAGCGCGAGGTGATGGATGTTTCAGTTATTGGTCTTCGTCGTCGCCGTGGTTGGCATCGGCTGGCTGATCGGCGCGACCAATCTGCCCGGAGAGTGGTATGCGGGCCTGGCCAAGCCGGATTTCGTGCCGCCGAACTGGGCGTTTCCGGTGGCCTGGACCATCCTTTACATCATGATCGCCGTTGCGGGTTGGCGGACCTTTCGTCGTGCTCCGTCGGGAAAGGCGATGCTGGTCTGGACGGCCCAGCTGGCGCTAAATTTCACCTGGTCTCCGGTCATGTTCACGATGCACCAGATCGGAGCCGCGCTCGTCATCCTCATCTGCCTGTTCGTCGCGATCGTGACCTACATCAGCCTCGAGATATCACGAGACAGGCTGGCAGCCGCCTCGTTCGTGCCTTACGCGGCGTGGGTCGCGTTTGCCGGCGTGCTCAATGCGGCGATCTGGCGTTTGAATTGAGACGATCATTCTCAATCAATCTCAAACAGCAATCCCAGGCTTGTGAGTGGCAGGCATCAGCACGC
Organism: Bradyrhizobium sp. CCBAU 25338; assembly: GCF_028128965.1. Lineage (NCBI taxonomy): Bacteria > Pseudomonadati > Pseudomonadota > Alphaproteobacteria > Hyphomicrobiales > Nitrobacteraceae > Bradyrhizobium > Bradyrhizobium sp. CCBAU 25338. Next base: position 80,476 of record NZ_LFKY01000030.1, read on the forward strand.
GATCTAATATGAGCCCGCGGAGGACAGCCAATGCAATACAGCTCCCAGCTCATTCAGACCATGCGTCAGGCCCTGGAAACCGTGATGGCGAGCGTGCCGGCCCATCAATCGGTCTTCGGTCTCAAAGCGGCCGTGGCCGAATGCATCCTGAAAGCCGCCGCACACGGCCAAACGTCATATGACGGACTGGTGACGTCCGCCTCCGACCAGATCCAGGCGATTGTCGCGATGCTGACGTGAGTGCCGGTATCACAACGGCTGATAACACTGGCGCACCCGACACGATTCGAACGTGTGACCTTTGCCTTCGGAGGGCAACGCTCTATCCAGCTGAGCTACGGGTGCAGTGGGATTTCATTTAGCCGATTGGCGAGGGGCGGGCAACCGCTTCTCGCCGCATGCGCTCAAGCCGATTTGCGCCGGACAGGGGCCGGAACCGTTGCCGCGTCCCGGCCGAGGGCGGCGAATTCGGCCAGCACCCGTTCGGCGCACATGACGCGGTTGCGGCCGAGGCGTTTGGCCACATAGAGCGCCTCGTCGGCCGCGCCCAGCAGCCGGTCGGGGCCGCCGTCGGCACCGCCGGGGATGTGGCTGGCGACACCGACGCTGAGGGTGACGTGGTCGCCGGCGCCCGTGGCGCCGTGGGCGATCTGCAAGGCCGTGACCGCGCAGCGAATCGCCTCGGCCACAGTGCAGGCGGTGTCGCAATCCATGTCCGGCAGGATCAGCGCGAACTCCTCGCCGCCATAGCGGCTGGCGAGATCGAGCGGGCGCCCCGCGTGCCGGCTGACGACAGCGGCAACCGCGCGCAGGCACTCGTCGCCGCTCTGGTGGCCGTGGCGGTCGTTGAACAGCTTGAAATGATCGACATCGACGAACAGCAGCGCCAGCGGCTTCTGCGTGCGCTGGGCGCGAGCCCATTCGCCCAACAGCATCTGGTCGAAGGAGCGGCGGTTCGCCAGGCCGGTCAGCCCGTCCTTGGTGGCGAGCTCCTTCAGCGCCATCTCGGCGCGCTTCTGGTCGGTGAGGTCGCGCAGCGTCTCCACCACCGCGATCAGCTGGCCGGCCTCGTCGTGGATCGGGCCGGCGTCGATGGCGAGATAGAGCTGGCTGCCGAGCTTCGGCATCACGCACCAGTTCTCCGCGGAAAAGCCGAGCCCGTTATGGCCGCGCGCGGCATATTCCGAATAGTATTCCGGCAGCTGCTCGGGACGGTCGAGCGCGACGAGGTCGGCAAGGCAAGGGCGCCTGGTCTCGTAAAAGGCCTGCCAGTGCTTGCCAGTGCCGATCAGCTCGGAGGCGGCGACGCCGGTCAGCCGCTCGCAGGCCCTGTTCCAGATCACCACGCGGCGCTTGGGGTCGATCACGAAGGTCGGCACCACCAGATGCTGCATCAGCCGCACGGCGTAGGAATCCGCAACGTCGACGGCTTTGGCCAGAGCTGTCCTCGACTTCGCCATCAGGCCACCGCAGCCACGGGCGCGGAGTCGCCAGGGCCGAACAGCTTTCGCACCTCGCTGGCCGGCTTCGGCGCGCTGAACAGATAGCCCTGCATCTGCGTGCAGCCGAGCGCGCGCAGCATGTCGCGCTGTGCCTCGGTCTCGACGCCCTCGGCGACCGTGGTCATGCTGCTGGCGGCGGCAATGTTCACCACCGCCTGCACGATCACGGGCGAGCCGCTCGCCTCTGCGATGTCGGCGACGAAGCAGCGGTCGATCTTGATCTTGTCGAACGGGAAGCGCTTCAAATAGCTCAGCGAGGAGTAGCCGGTGCCGAAATCGTCGAGCGCGATGCGCACGCCGATCGAGCGGAGCTGATGCAGGATGGAGAGCGCCGCCTCGTCGTCGCGGATCAGCACGGCCTCGGTGATCTCGAGCTCGAGCCGACGCGGGTTCAGGCCGGAGGCGGCGAGCGCGCCCGCGATCCGCAGCGCCAGCGTGTCGCATTTGAGCTGCACCGGCGAGACGTTGACCGCGACACGCACATGCGCCGGCCAGGTCGCGGCCTCGTTGCACGCCATTCGCAGCACCCAGTCGCCGAGCTCGTTGATCAGGCCGGTGTCCTCGGCGACCGGAATGAACTCCGCGGGCGACACCATGCCGCGCTCGGGATGCCGCCAGCGCAGCAGCGCCTCGCAGCCAGAGACTTCGTTGGTGCGCAGGTCGACCAGCGGCTGATAGTGAATCTCGAAGCCGCCATTCACGAGGGCCTGCCGCAAATCCAGCTCCATGCTCAGGCGCGCCTTGGCGCTCGCATCCATCTCCGGCTCGAAGAAGCGGTGGGTGCGACGTCCATTGGCCTTGGCGCCGTACATTGCAAGGTCTGCGTTCTTGATCAGCTGATCGAGATCGGCGCCATCCTGCGGCGCCAGCGCAATTCCGATGCTGGCATCGGTGGAGAGCTGATGGCCGAGACAACGATAGGGCTGCCGGATCGCCTGGTAGATCCGCGTCAGGAAGGACAGCACGTCGGCGGGGGATTCGATCCCGGTCTGGATCACCGCGAATTCGTCGCCGCCGAGCCGCGCGATCAGGTCGCCCGGCTTGAGGCAGCCGCGGAGACGGTCCGCGATCGCCTTCAACAGCTCGTCGCCGACGTGATGGCCGAGCGAGTCGTTGATGCCCTTGAATTCGTCGACGTCGATGTAGAGCAGCGCGAACTGCTCGCCGCCGGCGACCTTCGCCAGCTCGCGTTCGATCTGCTCGCGGAACAGGGTTCGGTTCGGCAAGTCGGTCAGCGCATCGTAGTGCGCCAGATGCGCGATCTGTTCGTCGGCGCGGCGGCGCTCGGTGACGTCCTCGATGACATGGATGAGATAGCGCGGTTCGCCGGCCTCATCGCGAATACCGATCCGGCTCGACGTGATGTAGCGCGGCCCCGTGCCCGGCATCTGCCAGGCGTGCTCGTCCTTGAACAATCCCCTGGCCGATTCCAGCGCACTGCTGTCGTCTTGGGTGATACGGACGGCGAGCGCCTCGGGGAAGATGTCGAACGCCGTCTTGCCCACGACATCCTGGCGGGACTTGCCGAACAGCTGTTCGGCAACGCCGTTGAGCAGCAGATATTGCCGCGTGCGCGCATCCTTCACGGTGATCTGCGAGGGGATATGGTCGATGATCTCGCGCAGGAAGGTGTAGTTGCGGTCGCGCTCCCGTTCCAGGTTGCGGCGCTCGGTGATGTCTTCGATCGTGGCGACCCATCCGCCCTGTGCGAGCGGCGTGTTGATGACCTGGAAGGCGCGGCCGCTGGCCAACTGATGAATTCTCGTCGAGACCGTACCTTCGGCGACGATCCTCATGACGTCGGCGCAAAATGCCTCCACATCGCCGTCGAACGCGCCGCGCTCCTTGCGATGATACATCGCCTCGCGGATGTGGCAGCCCGGCTTGATGACGTCGTGGGAGAGGCCGAACATGTCGGCGTAGCGGCGGTTGCAGGTGACGATGTAACCGGCGGCGTCGTACAGGATCAGCCCTTGCGACATGTTGTTGAGGGCGGTGTCGAGCTGAAGCCGCTTCGCTTCGATCCGCTCCTGCGCCTCACGGTTCTGCCGGTTGATCTGGCGGATGATCAGATACAGGATCAGCACGATGACGGCGGCTGAAAGCGCTGCAGTCGTGACCATGAAGCCGGTCTGCTGCCGCCAGTCCGCAAGGGCCGCCGCCGTGGTGTTGGTGCCGACGATGACCAGCGGGAAATGCGTCAGCGACGCCGCCGAACCGAGCCGCTCCTCGCCGTCGATGAGGCCCCTGACGCGGAGAGTCTGCTGGCCGCCTTTGGTGAGCACCTTCCGCATCAGTGGCGCATCCCTGAGGTTGCGCCCGATCAGCTCTTCGACATGCGGATAGCGCGCCAGCATCTTGCCGTGGCGGTCGAACAGCGAGATGGCCGTACCCTCGGCGAGCGCGACAGACGCGAAATACTGCCGGTAGCTGTCCGGGTCGATCCGGCGCACCATCGCGCCGAGGAAGGTGCCGTCGGCGCCGGTCAACCGGCGTGCGACGATCGTGGTCCATTTGTTGATGATGAAGCTGCGGACGGATTCCAGCAGCACCGTTTCGGACTGCGGATCTGTCTTGAACGTCTGAAAGTAGGCCCGGGACGAAACATTGATCTTGGGCAGCGGGTGGGCCCGCGACCAGTTGATCAGCTCGCCGTCGGCATCATAGATCGCGATGTCGCCCAGATGGGACACGGAGCTGATCTTGCCGCGCAGCATCTGGTTCGTGTCGGGTCCGGACATGCGCTCGCGGAACATTGCCGGGGAGGTGATGTCGGCAAGGTTCATCTGCCCGATCAGATCGGCGGCGACGACGTCGGAGTCTTCGAATTGCTGATCGAAATGCCGCGCGATCAGCTGCACCGTGTTTTCCAGCTCGCGTTCGCGGTTGGCGAGGGTCCGCTCGCGGAATTCGCCGACGGCCATGGCTGTGACGGCGAAGATTCCGGCGACCAGCAACACGCCGCACAGCGTCAACCACAGGACGGGACTACGTCGCGCCAAGGCCTCCCAGCCGTTCCTTGCGGCTAGAGACATTCCGGCAGCCACCGTAGAAAGGACCTGGCGCATTCCACCTCACACGAGGAACAGGAATACACCGCACAAATGGCGCAAACCTTAGGAAAGCAAGTTACCCAAGTATTAATCCGGTTGAGCAACGGCGTCCGCATGTCGCGCAGCGGGAAGCCCGTCACGGTTGTGCGGCGCGCGCAGCAAGCGCCGCGCTGCATCATTACTAACGGCTTAATGCGAGCTGCCGGCGCTCTTGTCGCCGCCGGCCTTGCGCAGCCGCCCGACCACGCCGGTCGGGAAGAAGTAGACGCTGGCGATGAACAGCAGCCCGAGCCACAGCAGCCAGCGATCGGGATGGAGCAGCCCCGGCAGCAGCGGCAGGCCGGCTTCGCCCGCCGCGTTGGAGGCAACGCCCATCAGCGATTGCAGATAGTTCTGGGCGAGGATGAAGATGGTGGCGCCGATGAGCGCGCCGTAGATCGTGCCCATGCCGCCGATCACGACCATCAGCAGGATGTCCAGCATGATCGAGAAGCTCAGCGAGGTATCGGGGCCGGCATAGCGCAGCCACAACGCGTTCAGGATGCCCGCGCTGGCGGCCACGAGTGCCGCGAGGCAGTTGGCGTAGGTCAGGTGGAACACGGTGCGGAAGCCGAGTGCCTCGGCGCGAAACCGGTTCTCGCGGATCGCCTGCAGCACACGCCCGAACGGCGAGTTCACGACGCGCAGCAAGGCGAGGATCATCAGCGCCGAAACGGCGAACACCAGATAGAAGGTCAGGATCCGGCCGTTGATCTCGAAGCCGAACAGGCTCTTGGGGATCAGCACGGTGCCGGGGCGCAGCAGCTCCGGCAACTGAAAACTGCGTCCGTCCTCGCCCCCCGTCAGCCAGGACAGCTGCGAGGCCAGCACCTGGAAGGCGGACGCCACGGCGAGCGTGATCATGGCGAAGAAGATCGCCGCGACGCGCAGAGAAAAGAGCCCGATGGCGAGCGCGAGCAGCGCTGCGAGCGGCAGGCCGACGACGATTCCGGTTGCGACCGCAGCCCAGTTCGGGCCCATCCCGTACAGCGCAATCGCGATGGCGTAGCTGCCGATGCCGTAGAACATGGTGTGGGCGAACGACACCGAGCCGGTATAGCCGAGCAGGAGGTCGTAGGAGGCGACCAGCGCGGCGAAAACGCAGATCTTGGCCGCGACGTTCAGCGCCTTGGCACCCGGAAACAGGAACGGCGTCGCCGCCAGCGCCAGGATGATGACGACGAGAACGAGCGTGAGCACGCGGCTCCGCGGCGGATCGCCTGAGAGGATCATCATCGGCTGGTCACCGCATAGAGGCCGCGCGGCCGCCACATCAGAATGGCGACCATCAGCAGAATGTTGGAGACGAGGGCGAGTTTTGGCACCAGGAAGCCGCCGTAATTGGCGACCATGGCGACCAGGATCGCGCCGATGAAGCAGCCGCCGATCGACCCCAGGCCGCCGATGATGACCACGATGAAAATGAGCACCGTGAGGTCGTCGCTCATGGAGGCGTGCACCTGTTCGCGATAGAGCGCCCACATCACGCCGCCGAGGCCGGCCAGCGCCGATCCCGTCATGAACACGCCGAGAAACAGGCGGCGGATGCGGTAGCCGAGCGCCTCCACCATCTCGCGGTTCTCGACCCCGGCGCGGATCAGGAGGCCGACCTTGCTGCGGTTGAGCACGAGCTGGATCGCGATGAAGATGGCGAGACCGATCAGCATCGCCAGCACGCGGTATTTGGCGATCGCGACGTCGCCGAGGATGAACGAGCCGCGCAGCGAGGTGGGCAGCGGCATCGGGATGATCTGCGGTCCCCACAGCGCATAGAGCGTCTGCTCGGCGACGATCAGGCCGCCGGTCGTCATCAGGATCTGCTTCAGATGCTGGCCGTAGACGGGCAGGATCAGCACGCGCTCGACGACCAGGCCGAGCGCGCCGGACACCGCCATCGACAGCAGCGCGGCCGGGGCCAGCACCGCGAGGTTCATCCAGAGCGAATCTGCCTGAATGGACGCTGCGAACGGGGCCAGAACCAGCGTGGCTACATAGGCGCCGACGGCGATGAAGGCGCCATGGCCGAAATTGAGCACGTCCATCAGGCCGAACACCAGCGTCAGCCCGGAGGCCATGATGAAGATCATCATGCCCATGGCGAGGCTCGCCACGGTCAGCGTGAGCCAGGAAGAAGTCGATCCGATCAGCGGGATCATCAGAAGGGCGAGCGCGACCGGCAGCAGGATCGGTGCGAGATCCCGCTTCGGCTTCGGCAGCGGATCGGTTGCGGCAATGTCACTCACTGATGCGTCTCCAGGCTCAGGCCGAGCAGCCGCTCCTGCAGCGGCACGTCGGCGGCGAGCGCCGCCATCTCGCCGCGATGGACGATGGTGCCGTTGTCCATGACCAGCACGCTGTCGCCGAGCTCGCGGGCGGCGAAGAAATTCTGTTCGACCAGCAGGATGGTGGCGCCCTTGCGCTTGATCTCCTTCAGGCACTCGATCAGCGCCATCACGATGGCGGGCGCGAGCCCCTTGGTCGGCTCGTCGACCAGCAGCAGCTTGCGCGGTTCGATGATGGCGCGCGCGATCGACAGCATCTGCTTCTGCCCGCCCGAGAGGCTTCCCGCGCGCGACAGCCAGAAGCGGCGCAGCGCCGGAAAGAAACCGAAGATCCAGTCGAGCTGAGTGTCGTCGAGCGGCCCGTCGCGGGCCGCGAGCACGAGGTTCTCCTTCACCGTGAGATCGGAGAACACCGCCATGCTCTCCGGCACGTAACCCACGCCGCGCCGCGCGATGTCGGGCGTGGCAAGGCTCTCGATGCGTTCGCCGGCGAGGGTGATCTCGCCCTTCGAGGCCTGCCACAGGCCCATGATGGTGCGCAGCGTCGTGGTCTTGCCGGCGCCGTTACGTCCGAGCAGCATCGTGACCTGTCCTTGCGGGACCACGAGGTCGATGCCCTGGAGAATATGGTAGCGGCCGATATGGGTGTGCACGCCGGAGAGCGTCAGGAGATCGGTCATGCTGCGCTCTCTGCAGCGTTCTTGGGCGCGACGCCGAGATAGGCTTCCTGCACGATCGGCGAGGCGATCACCTCGGCCGGAGGACCGTCGGCGACGAGCTGGCCGTTATGCAGCACGATGATGCGGTCGGCGAGCGAGCGCACCACGTCCATCTTGTGCTCGACGAGAAGGATGATCTTGCTCTTGTCCTGCTTGAGCTGCGCGATGAGGTCGAGGACGACGGGCACCTCGTCGATGCTCATGCCGGCGGTCGGCTCGTCGAACATGAACACTCTCGGCTCCAGCGCGATCATCAGCGCGACCTCGAGCTTGCGCTGGTCGCCATGGGACAGCGCGGTCGCGGCGACGCCGCGGCGGCCGCCGAGCGCGACCCGGTCGAGGATGGCGTCGGCGCGCGCGATCAGGTCGCGGCGGACCATCCAGGGCCGCAGCATGTCGTAATGGGTGCCGCTCGCGGCCTGCACTGCGAGGCGGACGTTCTCTTCGACCGACAGGTTCGGGAATAGATTGGTGAGCTGGAAGGCGCGGCCGAGGCCGGCGCGGGTGCGCATGGGCGCGGACTGCCCCGTGATGTCGGTACCGTCGAACAGGATGCTGCCGCTCGATGCGCGAAGCTGGCCCGAGATCAGGTTGAAATAGGTGGTCTTGCCGGCGCCGTTCGGCCCGACGATGGCGGTGAGCTCGCCCGGCCGAAACGTGCAGGAGACGTTGTTGACCGCGACATGGCCGCCGAAGCGAATGGTGAGGTCGCGGGTTTCGAGGGTGAGCGGCATGAGAAATTTCGATCGGATTTGGATGACGATCTATCTACGATCACAGTGGGCTCCCTCCCCCGCTTGCGGGGGAGGGTCGGGGGGAGGGCTGTCTCTGCTGGCGAGAGCCCCCAAGAGGTGAGAGCCCCCTCTCCCGGCCTCTCCCGCAAGCGGGAGAGGGGAAGCAAGCACCTACCGCTTGTTCTTGATCGGAACGTCCATGTCCTCGATCTTCAGCTCGCGCACCGGCTCGAGCACGGCCCAGGCGACGTTCGGATCGACCTTGACCTTGAAGTGATACATGCTCTGCAGCGCCTGATGGTCTTCTTTGCGGAACACCATCTTGCCCTTCGGCGTATCGAACTCCAGGCCTTCCATCGCCGTGATCAGCTTCTCGGTGTCGGTCGACTTCGCCTTGGTGACGGCGGCGACGACGGACATCGCGGCGGCGAAGCCGCCCGCGGTGAAGAAGTCCGGCGGCGCGTTGAAGCGCTTCTGGTGCTCGGCGACCAGCCAGTCATTCACCGGGTTCTTCGGAATGTCATAGAAGTAGTAGGTCGCGCCTTCCATGCCGGGCAGGCCCTTATAGGCGGCGAGCGCCGGCAGGATGTTGCCGCCGGTCGAGAGCTCGATGCCGTAGCGCTTGGGGTCCATGTCCTGCAGCTTGGCCAGCGGATTGCCGGCGCCGGCCCAGATCACCCAGATCACCTTGCGGCCCGGCTTGTCCTTCAGCGCGTCGAACAGGCGCTGGCCGACCGCGGTGAAGTCGGTGGTCGAGGTCGGGGCGTACTCCTCGGCGGCGAGCGTCGCGCCGGTCTTGGCGAGCGCCTCCTTGAAGGCGGCGACGCCGTCACGGCCGAACGCATAGTCCTGCGCCAGCGTCGCCACGGTGACGCCCTGCTTGCCGATCGCGACCGCGTTGGAGATCGCGTCCTGCGACGAGTTGCGCCCGGTGCGGAAGATGTAGCGATTCCACTTCTCGCCGGTAATCTGGTCCGCGACCGCGGGCTCGACGATCAGGATCTTCTTATTCTCCTCGGCGACCGGGAGAATGGCGAGCGCTGCCGCCGACGAGGTCGTGCCGATCGCAATGTCGGCCTTGTCGTCCTGATAGGCCTCCGCGAGCGCGGCCTTGGCCAGATCCGGCTTGCCCTGGTCGTCCTTGGTGATGACGACGATCTTGCGGCCGTCGAGCGTCATGGTGCCCTTGGTGGCGTATTCAAAGCCCATCTTCAGGCCGGTCTCGGTCTGCTTGGCGTAGGCCTCGAGCGGACCGGTCTTGCCGTAGATCAGCGCGATCTTGAGATCGTCGGCCTGTGCGGAGGCGCCCGCGGCGAGCGCGACAATGGTTGTTGTTATGATGAGTGATCGACGCACGATGGTCCCTCCTGATTTGAAGTTTCTCGGTAACAGCGATTTGCACAAGCTTGCGAACATTGCAATTGAACCTTCCGATGGAGCGGGCCGGCCTTTGCGGGCATGCATCATTTTTGGGCCTGCCTCGCTGCGCCGGCCTCGACCTGGCGCCAGTCCGACTGCGCTTCCTCCGCGCTTTCGAAGATGTGCGGCGCGACGCCGCGTTTCTCCAGGGCTTCACCAAGCTTGATGCGCAGGAAGCCCGACGTGGTGTAGCGCGACACGCCGGAATAGAAGCGGTCGACGAGGCTGCGCACCATGGCTGAATAATCGTCCATCAGCTCCGGCAGGATGGAAAAGTTGTCATAATTGACGATGGCGTAGACCCTGCGTCCGAGCGGCGCCAGCCTGGCCTCGACGAGGGACGCGATGGTGTCGATCTCGGCCTTGCTGCGTAGCGGATAGCGTTCCAGGTTGACGAAGAACAGGTTCTGCTGCTCGTCCAGCGTGAAGCGCTGGTCGAGCGGGATGGTGAGCAGGCGCTCGCGCAGATCCATCAGGCCGTCGCCGAAGATGCGCGCGTCCATCGGCGCCGGGTCGCGCGGGATCAGCGGCTTGAAATCCATCAGGCGCAGGATGTCGCGCTCGACATCGATGCCGGGCGCGACTTCGGTGAGCTCGAGCCCCTCGTCCCTGAGCTCGAACACGCAGCGCTCGGTGACGTACAGCGTGCGTTGCTTGCGCGCGGCAGCAAACGGGCCGCTGAAGGTGACGTGCTCGACGCTATCGACGAACTTGCGCGACTTGGCTTCGTCGAGGATGACGAGTTTCCCGTCGCGCACCGCGATGCGTTGCTTGCCCGCACCGAACGTGCCGACGAAGACGACCTCCTTGGCATTCTGGCTGATGTTGATGAAGCCGCCGGCACCGGCAAGCTTCGGCCCGAACTTGCTGACATTGAGGTTGCCGACGCGGTCGACCTGGGCAAGCCCGAGAAAGGCGGCATCGAGACCGCCGCCGTCGTAGAAGTCGAACTGGTAGGGCTGGTCGATCACGGCCTGGGTGTTGATCGCCGCGCCGAAATCGATGCCGCTCGCCGGGATGCCGCCGATCACGCCCGGCTCCGCCGTCAGCGTGATGAGATCGATGATCCGCTCCTCATTCGCGACCGAGGCGATCCCCTCGGGCATGCCGATGCCGAGATTGACGACGCTGTTGGCTTTCAGCTCGAGCGCGGCGCGCCGGGCGATGATCTTGCGCTCGCTGATCGGCATCACCGGCAGAGAGGCGGCGCGGACGCGGATCTCACTGCTGAAAGCCGGATTGTATTGCGTGCCGAACGTCTGCCAGTGGTTCTCCGGCCTTGCCACGACGACGCAGTCGACGAGGATGCCGGGAATCTTGACCTGGCGCGGATTAAGGCTGCCGGCCTCGGCGACGCGCTCGACCTGGGCGATGACGATGCCGCCGGAATTATGCGCCGCCATGGCGATGGCCAGCGCCTCGAGCGTCAGCGCCTCCTTCTCCATGGTGAGGTTGCCGTCGGGATCGCCGGTGGTGGCGCGGATGATCCCGACCTGAATCGGAAACGTCTTGTAGAGCAGGCAGTCTTCGCCGCCGATCCTGATCAGCTCCACCATGTCTTCGGTGGTGCGCGCGTTCAGTTTGCCGCCGCCGTGCCTGGGGTCGACGAAGGTGCTCAATCCGACGCGGGTGATGTGTCCGGGCCGGTGCGCGGCGATGTCTCGGAATAGATGCGTGATCACGCCCTGCGGCAGGTTGTAGGCCTCGATCTGGTTCGCGATCGCGAGCTGCTGCAATCTCGGCGCAAGGCCCCAGTGCCCGCCGATCACGCGCCGGACCAGCCCTTCATGCGCGAAATGATTGAGGCCGCGTTGCTTGCCGTCGCCTTGTCCGGCCGCATAGACCAGCGTCAGATTGCGCGGCTTGCCCTGCGTGTAGGGCGCATCGCCCTCGTGGGACAAATAGAGCTGCTCCAGCGCGATCGCGATCTCCTCGGCAAAGCCGATGCCGACGAAGCCGCCGGTCGCCACGGTGTCGCCGTCGCGGATCAGCATGACGGCCTCAGTCGCCGACACGACCTTGCCCTTCTCGGAATTGCGCAAGTAAGGCAGAGCTGGGTGCTGGCTCACGGCGTTCCTCCCGATTCCTTCGACCGCATGCCGTTATTGTTTTGCGTTGATCTTATCGTGGGGATCGGCCGTGGAACAGCCGCTCCCCACGAGAGAAGGCAGACGAGAGCAAGGTCCGCGCCAGAGGCCGTTAATTTGCGGAAAGTGGCCAAGCTGCGGCATTTTCCGTATGTCTGCAGTCAAAGAGTAGCCAAGCACCGTGTCCGGAATCCGAGACTCCGGACATGGGGAGTCTCGAAACTCAGACGGCAGCCGGTCCCGTGGCGAGGCCGAACTTGGCGAGCTTCTTGTAGAAGGTCGCGCGCGAGATCCGCAGCATCCTGGCGGCTTCCGTGATCTGGCCGTTGCTGGCGGCGAGCGCCTGTTCGAGCGTGTGCTTCTCGAACTCCGCCTCGGCTTCGGCATAGGGCACCACCGCTCCGGCCGGGCGCGCGGGCGGCGCAAGCCTGACCTCGGTGTCGACGGGGAGGATGCGCGCGACATCCTCGCCGGTCAGCCGCCCGGAATCGCTGAGGATCAGCGCGCGCTCGAGGATGTTGCGGAGCTCGCGGACATTGCCCGGCCAGTCATAGCGCGCGAGCGCGGCGAGCGCGCTCGGCGTGATCTTCGCCTTGACGTAGTCGCCCGATCCGCTGATGTCGTCGAGCAGCCGGGCGCAGATGTCCGGGAGATCGTCGAGGCAATGGCGCAGCGGCGGCAGCTCGATCGAGAGCACGTTGAGCCGATAGTAAAGGTCGGGCCGGAACGCGCCGTCGCTGACGCGTTTGCGCAAATCCACATTGGTGGCGGCGATCACGCGCACGTCCACCTTCGAGACCTTGTCCGAACCGAGCGGCTCGATCTCGCGCTCCTGGAGCACGCGCAGCAGCTTGGCCTGCAATTGCAGCGGCATCTCGCCGATCTCGTCGAGGAACAGCGTGCCGCCGTCGGCAATGCGGAATTTGCCCTCGCGCCCCCTGCGGTCGGCGCCGGTATAGGCGCCCGGCGCGGTGCCGAAGAACTCCGACTCGATCAACGTTTCGGGGATCGCGGCGACGTTGACGCTGACGAACGGCTTCTCCGCGCGCGAGGAGGCGTTGTGAATCGCCTGCGCCAGCATCTCCTTTCCCGTTCCGGTCTCGCCGGTGACCAGCACAGTGACGCTCTGCCGCGCGGCACGGCTTGCGAGCTCCTTGGCCTGCGCGATACCCGGCGTCTTGCCGACGAAATCGGCGAAGGTGAAGCGCGCCGCGCGGGCGTTGGACAATTGCCGCCGCGCCAGCCGCAGATCGCTCTCGAGCTGGGTGACGCGGGCGAGCAGCGGCTTCAGGCTTTCGAGATGATCATAGAGCACGAATCCGATGGCGCCGATCACCGTCCCGTTCTCGTCCTCGATCGGCATGCGGGTGACGACGAGCTGCTCGCCGCCGAGCTCCATGATGTCGAGCAGGATCGGCTCGCCGGTCTCGGCCACCTTCCGCATCAGGCTGTTCGGGATGACCTCCTCGATCGGCCGGCCGATCGCCTCACTGGTGCGCCCGAGGCCGAGCGCTGCGAGATATTTTTCGTTGACGTAGACGACGCGCCCGCCGCGGTCGATCGCAATCGCACCTTCACAGAGCTGTTCCAGCCGCGCGAACAGCGTCTCCATCGCGCGCGCACGGAGATAGACGGGGTCGCTGATCGAGGAGGAAGGCGCAGACATGAGATACCTCGGGGAGGTTCGCCTGTGTATTAGCAAAAGGCCAGCAATTTCAAAGGGGGGAAATGGGCACTCAGCGAGCTCGGCAATTGCTGTCGTCCCGGGGCGCGAAGCGAACCCGGGACCCATACCCACAGGAAGATGTTTGGCGAAGACTCGGAGTGGGAGCTTCGCGTCACACGGCTCCCTGTGGTTATGGATCCCGGGTCTGCGCTGTCGCTAGCCCGGGACGACAGCGGTGTGCGTTGCGCCGCTTTAGCCCTACCGCCGATACCCGCTCGCCCGCGAATAGCCCTGGCGGTTTTGCTGCATCGGGCGGCTCGCCACGCTGATCCGCGCCTCGCTGGAGACGGGCGTTGCGAGCTTCAGCTCCTCCAGGAAGATCGGCCGGGAGAAGTAGTAGCCCTGCGCGTAGCGGATCTTCGTTGCCGCCTGGAGGTAGGCGAGCTCCTCGTAGGATTCGAGGCCTTCGGCGATCACCGTCATGCCGAGCGCTTCGCTCAAGGATTCGATCGCGCGCAGGATACCCTGGCTGCGCGGGCGCTTATGGATGTCGGTGATGAAGGAGCGGTCGATCTTGATCTCGTCCGCGGTGATGTCGGCCAGCGCCGAGAGCGAGGAATAGCCGGTGCCGAAATCGTCGATGGAGATGCCGACGCCGAGCTTGCGGAACATCGGCAGGATCTCGGCCTGGAAATGATTCTTGGCGACGAAGGCGTCTTCCGTCACCTCCATCATGAAGCGCTGGGGAAAGCCGGTGTCGTCCAGCGCCCGCGCGAAGCTGCGCATGAATTCGGGATTGCCGGCCTGCTTGGCGGCAACGTTGATGCTGATGGTCGCATCCGCGCCGAACGTGTCGTTGATCAGGTCGATCGACTTGACGATCTCGGCGAGCACGAGATGGGTCAGCTCGTCGATCAGCCCGAGCTCGCCGGCAAGATTGATGAACGAGCCGGGCGCCTGGATCACGCCTTCGTCGTCGCGCAGGCGGACCAGGGCCTCGATGCCCTTCACGGCCTGTGTGCGGATGTCGACCTTGGACTGGAAGGCGCAGCAGAAGCGCTTTTCCAGGATAGCGAGCCGCAGCGACTGCTCGACCTTCATCCGCGCCTGCGCCTCGCGCTCCATGCCGGTGTCGAAGAAGGCCGCCAGTCCCTTGCCGTTGTTCTTGATGCGGTACATCGCGATGTCGGCGTTCTGCCGCAGCGTCTCGAAGCTGCTTCCGTGGTCGGGATAGAGGCTGATGCCGACCGAGGTCGAGGCGAAGACTTCCGAATTGTCGATGAAGAACGGTGCGGTCAGCCGTTCCAGCGTCGATTGCATGAACTCGGCGACTTCCTCCTGGCTCTGGATCGGGGAGAGCAGCAGCAGGAATTCGTCGCCGGAGATGCGCGACAGCATGTCGGAATCGCGCAGGTCGCGCCCGAGCCGCCTCGACAGCTCGACCAGCAGCGCGTCTCCCACCGAGTGGCCGTAATAGTCGTTGATGTGCTTGAAATTGTCGACGTCGAGGAAGGCAAGCGCGAAACGCTCGCCGCCACGACCGTTCGCGAGCAGATTATTGGCGTGATGCTCGATCACGCGCCGCGAGGGCAATCCGGTCAGCTCGTCGAAGTAGGCCGAGCGGAACAGCTGGTCTTCGAAATTCTTCTGTTCGGTGATGTCGGAGGACGCCGAGATCAGGAGCTCGCGTCCGGCGAGGCGAACGGGACGATGGGTCGTGAGCAGCACCTGGCGTGCGGCGCCGACGTGAAGCGCCTCCTCGGTCACGACCGCCTGGCCGGCGCTCAGTGCCTGCCGGCAGGCTTCGTGTCGCGGAGTCAGATCGGGTGAGGGGCGGCTGCCGTCCATGCCGAGCTGGGCGGCGGCGGCATCGTTGACCAGCAGAAGCTCGCCATGCGCGTCCTGCACGGTGAGGCCGGCCGGCAGCATTCTAACGATTTCCTTGAGAAAACTGAGCTCGGCTTCAGTCGCGCCGGAATATTGATTGTCGTTCATACAAGTCATGAATCTTGTTGTTTCGGCGCGCCTTTGCAATGGGCGCGATCTTGCGCAGCTCCCTCTTAAGTTTGGTTAAGGGGGCGGGAGAAATACGGGGGTGTTTTGGAGAAAACTTGCGACGATGCGACGCGCGCTGACGATCGTCATTAACAGAGGGTCAACGCGTCAAGTGAAACTGCGAACGGAGGGCGTGGCTGCGCTTTCGCTTGGATCGAGTCCGGCTGCGTATGAACCTTGATTGAACGGTGCGAGCCGCAGTCGACACCCTTCTCCGCTGCGGAAAGGTGATCCGGGGGCGGGGCCGTTTCATCATTCTCTATTCGCTGCGCGGGACCCGGCAGTGCATGATGCAATGCAGCCCGGTCTTCAGATACGAGATCTCGGTCCTGCCATCGAAGGACGACAATGCTGATTTCAGCAACTTGGTGCCGAAACCGGGCTCGGACACCTTGTCCACGCTCGGCCCCTCGGTTTCGTCCCAGGTGATGGTCAGGCGATCGTCGCTGATGGTCCAGGACACCTGCAACAGGCCGCGCGGCGAGGAGAATGCGCCATACTTGCCCGCATTGGTGGCAAGCTCGTGAAACATCAATGACAGCGTGACCGCGAGCTTCGGCGGCAGGAACAATCGATCGCCATTGAGGGTGAAGCGGACATGGCCATAGGGGCCGAGCTCCGAGATCAGGAGGTCGCGGATATCGCAGCCGCCCTTGTCGATCCGCGAGATCAGATCGTCCGTTGCGGCCAGCGAGCGCAGCCGGGGATCGACCCGGGCCCAGACCTGCGGGTGGTCGTGCAGCACCTGGTGCAGCACGGCATGCACAGTCGACAGCTTGTTCTTCAGCCGGTGCTGCAGCTCCTCGACCAGCAGCTTGCGATACTCTTCTTCCTCGATCAGGCGTTTGGAGATCCGGCGCTGCTCTGCCAGCATGGTACGATAGTGCTCGACACCCCAGATGGTGATCGCGCAGACGGCCCAGTAAAGGGCCAGCAGGGCAAACCGAGCGCGATCGGCAAAGGCATCGCCGAAATTCAGGACGACTCCAAGCACGCCGCCGATCAGCGCCGTGACCACGCCGATCCGGAATCCTCCCAGGGCAGCTGCAAAGAACACGGCCGGAAAGTACGGCGTGAAGTAGATGTCGGGGCGAACCTGAGCGAGCCCCCAGCGGACCAGGGTTGCGGCCAACAGGCAGACTATCGCAAACGAGATGCTCAGACCGAGCGAGGGCGGCGCCGCGCCCTGCCAGCCCTTGCGGAACTCGTCGATCAGCTTCCCCATGCGCAGCCCAGTTGCGATATGCGTTCGAACATCGAGCGGCCCGTGAGAACGTTACGCATGCCGCCCGCACAAGCATAGCTTGCCTTGTCGGAAGCGGGCAGGGATAGTGGCCGCTCCGGCGACGGCGGCGGCCGACATGCGCCATTTGGCATCAAATCACTCGAAAACAGGAACATTCCATGGGCAGGCTGGACGGCAAGGTTGCGGTGATCACGGGGGCGACGAGCGGGATCGGATTGCGCACTGCGGAAGTCTTCGTTGCCGAAGGTGCCAAAATTGTGATCGCGGGCCGGCGCGTACCGGAAGGCGAGGCACTGGCAAAGCAACTCGGGGCCAATTGCATCTTCCGCCAGACCGACGTCACGGTCGAGGCGCAGATGCAGGCGCTGATCGCGCTCGCGGTCGACAAGTTCGGCAGGATCGATTGCCTGTTCAACAATGCCGGCGGGCCGGCGCAGACCGGCGGCATCGAGGGCCTCGAGGCCGAGCGGTTCGACGCGGCGATGGCGACGCTGGTGCGCAGCGTCATGCTCGGCATGAAGCACGCCGCGCCCTACATGAAGAAGCAGGGGGCGGGCAGCATCATCAACAATGGCAGCATCGCCGGCCGCCTCGCCGGCTTCTCGTCGTCGATGGTCTACAGCGCGGCCAAGGCGGCGGTGATCCATCTCACCAAATGCGTGGCGATGGAGCTCGGCGAATCCAACGTCCGCGTCAACTCGATCTCGCCGGGCGCGATCGCAACGGGCATCTTCGGCAAGGCGCTGGGGCTCTCGACCGACGCAGCGGAGAAGACGCCGGCGGTGATGCGCGAGGTCTACAAGACCGCGCAGCCAATCCCGCGTGCCGGCCTTCCCGACGACATCGCCCAGGCCGCGGTGTTCCTGGCCAGCGACGAATCCAGCTTCGTCAACGGCCACGACCTCGTCGTCGACGGCGCCATCACCGGCGGCCGCAACTGGAGCCAGCAGCAGCAGGGCTACGTGGCGCTGCGCAAGGCGTTCGATCAGGGGGCGTAGCGGATAGGTCTCGTGCCCCGGACGCGGTGCGGCGCGAAGTGCCGCCCCGCAGAGCCGGGGCCCATCTCGCCGCAGCCGACCGCGTCTGCTTCTGGGTCCCGGCTCGCGCTTCGCGCGTCCGGGACACGAGAGGCGAGGCTAAACCGCCTTCACGGTCACCCGCAGCCCATCCCGCGGCTTCGGGATCGGCCACATCTGCCAGTCCGGCTTGTAGCCGGGCGCGAGCGACACCTCGATGTTCTGCAGAAAGTGCCGCGCGAAACATTTCGCCTGCATGTAGGCGAAGTGCAGGCCGAGGCACATATGCGCGCCGCCGCCGAACGGCACGAAGGCGAAGCGGTGGCGGTTGCGCTGCGCTTCCTCGGTGAAGCGAAGCGGATCGAAGCGGCCCGGCTCCGGCCAGATGTCCTTCATGTGGTGCGTATAGAGCGGATTGATGCCGACCGCCGTGCCGGCGGGGATCGCAAAGCCCTTGAAGCTGAAATCGCGCATCGCGCGGCGCGGCATCGACGGCACCGGCGGCCTGATCCGCAGCGCTTCCTTGAACGCCATCTCCGACAGCGGCATCTTCTCGAGATCGTCGAAGCTGCTCGGCGCCCCCGGGGCAAGCCCGAGCGCGAGCACCTCCGCGCGCAGCCTGTCCTGCCAGTCCGGATTGGCGGCGAGCTCGCCGATGAAGGACGTCAGCGACGACGTCAGCGTGTCGTGCGCCGCCATCATCAGGAAACTCATGTGGTCGATGATGTCCTGCTCCGAGAGCAACGCACCGTTCTCATGGGTGGCGCGGCAGAGCTGCGAGAACAGATCGTCGCCGCCATGATTGCCGCGGCGGAGCGGAATCTGCTCCCGGAAATAGGCAACGATGCGCTTGCGTCCCTTCACCCCTCGCGCCATCTGGGTGCCGGGCAGAGGGCGGCGGACCGGCGAGACGGAGGCGGCGACCATATCGACGAAGGCGCGGTTGATCTCGTCGACCTCAGGCCCGATATCGGCGCCGAGGAACGAAGCCGCAGCGAGATCGAGCGTGAGCTGCTTCATCGCGGGATAGAGCTGCATCTCGCCGGGCTTTGCCCTCCATTGCGCGACGCGCGCAGAAATGCCGCGGTCGAGATCGCCGAGATAGGACTTCATCGGCCCGGACTTGAACGCCACCGACAGCGCCTTGCGATGCAGGCGATGCTCGTCGAAATCGAGCAGCATCAATCCGCGCGGAAATAGCAGGCCCAGAACCTTGTTCCAGCCATGCGTCGAGGAGAACAGCTTTTGCTGGTCGAACAGCACGAGCTCGTTGGCCTCGGGCCCGAGCAGCACGACATTGGTCTCGCCGAAGAAATGCGTACGGTAGACCAGGCCGTATTTGGCGCCGTTCGCTTCGATATGGCCCTTGGGATCGGCGAGCACCTGAAACGTCTTGCCGATGATCGGCCAGCCTTCGTCGCCAGGAATGTGGGTCAGCTCATTGCGTCTGGGCGGGCTGAACTGAAGCGCGGGGACGGCCACATTCTGCATCGACATGACGATTGCTCCGGTTGGCTGACCAAACAGGCGCGCGATCGCGCTCGACTGAGAGACAGCATAGCACGATTTGACGAGGATGATGTGGCGGCTCTCACGTGCAAAAGCGCCGCGGGCGCGCGATTCACCTCTCCCGTAGGAAGAGGTGAACCCAGCCAACCGCTCGTACCGATTTTACATCGCTTTAGGCCTGCCGCTTCGCCGCTTCCTTCTGCAGATCCGGGGCGTTGACTGCGGGAATGGCGACGCGGCCGGGGCCGGTGACCTTCAGCGCCTCGGCGGCTTTTTCGTTCTCCATGATCTTGGCCATCACGGCCTGCCCCGCGCGCTCGAAGATCGCGCGGTTCTCGATCACGAATTTTTGCGATTTGCGAAGGCCGTCGATGTAACCGTTGATCTCGGGCACGACGTAGCGCGCCACCATGTCCCAGCTCCGCCGCGTCGCTTCCGGATTGGCCCAGTCGTGCACGAAGCCGATGATGGCGCCGACGCCGCCGGAGACCTGCATCACGTTCTTGATGGTCTTGACGAGATCGTCGGGCGTGCCGATGGTGGACGCGGCGCCCTCGACGAAGGCGGTCTTGTCGACCGCTTCGTCGGGTGAGGAGAACGCGGTGAGGCCCGGCCGCTGCAACGTGCCGACATTATATTCGTTGTGCCAACGCATCAGCCCGGCGCCCGCTTCGCGGCGCGCCTGCTCGCGGGTCTCCGCGATGTGGAAGGTCAGCAGCACGCGCCAGTCGGCACGGTTAACCTTGGTGCCGTGCTTCCTGGCGGCATCCTCGGCGAACTGCCATTGCTGCTGCAGCGACATCAGGCCCTGCGTCGTCATCGAGCCCAGCGAGATGATGCCGATGCCGTATTTGCCGGCCAGCGTCATGCCGGAGGGCGAGATCTGCGAGGCCACCACGAACGGCATCTCCTCCTGCAAGGGCAGGATCTGCAGCGCGGCGTCGTTCATCGTGAACCAGTCGCTCTTGGCGGTGACGCGCTCGCCGTTGAAGAGGCGGCGGATGATGCCGATCGCCTCGTCCTGGCGGTCGCGCTGCGTCATCGGATCGATGCCGAGCGTGTGCGCATCCGAGGCGAGCGCGCCGGGGCCGGAGCCGAAGATGGCGCGGCCGCCGGTCATGTGGTCGAGCTGCACCATGCGCTGGGCGACGTTGAAGGGATGGTGATAGGGCAGCGACACCACGCCGGTGCCGAGCTTGATCCGCTTGGTACGCTCGCCGGCCGCAGCCAGGAACATCTCGGGTGAGGCGATCATCTCCCAGCCGGACGAATGATGCTCGCCGCACCAGAACTCGTCATAGCCCAGCGCGTCGAGCTGCTCGACGAGGTCCAGATCGCGCCGGAACTGGAGCATTGGGTGCTCCCCGATCGGGTGATGCGGGGCAAGGAAGGCTCCGAACTTCAGGCGCGCCATGGCGGTCTCTCCGGCTGAATTTTCTGTTTGTTGAGAGGGGGAGGCTACGTGCCCGATGGCACGAAGGCAATCGCACGATGTCCCGTGTTGCGGAATGCAGGCATGCGTGTGACTTCTTCCTGCTCTCGTGCTTGCGTGCAGGCGCTCCGCACCACCATGGCCGGGCTTTCCCCTCCGCCAGTGGCTAAGCGCACACGAATCCTACCTGTGAGGTAATAGCGACACCGCACGCGGTCTGAAATCATCGGGTCACGAGTCCAGATCCGCGCGCCAATGCATCAAATCATCACAAAACAAACTGATTCTTCCCGCCGCTGGTGGGTCCTCGCAATCGTCGTGGCCGCCCAGTTCATGTTCGGCGTCGATGCCTTCGTGGTCAACGTCGCCATTCCCACGATTGCGGTCGACCTGAAGGCCTCGCCGGCCCAGATCGAAGCCATCATCGCGATCTACCTGATCGCCTATGCCACGCTGGTCGTGACCGGCGGCCGGCTCGGCGACATCCACGGCACGAAGGGCGTGTTCCTGGCCGGCCTGCTCGGCTTCACCTTGACCTCGCTCTGGTGCGGCCTCTCGCAATCTGGGGCGGAACTGATCGTCGCGCGGCTGGCGCAGGGCGCGACCGCGGCGCTGATGGTGCCGCAGGTGCTTGCGACGCTGCATCTCTTGTTCACCGATGGCCAGCGCAACCGCGCCTTCGCTATTTACGGCATCGTGCTCGGGCTTGCGGGCGCCGCAGGCTTCCTGCTCGGCGGTCTTCTCGTCACAATCGACCTCGCCGGCACTGGTTGGCGCTCGGTGTTCTTCGTCAACGTACCGTTTGGCGTCGTCATCGCGGCTGCCGCATGGCGCATCATGCCATCGTCATCGCGGCGGGCCGGTACGAGGCTCGACATCAAGGGCAGTGTGGTGCTGTTCGCGGGGCTGTTGTGCCTGATCGGCCCGCTGCTGTTCGGTCACGATGTCGGCTGGGCGCCGTGGCTGTGGGCGGTGATGGCGGCTGGCGGCATGATCCTCGCCGCGTTCCTGAAGCTGGAGCAAGTGGTCGCACGCGCCGGCGGCATGCCGTTGATCGATCTCACGCTGCTGGCGGACGCCGCCTTTCTGCGCGGCCTCGGCGCCGCCTTCTTTTTCTTCGTCGCCAATCTCTCGTTCTATCTGGTGATGACGCTGTTCATGCAGCGCGGCCTGAAGTTCCCGCCGCTCGCGGCCGGCATGTCCTTCATTCCGCTCGCGCTCGCCTTCGTCGTGGCCTCGCGCCACAGCGGGGTGCGGGCGCGCCATCGCGGCACCAGGGTTTTGCTCGAAGGCTGCGCGCTTCAGATCGTCGGCCTCGTCGCACTGGCGCTTGTTGTGAGCTGTATCGATGCGCCGTCGCCGCTCCTGCTCGCGCTCACCACGATCGTCTTCGGCTATGGTCAAGGACTGGTGATGGCGCCGCTCTCGGGCGCCGTGCTCTCGACGGTGAAGCCTGTCGCCGCAGGCTCGGCCTCCGGCATCTACGGCACGACGGCGCAGGTCGGAAATGCGGCCGGAGTGGCCGCAATCGGCGCGGTATTCTTCGCGGTCGAAGCCTTGCAATCAGCGCGCGCAGGATTCCTCGCGTCGCTCGTGCTGTTTGTGACATTGATCATGATCTGCGCCGCATTTCTGGCGTGGATGCGCCGTGCATCTGCACGATGTTGAGGCATTGCGGTTAATACGTGGGGATTCCTGCGGGAATCCGTGGCCTTTTCGCGAGATTGACAGCGCACGGTCTTTTTATTTTGCAATGCAGCAACTATCTGGTTGGGCTGGACGTTGAACGTCGCTCACCAGGAAGTTGCCGTGTCGTTAGCCAAGAATATCGATCTCTTGAGACGTCTGCCGAGGCTGGACGGACTGCGCTTTGCCGAGCTCGGCCGCAGCGCTGAATCATCGAGCCCCTTGGAGGAGGTGCTTGGCTTCGGCGACAATCCCGGAGCCTTGCGCATGTTCACGTTCGTGCCGGCGCACCTGCAGAAGCCGCGCGCGCTGGTCGTCGTGCTGCATGGCTGCGGGCAGACGGCAGCCGGTTACGATCTCGGCGCGGGCTGGTCGACGCTGGCAAGGCACTATGGCTTCGCGCTGCTGATGCCCGAGCAGCAGCGTGTCAACAACGGCAACACCTGCTTCAACTGGTTCAATCCGGAAGACACCGTGCGCGGCGGCGGCGAGGCGCATTCGATCCGCGAGATGATCGCGCACATGGTCGAGGCGCACCGCATCGATTCCAGGCGTGTCTTCATCACCGGCCTGTCGGCCGGCGGCGGCATGACGTCGGTGATGCTCGCGACCTATCCGGAAGTCTTCGCGGCCGGCGCGGTCATTGCCGGACTGCCCTATGGCATCGCCTCGAATCTGCGCGAGGCGCTCGACGGCATGTTTCATTCCCCAGCGCGTCCCGCGCGCGAGCTCGGCGATCTCGTGCGCAGCGCCTCTGATCATCGCGGGCCCTGGCCGAAGGTCTCCGTGTGGCACGGCAGCGCCGACCGCACCGTCAATCCCGGCAATGCCAACGAGATCGTCAAGCAATGGCTCGACCTGCACGACCTGCCTGACGCGCCGATGGCGGAGACGGTCGTCGACGGCCATCCGCGCCAGGCCTGGTGGAACAAGGACGGCGAGACGCTGGTCGAATCCTTCGCCATCGCCGATATGGCGCATGGCACGCCGCTCGGGCTGGCCGACAACGATCACCGCTACGGCGTCGAAGGCGCATTCCTGATCGAGGCCGGCATTTCCTCGTCCTACCACATCGCAAAGTTCTTCGGCCTCACCGGCTGGATTCCGGACGCCGCGACGAAGAAGGCGGAGGCCAAGCCTGCAATGAAGCCGGCGCTGTCGCCCGCGCCGCATCTCGCCCGCTCGATCCGTGCAGCAATTGCCGAAGAGCCGGCGGAGCCGCAGCGCGAGAACGCTCGCGGCTTCGATCTCGGCCAGATCATCACGCGCGCGCTCACGGCCGCGGGATTGATGAAGTAGCTCCCGCCCTTTCGTCCCGGATCTGCGCTGACGCTTGTCCGGGACGCCAGCGGAGCTTGTGGCTACATCTCGCCGGTGATGAACGGATTGGTCATCCGCTCCTGGCCGATGCTCGAGCCAGCGCCATGGCCGCAGATGAAGCCGACATCGTCGCCAAGCGGCAGCAGTTTTGTCTTGATGGAATTGATCAGCGTGGCGTGGCTGCCGCCGGGCAGATCGGTGCGCCCGACCGAGCCCGCAAACAGGACGTCGCCGACATGGGCGAAACGTAACGCCTTGTTGAAGAACGCCACGCTGCCGGGCGAATGACCCGGGCAGTGCAGGATGTCGAAGGATAGTTCGCCGATCGACACGGTGTCGCCTTCGTCGAGCCAGCGGTCCGGCGCGAAATCGCGCACGCCGGTCATGCCGAAGCGCGCGCCGCTCGCGACGACATTGTCGAGCAGGAACTTGTCCGCGACATGCGGGCCCTCGATCGGCACCTTCAGCGCCTCGCGCAGCTCGGCCGCGCCGCCGACGTGATCGATGTGGCCGTGAGTCAGCCAGATCTTCTCCACGGTGACGCCGGTCTGCTTGATCGCGTCCAGAATCTTCGGCACGTCCCCGCCGGGATCGATCACGACGGCTTTCTTGCCGGGCTCGTCCCAGATGATGGTGCAGTTCTGCTCGAACAGCGTCACGGGAACGATGATCGCGCCCGCCTTGGGTGGCGAGGAGTCCTGGGTGTCAGTTTGCTCGGTCATGGCGCCACAATGCCGATTTTTGTCGGTCCGCCAAGCAAAAGATTCGCAAAAGACTCGGTCCGAGAGGTTCGGGAACAGCCGCGGTTCTCGTCACACGGCCGTCCCAATTGGCCTGCCAATCTGAACCGGGGCGATGCTGTCGCGCTCTCCCGCGCAAGGCGCAGATTTTGGGTGGTCTTCGGCATGGCTCAAGGCAACGAGAATTGGTGGCGCGACGGCATCTTCTATCAGATCTATCCGCGCTCGTTTCAGGACTCCGATGGCGACGGCGTCGGCGATCTCGCCGGCATCCTCAGGCGGCTGCCTTACGTCAAATCGCTCGGCGTCGACGCGATCTGGCTGTCGCCGATCTTTCCCTCGCCGATGGCGGATTTCGGCTACGACATCTCCGACTATACCGGCATCGAACCGCTGTTCGGCACGATGGCCGATTTCGATGCGTTGCTCGCGACCGCCCATGACAATGGCCTGAAGCTGATCCTCGATCTCGTGCCGAACCACACTTCGGACCAGCATCCCTGGTTCATCGAGAGCCGGTCGTCGCGCGACAATCCCAGGCGCGACTGGTACATCTGGCGCGATCCGGCCCCCGATGGCGGCGTGCCCAACAACTGGCTGTCCGAGTTCGGCGGCAGCGCGTGGCAATTCGACGAGGCCACGGGTCAATATTACTACCACGCCTTCCTCGCCCGGCAGCCGGACCTGAACTGGCGCAATCCGGATGTCCGCGCCGCGATCTATGATGTGATGCGGTTCTGGCTCGACAAGGGTGTCGACGGCTTTCGTGTCGACGTGATCTGGCACCTGATCAAGGACGCCGAATTCCGCGACAACCCGCCCAACCCGCACTATGTCGAGGGCCGGCCGCCCAACGAGAAGATCCTGACGCAGTACTCGACCGACCAGCCGGAAGTGCATGACGTGATCGCCGAGATGCGGCGCGTCACGGATACTTACGGCGCCCGCGTCTTGATCGGCGAGATCTATCTGCCGCTGCACCGCCTCATGGCCTATTACGGCAACGATCTCACCGGCGCGCAGATGCCGTTCAATTTCGCGCTGCTCTCGACGTTCTGGAGCGCACGCTCGATCGAGAAGATCATCGAGGACTACGAGAAGGCGCTGCCGAAGGGCGCCTGGCCGAACTGGGTGCTCGGCAATCATGATCGGCCGCGCGTGGCGAGCCGCGTCGGTCCCGAGCAGGCCCGCGTCGCGGCCATGCTGCTGCTGACGCTGCGCGGCACTCCGACGCTTTACTACGGCGACGAGATCGGCATGCACCAGCTCGCGATCGCGCCGGAGGACGTGCGCGATCCATTCGAGAAGAACGTGCCCGGCATCGGCGTCGGCCGCGATGGCTGCCGCACGCCGATGCAATGGGATTCGTCGAGCTTCTCCGGTTTTTCGCAGGTGAGGCCGTGGCTTCCGCTGCCGGAGGATCATATCCGCGAGAATGTCGCCAATCTCGAAGCCGATCCGCGCTCGATCCTCAATCTCTACAAGGGCCTGATCGCCCTGCGGAGGAACTGCCCCCCGTTGATCGCGGGCGACTACCACCCGATCTCGGCGCAAGGCGATCTTCTGATCTACCGCCGCGACGCCGGCGGCAGGGCGGTCATCGTAGCGCTCAATCTCGGGCCCGAGCCGGTCGCTGTGACCACCAGCGCGATCCGATTCGGCAGCGAGATATTGCTGTCGACGTTTCTGGATCGCGAAGGTGAGGGGACCGAAGGCGTGCTGAATTTGCGCGGCAACGAGGGCGTCGTGGTGGCGCCGCCCGCCTGACTGTCGTCCCCGCAAACGCGGCACGGCAGTGGAAAATGCGGCCGCGACTTACCTCTATCGGGCCGTGTGCACACGACCGGAATCGGCTATTCTCCCTCCATGGACAACACCGCTCGCAACATCGCCCTCGTGCCGCCGCCGGACCGTCGCCAGTCTGAGACCGCGCTCGCCATCGCGCGCGGCACGGCGCGGCTGTTACGTTCGCTCGGCTTCTCCTGCATCAGCGAATTGCCGCTGCCGTCGGGCCGCCGTGCCGATCTGGTGGCGCTCAATGAGCGCGGCGAGATCTGGATCGTCGAGATCAAATCATCGGTGGAGGATCTGCGCGCCGACCAGAAATGGCACGAATACCGCGCCCATTGCGACCGGCTGTTCTTCGCCTTCACGCAGGATCTGCCGTGCGAGATCTTCCCTGATGGCACCGGCCTGATCATCGCCGACGCCTATGGCGCGCATCTGCATTGCGAGGCGCCCGAGCACAAGATGGCAGCACCGACGCGCAAGCAGATGACCGTGCGGTTCGCGATGGCGGCAGCCTTGCGGATCAACCGGCTGGTCGACCCGCAGGGCCACGCGGATTTCTGGGAATAGGCGGCGAAGCGCGGCGTGATCCGGTCTCCTCGTGATGCGAGGTCGCCGGTTTCCCTTCCGCCGGGACTACTTTTTGGCGTGCGCCGCCCGGATCGGACCGAAAGGTCCGTACATATGCTGCTGCTGATCGAAGCCGTCGGCGTACGGTCCGTAAGGCGCATCGACCGGCTTGGTCGAAAGGTCTGGATAGTCCTTGTCGAGACCGGCCTTTTTCGGACGCGGTTGAGAGATCATATAAGCAGCCACATCCCATGCCTGCTCGACCGTGAGCTGCGGATTCAGATAGTCCGTCCCGTGCGGCATGTTGAAGTGCACGAAGTTCGCCGCGGTAATCAACCGCGCCATGCCGGCGCCATCATTGAAACTATCCGGGCCCCAGAGCGGCGGCACCATGTAGCCGAGATCGACGCTCGGCACGCTGCGGCGTATTCCGGAGCCGTCCTCATTGTGACAGGAAAGACAAGCCTTCGCATAGATCGCCTTGCCGCGAACCGGGTCGGCCGCCCGATCGAGCTCAGGCATCGATCCGGCGCCGAGTCCTGACAATGCCTTGCCGGCTGGCACGCCGGACGACAGAAATTTGATGTAAGCCACGATGGCTTGCATTTCCGGACTCTCGAGTGGCAGCGCGCGGCCATTCATGCTGCGCGTCATGCACGAGTTCACTCGGTCCTCAATCGTGATCTCGGCGCCGAGCCGGGCGCTGTATTGCGGGAAGAGCTCGACCAATCCGAAGATCGGCAAGCCGAATTTTTTCGTACCGGCTTCGAGATGGCAGTTGCTGCAGGCGAGATTGTTGCCGGCATAACGCTTGGCTGGATCCGGCACCTCCGGCCCGATATGGGCATAGGTCGCAGTGATGAGGTCGCGCCCGCGCCGCACGAGCCGGCCATGAGCGTCATCAGGCAGCGCGCCGATTTCCGGCACCGTCCAGACTGGAGCGGATACCTGCTGCGCTCGCACCGCGGCCGGCGCGGCTACGGCGATGACAGCGACGGCCACCGCGCGCACCGTCCAGAAGCAAAGCAAAGCAAGAAGCGGTGTAGGGTGAACCATCGATCTCTCGACATCAGGTGGATATTCGATGCGCCAATTCGATGCGCCAGGTCGGCACTATGATCGGCCGTCCGAGGTTAACGCCGGGTTCAACGAACTCGCGAGGCCAACACCCGGGTTTACCGACACTACGCTGGGACGTCAGGCCGGGCGCGTTCAGGGGCCGACCGACTTCGGCATGTGAGTCATGGGGGCGGCGTCCGTCGAGTTGCGAAATCCGCAGCTGACCCGGCTTTCGCTGCCGCCGATTACCTCCGCGGAAACGACCATCCCGGATCAACGGCAACGCCTTGACCACGCCAGGCATCCCCGCCTCAGCCTCAGAGGCCGGAGATCTGCGTTCTCAAGAGTGAACGCCGAGACTATCTCGGCGCGCGCTTGGCCAGAATGCGCTGCAGCGTGCGACGGTGCATGTTGAGCCGGCGCGCCGTTTCCGAGACGTTGCGGTTGCACATCTCGTAGATGCGCTGGATGTGCTCCCAGCGCACGCGATCGGCCGACATCGGGTTGGTCGGCAGCTCGGATTTCTCCGCGCTGGTCGACAGCAGTGCCGCGACGACGTCGTCGGCATCCGCGGGCTTGGAGAGGTAATCGATCGCGCCCATCTTCACCGCGGTAACGGCAGTGGCGATGTTGCCATAGCCGGTCAGCACGATCGCGCGTGCATCGGGGCGCTTCTTCTTCAGCGCCGAGACCACGTCGAGGCCGTTGCCGTCGCCGAGCCGCAAATCCACCACCGCGAATGCCGGCGCCGACTTGCCGATCTGCGCAAGTCCGTCCGAGACGGTGTCGCACGATGTCACCGAGAAGCCACGCGTTTCCATGGCGCGCGACAGCCGCTCCAGAAACGGCTTGTCGTCTTCCACGATGAGAAGCGAGCGGTCGCTCTGTTCGTTCAGTTCGGCAATGGCGTTCAAGGTTTTGTCCTCTCTCCAGCGCATCGACATATGGCCTCGCAATCACGCGGTGCCAAGGTCGCCGATAGTCGATCGGCCCTGTTGTGCGACGCAAGGTCGCGGCTATCCTATTGTTTCTTCGTGCGTCTCGATAGCCTCAAAACGCTGCCTGGGCCATGAGATCTGGACCACTGCGCCGTGTTCCGGAAAGGTCCGATTGGTAAACGAGACCTTGGCGCCGGTGCGTTCCAGCAAGGTACGCGCGATGAACACACCGAGGCCGAGGCCGCGTCGTCCGCCGCCGCCATCGTCCTGGGTACGGCGCCGCGACAGATAGGGCTCGCCGATCCGGTTGAGGATGTCGGGCGGAATGCCCGGTCCGTCGTCGGAGATCACGAGCTCGATAGTGTCCTTGTTCCACCATGCGTTCACCTCGACGGTGGTGCGGGCGAAATCGACCGCGTTCTCGACGATGTTGCCGATGCCGTAGAGGATCGCCGGATTGCGCGAGCCGACCGGCTCGGCCGCGACGGCCACCGCGATCCGCACCTTGATCTCGACGCCGAAATCGCGGTGCGGCGCCACCACCTCCTCGATCAGCTCCGACAGCTTCATGCGGTCGAACGGCGCGCCGGTGGAGGAGAGCTGGGTGATCTTGCTGAGGATGTCGCGGCAGCGCTGGGTCTGCTCGCGCAAGGTCTTCAGGTCGGCGGCAAAGCTTGGATCCTTCACCGTCTTTTCCAGTTCGCGCGAGATCAGGAAGATCGTCGCGAGCGGGGTGCCGAGCTCGTGCGCGGCGGCGGCGGCGAGTCCGTCGAGCTGGGTCAGATGCTGCTCGCGCGTCAGCACCAGCTCGGTCGCGGCCAGTGCGTCCGCGAGCTTGCGCGCCTCCTCGGTGACCTGGAACGAGTAGAGGCTGGTGACGCCGATCGCGAGCGCGATCGAGAGCCAGACGCCGACGAGATAGATCGGCGGCAGCACCAGCGGATCGTCGGAATCCCACGGCAGCGGAAAATGGAAGTAGAACAGGAGCGAAGCGCAGGCGACCGCGAGCAGGCCGAGGCCGAAGGTGAAACGGGCCGGCAGCGCGGTGGCCGAGATCAGCACGGGCGCGAGGAACAGGAACGAGAACGGGTTCTGCAGGCCGCCGGTGAAGAACAAAAGGCCAGCCAGCTCCACGATGTTCAGCGCGAGCAGCCCGGCCGCCTGCATCGGCTCCAGTCGCTGCATCGGATTGGCCGCGGTCTGAAGCGCCAGATTGAGCGCCGCCGACAAAGCGATGATGCTGACACAGGGGACGATCTCGACGTTGAACTCCAGCCCCTGTGCCACGATGAAGATTGCGGCGAGCTGGCCCAGCACCGCGAGCCAGCGCAGCCGCAGGATCGTGTCCAACCGGATGTGCCGCTGCGCGTGGCGGAAGTCGGAAGCGGCAATTTCGTTCATATCGGACAATGTGCTGGTGCTTTCTCGATCACAAACGCTGGGCTCGCGGAACCACGCAGGCATTACAAGCCTTGCGCTATCGGCTGCAATAGCAGAAGAACGGCCAGCATGACCGAGAATGACAAGGCTTCAAGTCGGCCGACTGTCGCGGATCGCAGCTCGTCCGCGGCAATCGCGGTCGATCACCTCGTCAAGGTCTACAAGCAGACCCGCGCCGTCGACGATATCTCCTTTTCGCTTCCGCGCGGCAGCATCACCGGCCTTCTCGGCGGCAACGGCGCCGGCAAGACCACGACCATCGCGATGATCATGGGCCTGGTGCTGCCGACCTCCGGCCGCGTGCAGGTGCTGGGGCATCGCATGCCCGAGGAGAGCGCGGCCGTGCTGGGCCGGATGAATTTCGAGAGTCCCTATGTCGACATGCCGATGCGGCTCACGGTGCGGCAGAACCTCACCGTGTTCGGCAAGCTTTATGCGGTGAAGAATCTCTCTGACCGCATCGCGAAGCTCGCCGAGGATCTCGACCTCACCGAATTCATCGACCGCGCCAACGGCAAGCTCTCGGCCGGTCAGAAGACCCGCGTCGCGCTGGCGAAGGCGCTGATCAACCAGCCCGAGCTGCTGCTCCTGGACGAGCCGACCGCCTCGCTCGACCCGGATACCGCCGACTGGGTGCGCGCGCACCTGGAACGCTACCGCCGGGACAACGGCGCCACCATTCTCCTGGCGTCGCACAACATGCTCGAGGTCGAACGGCTCTGCGACCGCGTCATCATCATGAAGCGCGGCCGCATCGAGGACGACGGCGCGCCGGAAGCGATCATGGCCCGCTACAACCGCACCACCCTGGAAGAGGTGTTTCTGGACGTCGCGCGTGGCCGGGTGAATGGCGCGAAGGAGCCGGCGCGATGAGGGAGGTCTCACGTCTCGACCGCAGCCATGATGGATTACCGTCATTCCGGGGCGCGCGGAGCGCGAGCCCGGAATCCATAACCACAAGCGGCGGTTATGGGCCGAGACCCAGTCTTCGCCAAACTCAATCCTGTGGTTATGGATCCCGGGCTCGCGACTATGTCGCGCCCCGGGATGACAGGATTCATCCGGGCTACGCGAGGGTGCGATGACCGAGCTCTCCCTCCATCGCGGCATCTCCGTCCATCGCATCGGCGCGATGATCCTGCGCTACTGGTATCTCCTGCTGTCGTCCTGGCCGCGGCTGCTCGAGCTGCTGTACTGGCCGGCGCTGCAGGTCATCACCTGGGGCTTCCTCCAGCTCTACATCGCCGAGAACGCCAGTTTCTTCGCGCGCGCCGGCGGCACGCTGATCGGCGCCGTCATCCTCTGGGACATCCTGTTCCGGGGGCAGCTCGGCTACTCCATCTCGTTCCTGGAAGAGATGTGGGCGCGCAACCTCGGCAATCTCATGATGAGCCCGCTCAAGCCGATCGAGTTTCTGCTGTCGCTGATGGTCATGAGCCTGATCCGGCTCGCGATCGGCGTCATCCCGATGACGCTGCTCGCGCTGTTCCTGTTTCACTTCAACGTCTATGCCCTCGGCCTGCCGCTGATCGCCTTCTTCTGCAATCTGATCTTCACGAGCTGGTCGGTCGGCATCTTCGTCTCGGGTCTGGTGCTGCGAAACGGCCTTGGCGCCGAAAGCATCGTCTGGACCCTGATGTTCGCGGTCATGCCGCTCGCCTGCGTCTACTATCCCGTCAGCGTGCTGCCGGTCTGGTTGCAATACGTCGCCTGGGCGTTGCCGCCGACCTACGTGTTCGAGGGAATGCGGGCCCTGTTGATCGAGCGCACCTTCAGGACCGACCTGATGCTGGCTGCGTTGGCCATCAACGGGGTGCTTCTGGTTGCATCTTTTGGGGCATTCCTTGCCCTTTTGCGCAGCGCCAGAAAGCACGGCTCGCTGCTGGCAGGCGGCGAATAACGTCACTTTCCCGTGGATTCAGGCTGGTTTGGCCGCTTCGGCTACGTAGATGTACGGAACCATGCATTGACGCAATATTACGCATTCGGCAGTATGTTGCGATGCGAAGAGGAATATAGCGATGCCCATTGGTGAGTTCGGCGGCGCGCCGCCGCTGGCGGCAGAAGGCAGTCCGGTCCTGACGACGCCGATGTACTGGATGTACGAGATGGCTCATGCCTCTCTCAATCCGGCACGTGCGGTCACCGACGCGACCAAGCTGCTGTTTCAGAATCCCCTCAACCCCTGGGCGCGCACCGAGGTCGGCAAGTCGGTCGCCGCGGCCTGCGAATTGTTCGAGCGCACCACGCGCCGCTACGGCAAGCCGGAATGGGGTCTCGACGACACCGAGGTCAACGGCATCCGCGTCCCCGTCGAGATCCGCTCGGTCTGGGAAAAGCCGTTCTGCAGGCTGCTCTATTTCGATCGCAAATTCACCCGCCCGCTGCGTAGCCCGCAGCCGCGCGTGCTGATCGTGGCCCCGATGTCCGGCCATTATGCGACGCTTCTGCGCGGCACCGTCGAGGCCTTCCTGCCGGCGCATGAGGTCTACATCACCGATTGGGCCGATGCCCGCATGGTCCCCTTGAGTGAAGGCCGCTTCGATCTCGACGACTACATCGACTATGTCATCGAGATGCTGCACGTCCTCGGCGGCAACACCCATGTCATGGCGGTGTGCCAGCCCTCCGTGCCCGTCGTCGCGGCCGTCTCGATCATGGAGGCGCGGCGCGATCCGTTCGTGCCGACGTCGATGACGCTGATGGGCGGGCCGATCGACACCCGCCGCAATCCGACCGCGGTGAACAACCTCGCCCAGGAGCGCGGCATCGACTGGTTCCGCAACCACGTCATCACCAAGGTGCCGTTCCCGCATCCGGGCATGATGCGCGACGTCTATCCTGGATTCCTGCAGCTGAACGGCTTCATCAGCATGAATCTCGATCGGCACATGGATGCGCACAAGCAGCTGTTTGCCAATCTGGTGAAGGGCGACGGCGATCTCGTCGACAAGCATCGCGACTTCTATGACGAATATCTCGCGGTGATGGATCTCTCGGCCGAGTATTACCTGCAGACCGTCGACACCGTGTTCGTGAAGCACTCGCTGCCGAAGGGCGAGATGACTCATCGTGGAACCCGCGTCGAACCGTCCAAGGTCAAGCGCGTCGCGTTGATGACGGTCGAAGGCGAGAACGACGACATCTCCGGCCTCGGTCAGACGGAAGCAACACACGGTTTGTGCAGCTCGATCCCCGATCATCGTCGCGTTCATTACGTCCAGAAGGGCGTCGGACATTACGGCGTGTTCAACGGATCGCGTTTCAAGTCGGAGATCGTGCCGCGGATTCACGACTTCATGGTTTCGGCTGCGAATCCGAGCTCGTTACAGGCTCTCGCGGCCGAATAGAGCGTTTTCGAGCGAAGTGGGGGCCGGTTCGCGTAAAGAACTGGCCGCGAATTTCGGCTTTCCCGTCGAAATTTCGGCCCTGTCGGAGCCTCTGGCGGGGGGTAATTTCCCGCCGGATTCGCGGTATTTAGGTAGCTTTATAGGAGTGAGTCTGTCCTCACCTCTTGGGGGTGTCGCATGCGTCCAGCGGGGGCGAAAAAAGACGGTTCCAACCCCAGTCTGTAGGGTCTCCCGGGCTCCTGACCGCTGTATATTGGGCAAATGATTTGTTTTTGCGCCGAGCGCTTTCCCTGGCGGCGGTTATGGCAGAATCCGGGCGAACTCCTGCTCCCCGGACTGACAGACATGGCCACTCGCGCACTCCTTTATCGTCGGCCCCACGAACCGAAGACCCTCGTCATCACGCACGGATCGCAATTTTTTGCGATTCGGCTGCGCCGGCATCGGCGTGCGCGCCGCTACACGCTCAGAATTCATCCGAGCGACCGCGAAGCCATCCTCACCATGCCGCCACGCGGCACGCTCGCTGAAGCCAAGGATTTCGCACAGCGTCACGGTGCGTGGATCGCCGCACGTCTCGGCCGCCTGCCGAAGGCCGCGCCCTTCCA
Source organism: Bradyrhizobium sp. CCBAU 25338 (assembly GCF_028128965.1). Taxonomy (NCBI): domain Bacteria; kingdom Pseudomonadati; phylum Pseudomonadota; class Alphaproteobacteria; order Hyphomicrobiales; family Nitrobacteraceae; genus Bradyrhizobium; species Bradyrhizobium sp. CCBAU 25338. The sequence goes on from NZ_LFKY01000030.1 coordinate 114,734, forward strand.
GCCGGGCACGGTGATACCGCTGCGCGGCACGCCCCATCGTATCGTTCATCGCGCCGGCGCGCGCGGCACGGTGTGGACTGAGATGCGCGAGTCCGGTGAACGCATTCTCTGCGTCGCTGGCGGCCTCGAGCATGTCGACCGCCGCGTCGGCGACTTCCTCAAGCGCGAGGCCCGCCGCGACCTGCAGCGTTCGGCGGAAGCCTACGCGGCCGAACTTGGGGTCAGGGTCAAGCGGCTCTCGATCCGCGATCAGTCCAGCCGCTGGGGATCCTGCACCTCGGCCGGCTCGCTGTCGTTCTCCTGGCGCCTGATCCTCGCACCGCCCTTCGTGCTCGACTATCTCGCCGCCCACGAAGTCGCTCATCTCGTCGAGATGAACCACTCGGCGCGATTCTGGCGCGTGTGCGGCAAGGTGTGTCCCTCGATGGAGCGCGCCAAGAAGTGGCTCGACACCTACGGCAACGATCTGCACCGCTACGGGGTCGAGGAGTAGGCTCTCACTACCCGCCTAACACTCGCTGTCGTCGTCCGGCTTGACCGGACGACCCAGTATTCCAGAGACGGTTGTTGTTGAGCCGGGGCGCGGTGCTGTACTAGATGCCCCGCTTTCGCGGTAAGTGACAGCAGAGAGCGGGGCGGCTTCAAACCACCCTCATGCACTGAAATCCGCACTCGTTCCCGCCTGCGCGCGTGAGGCCAGATAGGCTGATTGCTGCTGCGCGCCAGCCGTCTGGCCCTCCGCCACCATCGCCTGGAACGCCGCGTCGAGTTGCTCGCGACTATATGTCGTGGGCCTGCTCTCGCGCGGCGTCCATTGCGATTGCGTCATGGCCGTGGAGGCCTTCTCGACGGTGCCGCCAAGCAGCTCGGCGTATCTGTCGGCCCGCCATTGCGCCAGGTCCGGCCCGCTCGAGCCGGGAGGATCCTCGAGCTTGCCGACCTTCGCCGCGGCCTGGTTGGTCATCACCGAGGACCCGCTGTTGTACAGGGTGGCGACCACCTTGCCGTCAACCTTGACCTGAGCGTAGGTGTTCTCCGGTGCGTTGTCTGCGGCGACGGGTTGCGTCGCACTCGCGTCGTGAGTCCTCAGCCAGTTCGTTGCCAGGAGGTCGCGCAGGTGGGGATTGTCCGCCGCCGATATCACCTTGGCACCTGACAACGGCTTGACTTGCGAGACGTCAATCCGGAAGCCGCTGGTCGCAGCGTCAGTCGCGTCCGGTACCACCGGTTGGAGACCCGATGCCGCATTCGACGCGGGCGTTGATGCGGGCCGCAGATGAGGCAACGCCGCACCGGATACATTTGAAATCATCGAACACTCCCAGGTCCCTGCTCGACCTATGAGAGCAAATCCCAGGCCGAAGACGGGTGCTTGAAGAGATTGGTGTTTTTCCCATCAGCCATGCGTGGGTCGCGGTCGATCTTGCCGCGCTGGGCAGGAATTGCCGAAGTGGTGAAGCGCGCGCTTCGGGCTCTGCGCTGCCCGCGCAAGCCGTTGATTTCGTTATCCTCGGCTACTGTGCATGGGGTTGTTTTCGCAGTTTTTGTTTGAGGACCTCGATGCCCTCAGGCCCGAGCCTACCGATTCCCGCCAAACAGCCGGTCCATCAGCCAGCCATCGAGTCCTGCCGCAGCCTCGGGCCGCACATTGGCGCGCGTCGGTGGCGGGCGATAGCCGCCATTGTTCGCCGCTGCCGGTCCGGGTGCTGCCGCTGTCGGCGGCGACACTTGCGAGGCCGCCTGCGCGAGGTTCGACAAGCCCCAGCCGCCGGGTGCACTCGGCAGGTTTGCCACCGGCACGCCCTCATGCGCAGCCTTCATGAAGCGCGTCCAGACTTCCACCGGCAGGCCGCCGCCGGTCGCCTTCTTGGTCGGCGAGTTGTCGTCGTTGCCGAGCCAGACGCCGGTGACGAGGTTGGCGGTGTAGCCGATGAACCAGGCGTCGCGATAATCCTGGCTGGTGCCGGTCTTCCCGGCGGCCGGCCAGCCGGGAATCTCGGCCTTCTTGGCGGTGCCTGATATCAGCGTCTCCCGCATCATCGCATTCATCATGCCGACATAGCGAGGCTCGACGACCTGATTGCGCTCTTCAGGCTGGCGCATGTAGAGCAGCTTGCCGCCGAGCGTCCTGATCCGCGTCACGACGTGCGGCGCCACCGCGAGGCCGCCATTGGCGAAGGGCGCATAGGCGCCGACCAGCTCGACCACGGAGACCTCGGAGGTGCCGAGCGCGATCGAGGCATTGGGTTCGAGCTTGGAGGAGATGCCGAGCCGGTGCGCGGTGCGCACCACGTTCTTCGGCCCGACCTCGAGGCCGAGGCGGATCGCGACCGTGTTGAGCGACATCGCCAGCGCCTGCGTCAGCGTCACCGCGCCGAAATATTCGTGGGTGTAGTTCTCGGGTCTCCAGCCCTTGACCTCGATCGGCGCGTCCTGGCGCATCGTGTCGGGCGTCAGCCCCTGCTCGAGCGCGGTGAGGTACACGAACGGCTTGAACGAGGAGCCCGGCTGGCGCTTGGCGGTGACCGCGCGGTTGTACTGGCTGTCGGAATAGTTCCGCCCGCCGACCATGGCGCGCACCGCGCCATCGGGCGTCATCGCCACCAGCGCGCCCTGGCTGACATTGAACTTCACGCTTTTGGCCGCGAGCTCATCGATGATCGCGGCTTCCGCCACGCTCTGCAGTTTCGGATCGATCGTGGTCTCGACCTTGATGCTCTCGTCGATCTGGCCGACCAGGTCGTCCAGCACCTCGCCGATCCAGTCGGCGACGTAATTGACCGTGCCGGCGCCGGCCGGCTTCACGTTGTAGGAGGGATGGCCGATCGAGGCCTTCGCCTGCGCGTCGGTGATGAATTTCGCGTCCGCCATCGCCGCGAGCACGACTTGCGCGCGCGCCTCGGCGCCTTCCGGATTGCGGTTCGGCGCAAGGCGCGATGGCGACTTGACGAGGCCGGCCAGCATCGCGGCTTCGGCAATCGTGACGTTCTTCGCCGACTTGCCGAAATATTTCTGCGCGGCGGCTTCGACGCCGTAGGCGCCGGAGCCGAAATAGACGCGATTGAGATAGAGCTCCAGGATTTCGTCCTTGGAGTGCTTGCGCTCCAGCCAGATCGCGAGCTCTGCCTCCTGCAGCTTGCGCTGTATGGTGCGTTCCTGGGTCAGGAACAGGTTCTTCGCGAGCTGCTGCGTCAGCGTCGAACCGCCCTGCGACACGCCGCGATGGAGCACGTTGGTGACGAGGGCCCGCAGGATGCCGACGGGATCGATGCCGAAATGCGAATAGAAGCGGCGATCCTCGATGGCGATGAATGCCTTGGGCAGATAGGGCGGCAGGTCCTTCAGCGCGATGTTGGCGCCGGCCATCTCGCCGCGCTGCGCCAGCATGCTGCCGTCCATGCCGACGATCTGGATCGTCGGCGGCCGCTTGGGAATCTCCAGCGACTGGATCGGAGGCAGATGGGCGCCGACATAGACCACGACGGCAATCACGGCGATGACGCCCCACAGGCTCAGCACCGCGCCCCAATAGACGAGGCGGCCGAGGCTGAAGCCGCCGCGCGACTTCGAGCGGCGCTTGGCGCCGCTGCGGCTGGCAGGTGCCTTCCGCTCGCGGGGCGGCTCGTCGCCGGCATCCTCGCTCTTGCGCCTGGCGGATGTCTTCGCAGATTTCTTCGGCTTGTCGTCGCCGCCGGGAACGCGGTCCGCAGCGGTCAGGCGCAGATCGGCGAGCGCCGCGGGCAAGCCGAACAGCGGCTCCTTCCGCGCACCCTTTTTCTTTCCCCACGCCATACGCAATACGCCCGGTCAGTCCGCCCCGCCGCACGCTAGCGGTCGCTGTTTAAGGCCGGGTTACCCCTGACGTTAACGCGTGATTAGGAGGTGGGGCATTCGCCCGCCGCAGTTCCGCTCTCTTGGCGCCGGGGCTAGGATCGCCCGCATAAATAAAGAGGGAACTCGCATGGGCCACATCGATCCGACCAAGGAGATCTTCGCGCAATTCCGGGAGAACGACCGCCCGGGTCCGATCCACATGCTCAATCTGGTGCGCCTGCGGAAAGAGGCGGCCTATCCGGACGGCCGCAAGGCGAGCGGCGCGGAGGCCTATGCGGCCTATGGCCGTGAGAGCGGCCCGGTGTTCGAACGTCTCGGCGGCCGCATCGTCTGGCAGGGCAAATTCGAGCTGATGCTGATCGGCCCGCAGGAGGAGCGCTGGGACCATTGCTTCATCGCCGAATATCCCAGCGTCGCGGCCTTCGTCGAGATGATCCGCGATCCCGTCTATCGCGAGGCGGTGAAGCACCGCCAGGCCGCGGTGGAGGATTCGCGGCTGATCCGGCATGCCGTCCTGCCGGTGGGAAAGAATTTCGGCGAGATACCTATCTGAATGTCATGCGGCGAATCTCTCGCCATCGTCATGGCCGGGCTTGACCCGGCCATCCACGGCTTCCCTTTGGCCCAAGAACGTGGATGCCCGGGCCTTCGCCTCGCCGAAGCGGCTTCGGCCGCGCAGGCGGGACAAGCCCGGGCATGACGTCGCAGAGGCAGATGCGGCCTAACCCGACGGGCCCGTGTCCTCGATGATCGGTCCGAACAGCTCCCAGCGTTCGCCGTTGAACTTCATCATCTGCATCTGCTTGTTGACGCGGTAGTCGTTCGGGCCGGTGTTGATCTTGATACCCGGCAGCGCCAGGCTCGGCGTGTAGCCCTTGATGTTGGCGACCTGCTTCATGACGTTCTCACGCGTCAGGTCGTCGCCGCATTGCTTCAAGACCTGCACCAGCAGCTCGGCCACCGAATAGGCATAGGTGTTGATGGTGTTGAGCTTGTCGCCCTCCGGGAAATACTTGTCCATGAAGGCGAAGAAGGCCTTCACGCCCGGATCGTCCTTCCACTGGGGATCGCCCGGGTCCTTGCCGTAATTGGTCGAGATGATGCCCTTGGAGATGTCGAGGCCGGCCGGCTTCAGCGTTGCCGACACCGGGCTCGCATTGATGTCGAGGATGTGCACAGGTGTCCAGCCGAGATCGGCAAGCTTCTTGATCGCCTGCGCCGCGAATTTCGGCGTCGAGGCGTCGAAGAACAGATCAACCCCCATCGACTTCAGCTTGACCACCTGGGAATCGACGGTCGGGTCGGTGACCTCGTAGGAGACCTCGCCGACGATCATGCTGGCGGCCTTGTCGCCGAGGCCGCTCTTGAGCCCCGCCAGATAGTCGCGGCCCATGTCGTCGTTCTGGTAGAGCACGCCGATCTTGGCGTTGGGATGCTCCTTGAGAATGTACTTGGCGTAGATCCGCCCCTCGGACACGTAGTTGGGATTGTAGGCGATGGTCCAGGGATAGTTCTGCGGATCGTTGAAGCGCGCGGCGCCGGTCGAGGCGAGGAGTTGCGGGACCTTCTTGCCGTTGAGGTACTTCTGCACGGCGGCATTCGCGGCGGTGCCGATCAGCTGGAAGGTGAACAGCACTTCGTCGCCTTCGACGAGCTTGCGCACCTGCTCGACGGTCTTCGGTGGCGAATAGGCGTCGTCATACTGGATCAGGTTGATCTTGCGGCCGTTGATGCCGCCCTGATCGTTGATCATCTTGAAGTAGGCGGCCTGGGTCTTGCCGATATTGGCGTAGACGGAATAGGCGCCGGAGAACGGCACGGTCTGGCCGATCTTGATCTCGGTGTCGCTTGCGCCGGTGTCGTATTTCTTCTGGGCGAGGGCCTGGCTGACGGAGACCGCGAAGGCGATCGCCGCCGCGGCAGCTATGAAGGCTCTGCGATTGTTCATCTTGGGTTGTTCCTCCTGACGGAATTTTCGGCCGACGGTCTTTCTCCGTTGATTGCAACGGTCGCCATCGCTGCCGAAGATTGTGGAGGAAGGTTCGCCGCGGCGCAAGGATCGCCGCGCTGCGCCGTAGCGTCTCAGGCCAAGAACAACGCAACCAGCGCGACCGCCGCCGGCAGCGCCTGCACCATCAGAATTCGCGTGCTGACGGTCGCTGCGCCATAGACGCCGGCTACGATCACGCAAAGCAGGAAGAACGCCTTGATCTGGAGCGCGAAGACGGGATTGCCGTGCACGAGGCCCCAGAGCAGGCCGGCAGCGAGGAAGCCGTTATAGAGGCCCTGATTGGCGGCCAGCACTTTCGTGATCTCGGCCTTCTCCGGCGTATTCCGAAACACTTTGAGGCCCAGCGGCCTGTCCCAGAGAAACATCTCCAGGATCAGGAAGAAAACGTGCAGTGCCGCGACCAGCGCCACCAGCACATTGGCGATCAGGATCAAGGTCAGCTCCCCCAAAGCGTCAGCTTTCGGGTGGACGTTAGCACGGCCGGCATGGCAAGTGCGATGGGTGTGTTTCGATTGCCTGGTGCCGCGATGCCCGCTCGATCAATCAAGACGCCTGAACGCTTCGGCCTCGACCGCCTGACGACGCCGATCGGGACTGCGCTGCTTGTCACCGATGTTGATGGCGACTTGCGCGCGCTCGACTGGGAGGATTACGAGCACCGCATGCTCGGGCTGTTGCGCCTGCATTACGGTGCCGTAGATCTGAGTAATCAGCCTGCGCCCGCGGATATGCGGACGGCGCTGTCCGGCTATTTCGAAGGCGAACTCGGCCAGCTCTCGGCCATCGCGTGGCGCATCGCCGGCACGCCGTTCCAGCAAAAGGTCTGGACCGCGCTTGCGCAAATCCCGGCGGGTACCACGCTGAGCTACAGCGCGCTCGCCGCAAGGATCGGCATGCCCAAGGCCGTTCGTGCGGTCGGCCATGCCAACGGCTCCAACCCGATCAGCGTGGTGCTGCCCTGTCACCGCCTGATCGGCGCGGATGGCTCGCTGGTGAAGTACGGCGGCGGACTGGAGCGCAAGCGCTGGCTGCTGCGGCATGAGGGGGTGGAGGTCTAGGTCTCTCAATTCGTCATTCCGGGGCGCGCGTGGCGCGAGCTATGGTGCGCGATTGCGCACCTGAGAATCCATATCCACCAGCTGTGGTATGGATTCCGGGCCTGGCCCTTCGGGCCATCCCGGAATGACGAGAGGAGATCGTTTGCGCGGGACTTTCCGCCTGCCTACGCAGCCGGCTGCACCGCCTTGTCGCCGGCCATCACATGGGTCAGCGCGCTCTTGATCGCGGCCTGCCGCGTCGGCGCGTTGATCTGGGCGCCCAGGAGGTCGGTGACGTAGAACACGTCGCGCGCGCGCTCGCCGAAGGTCGCGACATGGGCCGAGGCGATGTTGAGATTGAGTTTGGAGATGGCCGTGGTCAGCTCGTAGAGCAGGCCGGGCCGGTCGAGGCCCGAGACCTCGATCACTGTGTAACGGTCGGACCACTGGTTGTTGATGGTCACTTCCGGCTCGATCACGAACGGCTTCGCCTTGCTGCGTACGGTGCGCCGCGCCACGGCTTCGGGCAGGCGCAGCTTGCCCTCCAGCACGTCTTCGATCATCTCGCCGATGCGCGTGGCGCGCCGACCCTCGTCCTCGTCGCGGTCGTATTCCCGGGAGATCGAGATCGTGTCGAGCGCGCGGCCGTCGGTCGTGGTGTAGATCTGAGCATCGACGATGTTGGCGCCGGCCGAGGCACAGGCGCCCGCGATGATCGACAGCAGCCAGGGATGGTCGGCGGCAAAGATCGTCAGCTCGGTGACGCCGCGCACCTCGTCGAAGCCGACATTGATCGCCAGCTTGTGGCCGGCCTGCTCGCTGGAGCGGACGAAGCGGGCGTGGCGGATCTTGCGCGGCAGCTCGACCTTGAGCCAGTAGGCGGGATAGTGCCGGGCGATATAGGCGTCGAGCTCGTCCTTCGGCCATTCGGCGAAGGCCATGCGGAATTCGGCGTGCGCGGCCGCAAGACGTTTTCCCCGGTCGACCTCCGAGAACCCACCCGTGAGCACCGGTTCCGTCTCATAGTATAGAGAGCGCAAGAGCTGCGCCTTCCAGCCGTTCCACACGCCCGGGCCGACGCCGCGGATGTCGGCCGTGGTCAGGATGGTCAAGAGCTTCATCTGCTCGACCGACTGCACCACGGCGGCGAAATTCTCGATGGTCTTGCGATCCGAGAGGTCGCGCGACTGCGCGACCGTGGACATCGTCAGATGCTCCTCGATCAGCCACGCCACGAGCTCGGTGTCGGCAGGACTGAAGCCGAGCCGCGGGCACAGCCGTCGGGCGACCTTCGCACCGGCGATCGAGTGATCCTCGGGCCTGCCCTTGGCGACGTCGTGCAGCAATGTCGCGATGTAGATCACCGCGCGGTGCTCGGGCCGGCTCTTGCGCATGAGATCGCTGGCGAGGGCGAACTCCTCGATGCCGCCGCGCTCGATGTCCTGTAGGAAGCCGATGCAGCGGATCAGGTGCTCGTCGACGGTGTAGTGATGATACATGTTGAACTGCATCATCGAGACGATCTTGCCGAAAGCGCGGATGAAGTGGCCGAGCACGCCGGTCTCGTTCATCCGCCGCAGCACGATCTCGGCGTTGTCGGAGGTCAGGATCTCCATGAACAGCCGGTTGGCCTCGGGATTCTCGCGCAAGCCCGCGTTGATCAGGCCGAGCGAGCGCGTCACGTCTCGCATCGCATCCGGGTGGAAAGCGAGGTTGTTCTTCTGCGCGAGGCGGAAGATGCGGATCAGGTTGACCGGATCGTGCTTGAACACGTCCGGCGCGGCGACGTTGATGCGGTTGTTGTCGACGATGAAGTCGTCGCTGTCAGGGACGCGCCGCTTCGCCGCGGTCGGTCGCAAGCGCGCCATCATCCGGCTCAGCACCGGGGCGGGCTTGGCCTGCTGGTCCTCGAGCTTGGCGCAGAGGATGGCGGTGAGGTTGCCGACCTCCTTGGCGACCAGGAAGTAGTGCTTCATGAAGCGCTCGACGTCCTGCATGCCGGGATGCGAGGTGTAGCCGAGGCGGATGGCGATCTCGCGCTGGAGGTCGAAGGACAGGCGCTCCTCGGCGCGGCCAGAGTAGAAATGCAGATTGCAGCGCACCGACCAGAGGAAATCGGCGCAGCGGCGGAAGGTGCGATATTCCTGCGCGTCGAACACGCCGCGCGCGACCAGCTCGTGGGTATCGCGCACCCGGTAGACGTATTTGGCGATCCAGAACAGAGTGTGCAGGTCGCGCAAGGCTCCCTTGCCGTCCTTGACATTGGGCTCGACCAGATAGCGCGACTGGCCGCCGCGGCGGTGCCGCTCCTCGCGCTCGGCGAGCTTTGCGGTGACGAATTCCGACGCGGTGCCCTGCACGACTTCCTTGTCGAAGCGCTCGACCAACTCCTCATAGAGTGGCTTGTCGCCGGTGAGGAAGCGCGTCTCCAGGATCGCAGTGCGGATCGTCATGTCGCCGCGCGCCTGCCGGATCGATTCGTCGACCGAGCGGGTGGCGTGACCGACCTTCAGCCCCATGTCCCAGAGGCAATAGAGGATCGCCTCGGCGACCTGCTCGCCCCAGGCGGTCTGCTTGTAGGGCAGGATGAAGAGCAGATCGATGTCCGATTCCGGCGCCATCAGGCCGCGGCCATAGCCGCCCGTCGCCACGACCGCCATGCGCTCGGCGCCGCTCGGGATCGGCGAGCGGTAGAGATGGCGCGTCGCCGCCGAATACAGGATGCGGATGATCTCGTCCTGCACGTGGCACAGCCGCTCGGCGCAGCGCCGCCCGTGGCGGTCCTTCAAGAGGATCGCCTGCGCGGCGTCGCGCGCCGCGATAAGTTCCGCCTTGAGCAATTGCGCCATCGCCGTGCGGAACGCGTCCTCGCGTCCCTGATACTGTTCGGCAAGCGCATCGACCGCGGCGGTGATCCGCGCGGTGTCGAAACGATCGTCCACCCCGGCCTTCTGCTCAGTCGCGATGCTGTCCATGTCTCTCCGGATATAAGAGGTGACAGGCGCTGTCACGAGACATTCGCAAGCCAGCGACCGACGAGCTCGGTCATGCAGATCGGACAGTCTGTGGCGCTGCTGGTGAATTCAAGCGTAACATCATGAAAATACGTTTGTTTTTGGCTCGATTTCGGTTGCTCATGGCAGATCCCATCAATCATGAGCTGACACGAAACCGGCCGCCTTCTATACCGCTCGTGAGAAACGACATGCCGGGAGAGAACAAGATGGACGCCGTCCAACTGCGCCAGATGCAAGCCCCAATCAAGGAGCGCTACAAGACCGATCCCAAGGCCGCGCTGATCACGCTGAAGGCCAAGGGCTCCACCGACGGCGAAGGCATTGCCTGCAAGGTCGAGACCGGCCGTGCCATCGCGATGGCCGGCCTGCATCCGGGCACTGGCGGTTCCGGCCTCGAGCTCTGCTCCGGCGACATGCTGCTCGAAGCCCTGGTCGCCTGTGCCGGCGTCACGTTGAAATCGGTTGCGACCGCGATCGAGGTGCCGCTCAAGACCGGCAACGTCTACGCCGAGGGCGATCTCGACTTCCGCGGCACGCTCGGCATCGACAAGGAGACTCCGGTCGGCTTCGCCGAGATCCGCCTGCGCTTCGAGGTCGACACCGACGCGCCTCAGGACAAGCTCGATCTCCTGCTCAAGCTCACCGAGCGCTATTGCGTGGTCTATCAGACCATCAAGAACGGCCCGAAGGTCTCGGTGTCGATGCAGCGGTTGTAAAAGGGCGCAGGTCGTCATCCCAGCAACTGGTATCGTCCATAAGCCCAGGCCGTCGTGATCTCGAACGGTCGTTGCTCCAGCTCTCAAACCACTACGGCCTGTGGTCTTGGATTCCGGGCTCGCGCGTCGCGCGCCCCGAAATGACAGACAGAATGTCCCTCGAACTCCATTTCATCCTCGTCCTCCTGTTGCGCATGGCGATCGCGGCGGCGTTCGTGGTGTCGGCGTCGATCATCACCGAACGCGCAGGGCCTGTGATCGGCGCGCTGGTTGCGACGCTGCCGGTGTCGGCCGGTCCCTCCTACGTCTTCCTCGCGATCGATCATGACGCCGCCTTCATCGCGCAGGGTGCGCTGGCGAGCCTGCCGGTCAATGCGGCGACGATTTTCATGTGTCTCACCTATGTCGTGCTGTCGCAGCGGCACAATCTGGTGGTGAGTTGTGGAAGCGCCGTCGCGGTCTGGATCGTGCTTGCATCGATCATCCGCCAGTTCGACTGGTCGCTCGCCGCGGGGCTTGCTGCCAACCTGATCGCGTTCGGCATCTGCATTCCGCTCTTGGCGGGCTATCGCCATGTGAAAATGCCGCTGGTGACGCGCCGCTGGTATGACATCCCGATGCGGGCTGCGCTGGTTGCGACCCTCGTCGCTATCGTGGTTTCGACATCGAGTTGGGTCGGCCCTCGCATCAGCGGCATCATCGCGCTCTATCCCGTGGTGTTCTCCAGCATCATGATGATCCTGCATCCGCGCATTGGGGGACCGCCGACCGCCGCCGTGCTTGCCAATTCCGCCTGGGGCCTGCTCGGATTTGGCATGGCCATCGCAGTTCTGCACGTTGCAGTCGTGGGGTTCGGCTCCGCCGTCGGCTTGTGCTTCGCACTCGGGACCTGCGTGGTGTGGAACCTGACGCTGTGGGGAATTGGCCGGCGCGCGGTACGCAAGGCGCGGCCGGTTCCGTGAGACTACGGATATGCGCGACGCGACGTCGCGAAAAGCCAATGCGGGCGCGCTCACAAGTGACGAGGCGTCTCCGCAAGCCATTGAATGAGAAACATCATTTCAAGTTTCGTCGTGTTTCTCAGATCGGAGCTCCGGCACCTCTCGCTTAGACACGCTCATCCGCCCCGTCGAATTCCCGACAGCAAAATTAGAACTTTATTCGAGCTTTTCCCGTACAGAATCAGGCTGCGCACTCGCTTCCGTTGCTGTCCGCGCGAATTTTCGACGGACCTGCACGCAAGTCATCGGATCTGCGGGGGCGCCGGTTTTTGAATACGGCAGCGCTGCCGCACGGCCAGTTCCTTGATCCCGACGGGCATAGCCCATCGGCGCCATTTCGAGATGGAGATTTCCTGATGTTTGGTCGCAAGTCCCGCGGTGATGCCGACGCAATGCTCGCGGCCATTGGTCGTTCGCAAGCCATGATCGAGTTCGCGATGGATGGCACGATCCTGACGGCCAACCAGAACTTCCTCAACGCGCTCGGCTACTCCCTCGACGAGATCAAGGGGAAGAAGCACGCCATGTTCGTGCCGGCCGATCGGCGTGATAGTGACGGATACAAGGCGTTCTGGGCGCAGCTCGGTCGCGGCGAACCCCAGGCCGCCGAATTCAAGCGGATCGCCAAGGGCGGCCGCGAGGTCTGGATCGAGGCGTCGTACAATCCGGTGCTCGACGACGCCGGCAAGCCCGTCAAGGTCGTGAAGATCGCGACCGATATCACCGCGAAGAAGATTCGCGGCATGACCGAAACCTCCAAGATCGCCGCCATCGGCCGCGCCCAGGCCGTCATCGAATTCAAGCTCGACGGCACCGTCGTCACGGCCAACGAGAACTTCTGCAAGGCGCTCGGCTATTCGCTGGCGGAGATCGAGGGCAAGCATCACAGCCTGTTCGTGGCCGAAGCCGAGCGCAACAGCTCGGCCTATCGAGAATTCTGGGCCGCGCTCAACCGCGGCGACTACCAGGCCGGCGAGTTTAAGCGCATCGGCAAGGGCGGCCGCGAGGTGTGGATCCTCGCTTCCTACAATCCGCTGCTCGACGAAAGCGGCAAGCCGTTCGGCGTCGTCAAGTTCGCCACCGACATCACGGCGGACAAGCTGAAGAATGCCGATCTCGCCGGTCAGATCGCCGCCATCGACAAGGCGCAGGCGGTGATCGAGTTCAACATGGACGGCACGATCATCACCGCCAACGCCAACTTCCTCGGCGCGCTCGGCTATTCGCTGGCCGAGATCAAGGGCAAGCATCACAGCATGTTCGTCGAGCCCAGCGAGCGCGATGGAGCCGGCTATCGCGAGTTCTGGGCCGCGCTCAATCGCGGCGAATACCAGGCGGCCGAATACAAGCGCATCGGCAAGGGCGGCAAGGAAGTCTATATCCAGGCCTCGTACAACCCGATCCTCGATCTCAATGGCAAGCCATTCAAGGTGGTGAAATACGCCACCGACACCACGCGGCAGGTGCTGGTCCGCATGGGCAATGAGCGCGTCCGCGGGATGATGGAATCGGTCGCCGCCGGCTCGGAGGAGCTCAACGCCTCGGTGCGGGAGATCTCCGAGGCGATGACCAAATCCCGCGAAACCGCGATGAGCGCGGTTGAGCAGGTCTCCTCCGCCGACGCGCAGGCCCAGCGCCTCACCGAGGCTGCGCAGGCGATGAGCGGCATCGTCGAGATGATCAACAACATCACCGGGCAGATCAACCTGCTCGCGCTCAACGCCACGATCGAGTCGGCCCGCGCCGGCGAGGCTGGCCGCGGCTTCGCGGTGGTCGCCTCCGAAGTCAAGAGCCTCGCCAACCAGGCCAAGCAGGCCACCGACAAGATCGGCGAGGAGATCGGCAGCCTCAACAGCATTTCCGGCGACGTCGTCAGCGCGCTCGGTTCGATCAAGCAGGCGATCAACAATGTCAGCGAATACGTCACCTCGACCGCCGCGGCGATCGAGGAGCAGAGCACGGTGACGAACGAGATGTCGACCAGCATGCAGCGCGCGGCCGCGGAAGCCGCGGCGATCGCGGCGAGGGCGTAGCCAGGCGTTTCTCTCTCGGCGCAGAAAGCATCGTAGCCCGCATGAGCGGAGCGATATGCGGGGGAAAATCGTCCCGGATGTCGCTTCGCTCATCCGGGCTACGGCACCATCACTGCTTCGGCAGCCTGGCCTTCAGCGCATAAAGCGCATCCAGCGCCTCGCGCGGCGACATCTCGTCGGGGTGCAGCGCCTTCACCGCCTCCATCAGCAACTCGGCCTCGCTCGGCGGCGCGGCTTCCGCGGCGGCGCGCGAGGGCACGGCGAACAGCGGCAGGTCGTCCACCAAGGCTCGCGCGGTCTGCCCGCGGTCCTGCGCCTCCAGCTTGGAGAGCACGGATTTGGCGCGTGAGATCACCGCAGGCGGCAGGCCGGCGAGTTTCGCCACCTGGATGCCGTAGGAGCGGTCGGCCGAGCCCGGCAGCACCTCGTGCAGGAACACGACGTTGCCCTGCCACTCCTTGACGCGCACGGTCGCGTTGAACATCCGCGGCAGCTTGGCCGAGAGGGCGGTCAGCTCGTGATAATGCGTGGCGAACAGCGTACGGCAGCGATTGCTCTCGTGCAGATGCTCGATCGCGGCCCAGGCGATCGAAAGGCCGTCGAAGGTCGCGGTGCCACGCCCGATCTCGTCGAGAATGACCAGCGAGCGCTCGCCGGCCTGGTTCAGGATCGCCGCGGTCTCGACCATCTCCACCATGAAGGTGGAGCGGCCGCGGGCGAGGTCGTCGGCGGCGCCGACGCGCGAGAACAGGCGGTCGACGATGCCGATCCGCGCGCGCGTGGCCGGCACGAAGCTGCCGATCTGCGCCATCAGCGCGATCAGCGCGTTCTGGCGCAGGAAGGTCGATTTACCGGCCATGTTCGGGCCGGTCAGCAGCCAGAGCTGGCCGGACTTCTGCGCTGGCGCGGGCGACAGGTCGCAGGCATTGGCGATGAACGGCTCGCCGTTGCGCTTCAGGGCCTGCTCGACAACGGGATGGCGGCCGGCCTCGATCGCAAAGCTGAGCGAGCCATCGACCTCGGGCCGCACATAGTTCTCGTCGACCGCGAGCTTGGCCAGCGATGTCGCGACGTCCAGCAGCGCAAAGCCCTGCGCCGCAGCGCGCAGATCGTCGCTGATCTCGAGCGCTTTCGCACAGAGCCGCTCGAAGATCTCGAGCTCGAGTCCGAGCGCGCGGTCGCCCGCATTGGCGATCTTGGCTTCGATCTCGCCGAGCTCGGAGGTGGTGAAGCGGACTTGTCCTGCCAGCGTCTGGCGATGGATGAAGGTCGCGTTCAGCGGCGGCGACATCAGCTTGTCGCCGTGCTGGGCCGTGACCTCGACGAAATAGCCGAGCACATTGTTATGCCGGATCTTCAGGGCCTTGACGCCGGTGTCGTCGGCGTAGCGCGCCTGCATCGAGGCCACCACCAGGCGTGAGGCGTCGCGCAGGTTCCGCGCCTCGTCGAGGGCGGGCTCATAGCCCGGACGAACGAAGCCGCCGTCGCGCTTGATCAGGGGCAGCTGCTCGTCGAGCGCACGGGCAAATTCGGATGCGAGCTCGCGCGACGGCCTTTGCAGCGCCGCCATCACCGCCGTGATCTCCTGCGGCGGCGCATCCAGTTCGGAGAGCCGCGTCAGCACCTGGTCGGCGGCGATGATGCCGTCGCGGATGCCGGCGAGGTCGCGCGGTCCGCCGCGGCCGACCGAGAGCCGAGCCAATGCGCGCGACATGTCGGGCGCGCCGCGCAATATGCTGCGAATGTCCTCGCGCGCCGCGGAATCGGCAACGAAGGCGCTGACCGCGTCGAGCCGGCGGGCGATCGCCGGGGCATCGGTCAGCGGCGCCGCCAGGCGCTGCGCCAGCAGACGCGAACCCGCCGAGGTGACCGTGCAATCGATCGCGTCGAGCAGCGAGCCGCGGCGTTCGCCGGCCAGCGTCCGCGTCAGCTCGAGATTGGCGCGGGTGGCTGGATCGATCGCCATGGTCGCGCCGGAAGCCTCGCGCGAGGGCGGCGACAGCGGCGGATGCTTGCCGACCTGGGTGCGGTCGACATAGGTGACGGCGGCGGCCGCGGCGGTGGCCTCGAGGCGCGTGAGCTGGGAGAGCCCGTCCATGGTCGCGACGGCGAAGTAGTCGCACAGCCGCTTCTCGGCGGTCGCGCCGTCGAACACGTCGCGGGTCAGCGGCGTCACCGCCGGCAGCTCGCGCAGGGTCTGTCCGAGCTCGCTGTCGTTGTAGAGCGCGTCGGTGACGATCGCCTCGTTCGGATTGATCCGCGCCAGGGTCGCGGCGAGCTCGCCGCCGGAAGCTTCCGTCACCATGAACTCGGCGGTCGAGATGTCGATCCAGGCGAGGCCGAAGCGGTCGCCGCCGGCGGAGGACCGCGCCCGCGCAATCGCCAGCAGGTAATTGTTGGCGCGCGCGTCGAGCAGCGTGTCCTCGGTCAGCGTGCCCGGCGTCACCAGCCGCACCACGCCGCGACGCACCACGCTCTTGTTGCCGCGCGCCTTGGCCGCAGCGGGATCCTCGGTCTGCTCGCAGACCGCGACCCGGTGGCCGGCCGAGATCAGACGATGGAGATAATCCTCGGAGCGCTCGACCGGCACGCCGCACATCGGGATATCCGCGCCCTGATGCTTGCCGCGTTTGGTCAAGACGATGCCGAGCGTTTTCGAGGCGATCTCCGCGTCTTCGAAGAACAGCTCGTAAAAGTCGCCCATCCGGTAGAACAGCAGCAAGCCCTGATGCGCCGCCTTGATCTCGAGGTACTGTTCCATCATCGGCGTGACGCGCGCGGCGGCTTCGGCCTGCGGCGCGGGCGTGTTCTCGGGGGGCGGGACAGGTATCGGCTGTTGCATCGTCATGGGCGGCGCAACCTACAAAATTTCGGCACCTGCTCCTATCGCTTTGGCCGGAGAGGCGAGGTTTTCCACGTTGTCCGCACGGTGGCATGCGCTTGCGGCGTGCGGCCCCCTTGGAACACGCGCGCATCAGTCAATTGACCTGCCGCGAGCGCCCTCCTAAAACTCCGCCGACATTGAAGAATTTGGCCGGACCGCGGCATTCAGGGAGAACAACGATGCGTGACGTCTTTATCTGCGATGCCGTGCGGACCCCGATCGGCCGTTTCGGCGGCTCGCTCGCCAAGGTGCGCGCCGACGATCTGGCCGCCGCCCCCATCAAGGCGCTGATGGCAAAACACCCCAGTCTCGATTGGGCGCAAGTGGACGAAGTGTTCTTCGGCTGTGCCAACCAGGCCGGCGAGGATAACCGCAACGTCGCGCGCATGGCGCTGCTGCTGGCGGGCCTGCCGGATTCGGTTCCCGGCCAGACCCTGAACCGGCTCTGCGCCTCGGGCCTTGATGCAGTCGGCGCCGCGGGCCGCGCCATCCGCGCCGGCGAAATCGAGCTCGCCATCGCAGGTGGCGTCGAGTCGATGACGCGCGCACCCTTCGTGATGGGCAAGGCGCAGGAAGCCTTCTCGCGTTCGGCCGAAATCTTCGACACCACCATCGGCTGGCGCTTCATCAATCCGCTGCTGAAGGCGCAGTACGGCGTCGATGCCATGCCGGAGACCGGCGAGAACGTCGCCGAGGAATTCCAGGTTTCGCGCGCCGACCAGGACGCCTTCGCCATCCGCTCGCAGCAGCGTGCGGGTGCGGCGATTGCGGCAGGCTATTTCGCCGAGGAAATCACGCCGATCACCATTCCCGGCGGCAAGGCTGGCCCCATCACGGTCGACAAGGACGAGCATCCGCGTCCAGAGACCACGCTGGAAGGTCTCGCCAAGCTGAAGCCGATCGTGCGCAATCCCGGCACGGTGACGGCCGGCAACGCCTCCGGCGTCAATGACGGCGCCGCCGCGATGATCCTGGCCTCGGAAGCCGCGGTGAAGAAGCACGGCCTGACGCCGCGGGCGCGCATCCTCGGGCTCGCTTCGGCCGGCGTGCCGCCGCGCATCATGGGCATTGGTCCCGTGCCGGCCACCCGCAAGCTGATGGAGCGGCTCGGCAAGAAGATCAGCGATTTCGACCTGATCGAGCTGAACGAAGCCTTCGCCTCGCAGGGCATCGCCTGCCTGCGCCAGCTCGGGGTCAAGGACGACGCCGATTTCGTCAATCCGCATGGCGGCGCGATCGCGCTCGGCCATCCGCTCGGCATGAGCGGCGCCCGCCTCGCCCTCACCGCCGTGCACGGCATGGAAAAGCGCGGCGGCAAGCTTGCGCTCGCCACCATGTGCGTCGGTGTCGGGCAGGGCGTCGCGGTTGCGATCGAGAAGCTGAACTGACGGGACGCGTCTCGTCATCCCGGGGCGGTGCACTTGCACCGAACCCGGGATCTCGAGATTCCGGGTTCAGCCCTGCGGGCTGCCCCGGAATGACAGCGTTGGGAGGCTCCGAAACCCGCTTCCCCAAATTAGTTATATCATATAATGATTGGCGAAGCGTTGACCGGCCGGACCACAACGGCTGGGGAGGAGTTCGCCATGGCATTCATCTATCCCACGGACAGCAACAAGGCGCATCCGCTGCCGCTGTCGCCCGACTACAAGAGCTCGATCAAGCGCGCGCCGAGCAAGCCCTTGATTCCGATGCGCCATACCTTGTCGGAGCTGACCGGCCCGGTCTACGGCCACGAGACCGTGCGCGAGGGCGACAACGACCTCACCCGCCAGCACAGCGGCGAGCCGCTCGGCGAGCGCATCATCGTGCATGGCCATGTGCGGGACGAGGACGGCCGCGGCGTGCCGAACTCATTGATCGAGATCTGGCAGGCCAATTCCTGCGGCCGCTATGTCCACGTCCGTGATCAGCATCCGGCGCCGCTCGATCCGAATTTCACCGGCGCGGGCCGCACCGTGAGCGATGCTTCCGGCTATTATCGCTTCGTCACCATCAAGCCCGGCGCCTATCCCTGGGGCAATCACCACAACGCCTGGCGCCCCGCGCATATCCACCTTTCGGTGTTCGGCTATTCCTTCGTCACGCGCCTCGTGACGCAGATGTACTTTCCGAACGATCCCTTGTTCCCGTTCGACCCGATCTTCAACTCGGTACCGGACGAGAACGCGCGGGCGCGGATGGTCTCGTCGTTCGATCTCGAGAACACAAAGCCCGAATGGGCGCTGTGCTACCGCTTCGACATCGTGCTGCGGGGCAAGAACGCCACCCCCATGGAGAACCATTAAGTGCAAGAGTCTGTGAAGCCCAACGGGATCACCCCATCGCAGACGGTCGGTCCGTTCTTCAAATACGGCCTGACGCCGAACGGCGAATACGCCTGGAACGACGCGTTCACCAACTCGACGCTGACCCCCGACGTGTCGGGCGATCGCATCCGCATCGAGGGTCGCGTGTTCGATGGCGACGGCGTTGCCGTGCCGGATTGCATGCTGGAGATCTGGCAGCCGGATGCGCAGGGACGCTTTGCCGACCCGCAGGACAAGCGTGCGCTGCCGAATGCGAGCTTCCGCGGCTTTGCCCGCTGCGGCACCGACAAGGACGGCAACTACGCCTTCGACACCATCAAGCCGGGCGCGGTGCCGGATCCCGACGGCAAGCCGCAGGCGCCGCACATCCTGCTTGCGGTGTTCGGCCGCGGCATGCTGCGGCATCTCTATACCCGCATCTATTTCAGCGACGAGGCCGGCAATGCGGCCGATCCGGTGCTGGCGCTGGTGCCGGCCGACCGCCGCGCCACCCTGACCGCGGTGCGCGAGGCCGGCAAGCCGGTTTACCGGCTCGACCTGCGGCTCCAGGGCGACGACGAGACGGTGTTCTTCGAGGTCTGAGCAAATATGTGCCGGCGGCGCCAGGTCGTCGGCACCACGTTTCTTATCCAGCGCAACCGCGGTCGGTGTTGCCTTGCATCCGGCCTGATCGTCTCCATGCCCGCCTGTGCGTCAGTCTCGCTGACCCAAATCCGATCGATCGACGCTCAATTCCCATAGCTTTTCGGAGCCCTTCTTTCGAGACTTCCCCGCAGGGCAATCCCGCATTTACCATATTGATCTAGGCTCCTCGCGGTTTCAGCGCGCGCCCTGGATTATTTCATGAAGATTCGTCTGTCATTGTCCTCCGCGATTGTCGCTTTCGGGATCGTTCTTGCCATCGGCTTTACTGCGGTTGTTTCCACCAGCCTCTATGCGCTGCGCGAGCTCAAGGTCGGCGGCCCGCTCTATTCCGACATCAAGCTCGGTAACGACCTCATCGCCGACATCCTGCCGCCGCCGGAATACGTCATCGAGGCTTATCTCGAGGCCACCCTCGCCATGCGCGAGCCGGACCAGCTGGCCGCCCATGGCGAGCGCCTGGTCCAGCTCCGCAAGGACTACGACGAGCGCAAGGCGTTCTGGGTCTCCTCCAGCCTCTCGGCCGACCTCAAGACCGCGCTGGTGTCGAAGTCCGATGCGGAGGTGCAGAAATTCTGGAAGGCGTCCGACCAGCTCCTGCCGGCCCTCAAGGCCAAGGACGCAGCTGCTTCCGAACGCGCCTATGCGCAGCTCAAGGATTCCTATACCGCGCATCGCGCCGTCATCGACAGCATCGTCGAGAACGCCAACAAGCAGAATGCGGCCATGGAGAAGCTGGCCGCGGACCGCGACAGCTCCATCCTCTATATCCTCCTCGGCGTCTCCGCCGCCGTCCTCGCCTTCATCGCTGCGGGACTGCTCGGTGTTGCCCTCGGGGTGGTCCGTCCGATCGTGCGCATGACGGACGCAATGCAGAAGCTCGCGACCGGCGATCTCGCCGCCGACATTCCGTTCGCGCGCCGCCAGGACGAGGTCGGCTCGATGGCGGGCGCGCTTCTGGTGTTCAAGCAGGCGGCGGTCGAGAATGCTCGCCTGCGCGGGGAACAGTTGCGGCAGGAGCAGGAGGCGGCGCTCGCCAAGCGCTCCGCCCTGCACCAGATGGCCGAAACTGTCGAGCGCGAGACCGGCCGCTCGGTCGATACCGCGACCGCGGCAACGCAAGGCGTCGAGCGGGCGGCCTCCGGCCTGTCGGAGATCGCGAAGTCGCTCTCTGCGCAGTCGCAGGCGGTCGCGGCGGCCTCCACGCAGGCCCTCGGCAGCTCGCAGGCCGTCTCGGCCGCGGCCGAAGAATTGAGCGCCTCGATCCGCGAGATCGCAAGCCAGGTCGCACGCACGAGCACTGTCACCAAGTCTGCCGTCGCTGGCCGCGAGCAGGCGCGCTCGACCATCCAGGCGCTGGCCGGATCGGTGAAGAAGATCGCCGAGGTCTCCGACCTCATCGGCGGCATCGCGGGCCAGACCAACCTCCTCGCGCTCAATGCGACGATCGAGGCGGCGCGCGCCGGCGAAGCCGGCCGCGGCTTCGCCGTGGTTGCCGCCGAAGTGAAATCCCTGTCCGACCAGACCGCCAAATCCACCGAGGAGATCGGGCGGCTGATCGCGGAGATCCAGACCTCGACGCAGGCCGCGGTCGATTCCGTCGAGGCCATGGGGGGCCACATCGTCGAGATCGACGGCGTGGCGACCTCGGTCGCCGCCGCGATGGAAGAGCAGGATGCCGCGACGCGGGAGATCGCGCGGTCGATTTCCGAATCCGCCTCCGCAGCGAAGGAGGTCTCGGCCAAGATCGGCGATGTCAGCCGCGACGCCGCCTCCGTCGACCAGCGCGCCGCGGACGTCAGGCAGGCGATCGCCGGGATGGCGGCCAATCTCGAACAGCTGCGGTCGGTCGTGGTGCGAACCGTGCGCGACTCGACGGCGGCGGCTTGAGCCTGGCATCAGCTCGGCCGCTGGTGCCCGGGAGTGTGATCGTGCAGTATGGCGCGGGACAGGGGCATCGTGGTTCATGACACCTCCACAATTGCCGGCGGTCGTTGAGCCCGCCCGACTGACGGCCGCGCTGCGCCGGGGCGGCGTGCTGGACGCCGGCGCGGTGCGCGAAGTGAAGGTGCTGCATCAGCGCGACACCGTCGTGTCGCATATCATCCGTCTCGGCCTGCGTTATGTCGGCGAATCCGCCGGCGCCCCGCAGTCGCTGATCCTCAAGATGCCCAATTCAGCCTTCGCCGAGCGCCTCGCCAATGGCGGCAGGCGCGAGCTGGACTACTACATGCAGCTCGCATCGAGAATGCCGCCGGGACTCGTGCCACGATGCTTCGACGGACATTTCGACGAGCAGAGCCTTGCCTGGCATCTTCTGCTCGAAGATCTCACCGACAGCCATGCGACCGCGACCCAATGGCCGCTGCCGCCGTCGCGCGGTCAGGCGGTCGCGATCGTCACGACGCTCGCACGTTGGCATGCGGCGTGGTGGGACCATCCCGATCTTGGCGACACCGTCGGCACGTTGGCGAGTGCCGAGGACAGCGCGCAGCGTATGGAGACCTTTGCCGGCCACTACGATCGTTTCGCCGATCTGCTCGGTGATCGCCTCAGCGAAGAACGCCGCACTCTCTATCGCCGTTTGATCGATCAGTCCGACCGGCTGTCCCAGCGCTACCATTCGCGCCGTCATCTCAGCATCACCCATGGCGACGCTCATATCTGGAATTTCCTGCTTCCGCGCGCGGGCGTTGCCGATACCGTGCGCATCTTCGATTTCGATCTTTGGAGTATCAACGTTCCGACTCACGACCTCGCCTATATGATGGCCATGCATTGGTATCCGGAACGCCGGCAGGCACTCGAACGCCCGCTGCTCAATGTCTACCACGATACGTTGATCGAAAGCGGCATCACCGGTTATACGCGCGGCGCGCTCGATCGCGACTACCGCTGGGCGGTGCTCTGGCAGATCACGAGGCCGGTCTGGCAGTGGAGCATCGACATCCCGCCGGTGATCTGGTGGAACAATCTGGAGCGGGTGTTTGCGGCAGTGGACGATTTAGGCTGCGAGGAGCTGTTGGGGTGATCTCTCGTGCCCCGGACGCAGCGCAGCACGTCGTGATGCGCTGCTGAGCCGGGGCGCAGGTCTGACAGCAGCATGTGTCCCGGTTTTGCGGCGCATCGCTGCGCGCTGCACCGCGTCCGGGACACGAGATCGCGCGAAGTCGACCCTACTCCATCACCGCGTGCTCCGGCCCCGCGGCCTGCTTGCGCAGCGTGGCCTTGGTCGAGCCGATCAGGAAAGCGAGCGGGATGGTGCAGAGGATGAAGACCATCACCAGCTGGTAGTCGTGCGCGAAGGCAATGATCTGCGCCTGCACGCTGACCATTCTGTCGGCCATGGCGCGGCCGACGTCGGTGGATAGATTGATCATGCCGCTGACGCTGGGCATCTGCAGTGCGTGGTTGAATGGATTGACGTGCTCGGAGAGGATCGCATAGGTCCGCCGCGTGCCCTGCGTCAGCTCGGCGATGACGACGGAAATGCCGACCGAGCTCGCGACGTTGCGCATCAAGGTCAGCATTGCGGTGCCGTCGGTCCGCAGCTCGTTCGACAGCGTCAGGAACGCCACGGTCGAGAGCGGCACGAAGACGAGGCCGAAGCCGAAGCCCTGGATGACGCTGACGGTGACGATCTCCGGCACCTGGGTGAGGTCGGTCCAGCCGGTCATCTGGAACAGCGAGCCCGCGGTCAGCGTCAGGCCGGCAATGATCAGCGTGCGCGCCTCGAAATAACGCATCATGCGGCCGACCAGCATCATCGCGAAGAAGGTGCCGATGCCGCGGCTCGCCAGCAGCAACCCGGCGGTGATGATGGGATAGCCGATCACGTTCTGCATGTAGGGCGAGGCCAGCGCCATGGTCGAGAACAGCACGAGCCCCATCACGATCATGAACACGCAGCCGGTGACGAAGTTGCGATCCCGAAACAGCGCGAAGCGGATGAACGGGGTCGAGGTCGTGAACGAATGCGCGAGGAAGTAATAGAAGGCGACGGCCGAGACGATGAATTCCGCCAGGATCTCGTTGGATTCCAGCCAGCCCAATTGCTCGCCGCGGTCGAGCGCGAGCTGAAGCGCGCCGATCGCGATCGCCAGCGCGGCGAAGCCGAACCAGTCGAATCTGAGGCTGAGGTCCTTCCTGGTCTCGTCCATGAAGACGATCAAACCTAGCACGGTAATGGCGCCGAACGGCAGATTGACGAAGAACACCCAATGCCAGGAATAGGTCTCGGTGAGCCAGGCACCCAGAGACGGTCCCATGATCGGGCCCATCATCACGCCCATGCCCCAGATCGACATCGCCTTGGCGCGCTCCTGGAGCGTGTAATAGTCGAGCATGACGGACTGTGACAGCGGCACCAGGGCCGCGCCGAACACGCCTTGCAGCAGGCGGAACAGCACCATCTGGTTGATGTCCTGCGCGAGGCCGCACAGCACCGACGCCATGGTGAAGCCGGCCGAGCAGATGATGAAGATACGCTTGCGGCCGAAGCGGTTGGCGATCCAGCCTACCGGCGCGGTCATGATCGCCGCGGCGACGATGTAGGAGGTCAGCACCCAGTTGATCTGGTCCTGCGATGCCGACAGCGTGCCCTGCATGTAGGGCAGGGCGACGTTGGCGATGGTGGTGTCCAGCGCCTGCATGATGGTCGCGGTCATGGCGCAGATCGTCACCATGTTCCGGCGCAGGCCGGGCACCATCAGGCTGGCATTGGCGTCGGACATCGGATCAGTCCTTGTCGCAGTCTCTCTTAGTCTTTGTCGTTGTCCTGGCCTGCGGTCGCCGACAGGCCGAACAAGCCGGCCAGCGAGCGCTTGTGGCCGGTGTCGATGGTGGCATAGACGCTCATGCCGGCTTTCAGCTTCCGCACATACTTGTCGGTCTCGTCGAAATAGATGCGGATTGGCACGCGCTGCACCACCTTGACGAAATTGCCGGTGGCGTTCTGCGGCGGCAGGATCGCGAATTGCGCGCCGGTACCGGGCGAGAGCGAGCCGATCTTGCCCTTGAACACGTGATTCGGAAACGCATCGACGACGAGCGTCACCGGCTGTCCTTCGGTGACGTAGGTGAGGTCGCTCTCCTTCGGATTGGCGTCGACCCAGGGATGGGCGACGTCGATGATGGAGAATACCGGCGTGCCGGCGGCGACATAGCGGCCGAGCTGGATCTGCTCGACCTGCGTCGCCACACCGTCCATCGGCGCGCGCAGTACGGTGTGATCGAGGTTGCGCTGGGCGTCGTCCAGCTTGGCTTTCGCCTGAGCGTAGGGCGGAAATTGCTCGAGCGGCAGGTCAGGGTTGCCGAGCAATTGGGTCTTTGCGTTCGAGAGCTGCTGCTTGATGTATTGCGCCTGCGCCCCGGCGGTGACCAGCGCATTCGACGCATTGTCGAGATCGAGCTGCGAGCCGAAATTGTTCTTCACCAGCGCCTGCTTGCGCTCGACGTCGCGCTGCTTCAAATCAATGCCCTGTTGGGCCAGATTGAGCATGTCGCCGTAGATCTTGATGTTGGCGACCAAGTTGTCGTAGGTCGTGCGCGCCTGCGCGAGCTGCGCCTTGGCCTCCACCACCGCCAGGCGGAACGGAACAGGGTCGATCTCGAACAGCTCGTCTCCCCGCTTGACCGACTGGCCTTCCTTCACGACCACCTTCAGGATCTTGCCGGAGATGTCGGGCGTCACAAGCACCTTCTGCGCGCCGACATAGGCGTCGTCGGTGCCGACATAGCGGCCGCCATTGAGATAGAAGGTGAGGCCCCCGACGGCGGCGACGACAGGCAGCACGACCAGGAGCAGGAAACGGCGATAGCGGCGCAGGCCCGCCATCAGGCGCCGGCGCGGATCGGTGCCGGCTTTCTTCGCCGGCTTGCCGCTATCGCTCTTCTGCTCGGGCTGGAACTTGAGGACCTGATCAGCCATAGCGCTGCTCCTTGCGCGCTTGTTCCGCACCGCTGGCCTGGCTCGCGGTCCGCACGTTTTCCTTGATGGTTTCGAGCTGGGTGAGGAGACGGTGGGCATCCGCCGGATTGATGCCGTCGAGCGCGTTGGCGGTGATTTCGGACCTGAGCCCGCTCATCCGGCCGAGCAGCTGCCGGCCGGCCTTCTTCAGGTAGAGGCGCTTGACGCGGCGGTCCGAGGCGTCGCTGCGCCGTTCGAGCCAGTCATTGTCGCAGAGCTTGTCGATCAGGCGGGTTAGCGTGATCGGCTGCACCTCCAGGAGTTCGGCAAGCTCCGACTGCTTCATGCCCTCGCTGCGCTCCACCTTGGCCAGCACCGCCCATTGCGCGCGTGTTATGCCGAACCGAGACGCCTCCTTGTCGGCATAGACGCGCAGCAGGCGGTAGAGTTCGGAGAGCGTAAACAGGAAGTTCTGGTCGACGGACCCGCGGGTCATGAGCTTTGTCTCCAATAAGCAGGAGATATAATAAGCAAGCTTATGATTATTTCCTGGCGGATTATCGGGTGGCTGTCCCGCAACGCCGGCATGGCTGGCAGCCGTTCGCAGTGTCGTGCTTTGGGTTCCCGAGCCGAAATGCTAAAAGATCGGTCGCATGACCCTCGCAAACCCGGTATTTCCCGCGCCCGATCACGATCACCGCCGCTGCACCGCGGATGCGCTCGCGCATGCCGAGGCGGTCTGCGAGCAGCGTGCGCAGAAATTCACGCCAATTCGCCGTCAGGTGTTGGGGGCGCTGCTCTCCAGCCATCGCCCGCTCGGCGCCTATGAGGTGATCGACGAGCTCGCCAAGTCGATGGCGCGGCCGGCACCGATCACGGTCTATCGTGCCCTCGATTTCCTGATGGCCAACGGCCTCGTGCACCGCATCGAGAGCCGCAATGCCTATCTCGCCTGCGCCGCCCACGACCACGACGTGACCTCCGCGGTGGCGTTCCTGATCTGCGAGCGCTGTGGCCTCGTCGGTGAGATCCCGTCAGCGTCCTTTGCCGGGGACCTCAACGCCGCCGCGCGCAGTTCGGGCTTTGCCCCCAAATTGTCCGTGGTGGAGATCACGGGCGTCTGCGCCCATTGTCAGAAGACTGCATAGACCAACAACGGCGCAAAGCCGGTATTCGGGAAGAAATGTCCTCAGCTCAAATCGTGCCCTCCGCCGCACGCCCCCTCAGTGCCGGTGCCATTGCCCTGATGCTCATGCTGTGCCTGACCTGGGGGTTCAACCAGATCGCGGTGAAGCTGGTGCTGCCGGACATTCCGCCGATGCTCCAGGCCGCCATCCGCTCGATGGGCGCGCTGCCGGTGCTGTTCATCATCGGCACCCTGCGTGGCGTCAATTTCTTCGAACGCGACGGCACCTGGAAGCCCGGCCTGATCGCCGGGCTGATGTTCGGCATCGAATTCGTGCTGATCTTCCAGGGGCTGCGTCTCACGTCTGCTTCGCGTGCGGTGGTGTTCCTCTACACGGCGCCGTTCTTCGTCGCGCTCGGCTCCTACCAGGTGCTTGGCGAGCGTCTTGGCGGCTCGCAATGGCTGGGATTGGCCATCAGCTTTGCCGGCGTCGCCCTCGCAATCGGCGTGCCGCAGCCCAATGTCGATTCGCATGTTCTGCTCGGCGATCTCATGATCGTCGGTGGCGCCGCGTTGTGGGCTGCGACGACGCTGGTCGCCAAGGGCACGCGGCTGCGCTTCGCCGCGCCCGAGAAGGCGCTGGGCTATCAGGTCGCCACCTCGATCCCGATTCTGGGGATGGCGGCCTGGCTGTTTGGCGAATCCATCACGCACATGCCGGCACCGCTATCGCTCGGCTTGATGGCATTCCAGGCGATCTGGGTGGTGGGAACCACGTTCACCCTTTGGTTCGCGCTGGTGAAGGCCTATTCGGCCAGCAAATTGTCGGCTTTTACCTTCATCACCCCTTTGTTTGGCGTGGTCGGTAGCTATTTCATCATGCACGACACCCTAAGCTTGGCATTCGGGGCCGCCGCCCTCCTTGTAATTGCTGGGCTTTTTCTGGTTAACCGTCCGAGCCAAGTGGCTGCGGCGCCGCGTGATGCATTGCTGAACGTCACCAAAACCTGATATTTGGACCCCATGAACAAGCTCGAAAATCCCCTCGATTCCGACGTCGCGGGCCCCGCGCCCCGGCACCGGACCACTCAGGTCAAGGTCGGCAACGTCGCCGTTGGTGGCGGTGCGCCGATCGTCGTGCAGTCGATGACCAACACCGATACCGCCGACATCGACGGTACCATCGCCCAGGTCGCAGCGCTCGCGCGCGCCGGCTCCGAAATGGTCCGCATCACCGTGGACCGCGAGGAGGCCGCTGCCGCCGTTCCGCACATCCGTGATGGCCTCGCCAAGCGCGGCATCACGACGCCCCTGATCGGCGACTTCCATTATATCGGCCACAAGCTGCTTGCGGCCTATCCGGCCTGCGCCGAGGCGCTGGCGAAATACCGCATCAATCCCGGCAATGTCGGCTTCAAGGACAAGCGCGACACCCAGTTCGCCGACATCATCGAGATCGCGAACAAGAACGACAAGCCGGTCCGCATCGGTGCCAATTGGGGCTCGCTCGACCAGGAGCTTTTGACCAAGCTGATGGACGAGAACGCAGCCTCGCCCAATCCGCGCGACGTGCGTGCGGTGACGCGCGAGGCCATGGTGCAGTCCGCACTGCTCTCGGCCGCGCGCGCCGAAGAGCTCGGTATGCCCAAGGACCGCATCATCCTCTCCGCAAAGGTCTCGGCGGTGCAGGATCTCATCGCGGTCTACCAGGATCTCGCGTCGCGCTCGGACTACGCCATCCATCTCGGCCTGACCGAAGCCGGCATGGGCTCGAAGGGCATCGTGGCGTCCTCGGCCGCGCTCGGCATCCTGCTGCAGCAGGGCATCGGCGACACCATCCGCATCTCGCTGACGCCGGAGCCCGGCGGCGACCGCACGCGTGAGGTGCAGGTCGGCCAGGAACTGCTGCAGACCATGGGCTTCCGCACCTTCGTGCCGCTGGTTGCGGCCTGCCCCGGCTGCGGCCGCACCACCTCGACCACGTTCCAGGAACTGGCGCGCTCGATCCAGGATTTCATCCGCGACGAGATGCCGACCTGGAAGACGAAGTACCCTGGTGTCGAGGAGCTCAACGTCGCGGTGATGGGCTGCATCGTCAACGGCCCCGGCGAGTCCAAGCATGCCAATATCGGCATCTCCTTGCCCGGCACCGGCGAAGCGCCGGCTGCGCCGGTCTTCGTCGACGGCAAGAAGTTCCGCACGCTGCGCGGCCCGACCATCTCTGCCGACTTCAAGGCGCTGGTGATCGACTACATCGACCAGCGCTACGGCCAGGGCGCCAAGGTGCCGGCGCCCGCGGCGGAGTGATTTCACTCCGCCAGCGCTCCATGCTCCGCTGTCGTCCCTGCGAAAGCAGGGACCCATAACCACAAGGAGTGGGTTGGCGGAGATTCGGAGTTACCAAATCTCTTCTTGTGGTTATGAGTTCTGGATCTGCGTTGCGCTTGTCCGGGACGACGAGTGTGTTTGCAGCGCAGTTTGCGTATCCGCCGCCGCGCGCTACGATGTCCCCAATCAACAACGATCGGGAGACACGCCATGAGCTCACTCGCCGGCAAGCAGGGTCCGCGCTATCGCCACACGGCTGAAGACGGCGCGCCCTACGAGACGCTTCAGGTCGAAAAGCTCACCCCCATCATCGGCGCGGAAATCTCGGGCGTCGACATCGGTGAGCTCGTCGAGGGCGATGCCCGCTCCAACCGGCAGATGGACGAGATCCATCGCGCGCTTGCCGAAAACCTCGTGATCTTCTTCCGCGACCAGCACATCACGCCGCAGCAGCACCTCGCCTTCGGCCGCAAATTCGGCGAACTACACTTCCATCCGGCCGCGCCGCACGAGGACGAAGATCCGGCGCTGATGAAGATCTACGCCGACAAGAACTCGCCGCGCGCGAACGGCGAGGGCTGGCATTCCGACGTGTCCTGCGATCTCGAGCCGCCGATGGGCTCGATCCTCTACATCAAGCAGTGCCCGCCGCGCGGCGGCGACACGCTGTTCGCCAACATGTACGCGGCCTATGAGGCGCTGTCGGACCGCATGAAGGCCTATCTCGACGGGCTCACCGCGCTGCACGATGGCGAACCGATCTATCGCGGACTCTACGCCAATTATGGCGTCGCCGACCGTCCCTCGTATCCGCAGGCCGAGCATCCCGTGGTGCGCACGCATCCGGTCACGGGCAGGAAGGCGCTTTACGTCAACCGCGGCTTCACCCGCCACATCAACGGCATCCCGCGCGACGAGAGCGATGCGATGCTGGCCTATCTCTACCAGCACGCCGAGAACCCGCTGTTCCAGTGCCGCTTCCGCTGGACCGAGAACGCCATCGCCTTCTGGGACAACCGCTGCACCCAGCACCGTGCAATGTGGGACTACTGGCCGCACACGCGCTCGGGCACGCGCGTGACGGTGAAGGGGGAGCGGCCGATCTGACCTCTCTCGTGCCCGGGACACGAGCGTTATCTTGCGTTGACGCACTCCAATTCCCGCGCCAATCTTCCCGAAAACAAATCGCGGGCTTCGTCGTCGTCCCGCGGGTCGCGGCAGCGGAGTAGAGCTTGGGGCAATCGCGCAGCATCATCGCCGGGCTGGTCGCGTCGATCCTGCTGTCGTCGCTCGCCCTTGTCGATGCCGGCGAGGCTGCTGCCGCGCGAAAGATTGCAAGACCTAGGCCGAAGCCGTCGCCGCCGGCCAAATGCGAGATGCCTAAATTCCGGATCGTCGTGGATGTCGGGCACACCCCGGACTCCTACGGTGCGCTGAGCGCGCGCAATGATCCGGAGTTCGGCTTCAACTTCCGCCTCGCCAGGCTGATCACAGCGAAGCTCAAGTCTGAAGGCTTTGCCGAAACCCGCCTGCTTGTCACGGACGGCAAGGCGCGGTCGAGCCTGTTCAAGCGCGTCGGCGCTGCGAACGAAGGCCGGACCGATCTGTTCCTGTCGGTCCATCACGATTCGGTGCCGGACAAGCTGCTCGAGACCTGGGAGTTCGATGGCGCAAAGAGCTATTTCAGCGACCGTTTTTCGGGGCACTCGCTGTTCGTGTCGCAGCAGAATCCGTACTTCGCCACCAGCCTGATGCTGGCCCGGATGATCGGCAGGCAGTTGAAGGAGCAGGGCCTGCGCTATGCCAGCCAGTATACCCTGCCGGTGATGGGCCGCTACCGGCGCCAGCTGCTCGACAGGGACGTCGGCGTCTATCGCTATGACGGGCTCATTGTGCTGTCGCGGACGAGAAGCGCCGCCGTGCTGCTCGAGGCCGGCTCGATCATCAATCGCGACGAGGAAATGGAGATGAACTCGGCGGAGCGGCACGAAGCGGTCGCGGGCGCCGTGGCAGCTGCAATGAGGGAGTTTTGCGAGAGGCGGTAGCGAGTTCGGCTTCGGTTGGTCATTGCGAGCGCAGCGAAGCAATGTAGATTCTCCGCGGAAGGTCTCCTGCTTGCTTCGCTGCG
>NZ_LFKY01000001.1:0-619 GCF_028128965.1 Bradyrhizobium sp. CCBAU 25338
ACCGTAGTGTCGTCCGCGTGGATGCGTTCGGCAGAAAAGACATGGCTTCGGATCGCATCGACCAGCGGCATCAGGGTTGCCGCGGCGGCGCCCACCCAGTCCGCCAGCGTCGATACGTCGAGGTCGATGCCTTCGCGCTGGTAGACGTCGCTCTGACGATTGAGCGGCAGGTGCAAGCCGTACTTGGCGAACAGGATATGGGCCAACAGCTTTGGCCCTGCACGTCCGCGCGCAATCGGGTGCGAGGGAGCCGGCGGCTGGGTGATCGCTTCGCAGGCCCGGCAGACGAGCTTCTCGCGCACGTGCTGGATCACCTTCCACTGACGCGGAACGAGCTCCAGCGTCTCGGTCACGTCCTCGCCGATCTTGCGCAATCGGTTGTCGCCGCAGCATGGGCAGGTGGCAGGCACCGGATAGACAATGCGCTCCCGTGGCAATTGCTCCGGCAGCGGCCGGCGCGCCGGCTTGCGCCGCTCGAAGGGCGCTACCGCAATCTTGTCGACTGCGGCCAGCTGCGCCGCGGTCTCGGCTTGCGCGGCGTTCTCCTCCAGATCGGCGAGCTGCAGCTCGAGCTGGTCCAATAGTGCGCCACGCTCTGAGGACTGTCCGAACTGCTCGT
>NZ_LFKY01000001.1:863-1578 GCF_028128965.1 Bradyrhizobium sp. CCBAU 25338
TGTCCGAACTGCCGATCGTGTTATCGATTCAAATCCCGGCGATCAGCCAGCCGCCTGCGGGCGCCACGTATGTTGCGGCATCCGCCAGTCAATGCCCTCGAGCAAATAGCCAAGCTGGGCTGGGGTAATGCTCACCACGCCGTCAGCCGGCGACGGCCACAGGAAACGGCCGCGCTCCAGCCGCTTGGCGTAGAGCGACATGCCCAGCCCATCGTGCCAAAGAATCTTGATCAGTTTGCCGCTCTTGCCACGGAACACGTAGAGGTCTCCGCCGGGCGGATCGCGCCTGAAGGCTTCCTGCACCAGCACGGCCAGCGAGTTCATGCCGCGGCGCATGTCGGTGTGGCCGGTCGCAATCCACACCCGCACGCCCGACGGGATGGAGATCATCGCGACCGTCCATCAGCCAGCGCCGCGACCACCGCCTTCAGCGTTGCCGCGTCGACCGCGCCAGTAATCCGCATCCGAGCTCCGGCCGCAAACTCGATCTCGATCGCCCCGCCGGCCGGCTCGACTAGACCAGGCGTCGCCCCCGATTCCGGTACAGCATCGCCGGTATGAAGCTCGTGTGCTGATCGGCGGCATCCGCCGGCTCGGGACGAAACGCTCGCCGCCATCGCAGCAGCAACGAGCGCGAAACGCCATATCGCCGCGCCGTCGCCGCGACCTGGCGCGGCGCCTGTAAGCTCTCCAGGACGATCTTGAGCTTCTCATC